>NZ_JBQHVP010000011.1:0-166215 GCF_052064435.1 Blautia sp. HCP3S3_B11
TATCCATGGACTGTAGTAAAAATCTATTTACTATCATCATTATGAGCTTGAATTAGGCAAATGTCTATCTACCCAAGAATTAAGCGCTTACATGATATCCGCTATACTGATCATTGCAGGAAGAAAAAAAGCAGCAGCTTTACAAAAATAGTCCGGCTGCCGCAAATATAATCGAATACAGAAAAAGATCCCGGTATGTGAAAGGACAATGAGCTGGATGCTCAAAAATGTCTGATTCACATACCGGGATTTTTTATTCATATTACATATCAATCTTACTGAGTGCTGCTTCATCAGCTACAATCGTAACATCATTATGTAACTGAAGAATAGAAGCAGGAACTTTCGGAGTAATTGGTCCGTATAAGACCTCTTTTAAGATATCCGCCTTATCTTCTCCGCTTACAACAACCAGAATTTTCTTGGCCTGCATGATATTCTTGATTCCCATTGTATAAGCCTGTCTCGGAACATCATCTTCAGATTCGAAGAAACGCTTATTGGCTTCAATTGTACTTTCTGTCAGATCTACGCAGTGTGTCTCTTTCTCAAAAGCGGCACCTGGTTCGTTGAATCCGATATGTCCGTTGTGTCCAAGACCGAGAAGCTGGAGGTCTACACCGCCCTGCTTACGGATGACTGCATTATAATCGTTGCAGGCTTTCGCGGAATCTGCTTCCAGTCCGTCTGGAACGAAAGTACGGGTTTTGTCGATGTTTACATGATCAAAGAGATTGGTATTCATGAAATATCTGTAGCTCTGATCATTTTCAGGACTGAGTCCTTTGTATTCATCGAGGTTTACACTTGTAACCTGGGAAAAATCAAGATCCCCTTTCTTATACCATTCGATCAGCTGTTTATATGTACCGACCGGTGAAGATCCGGTTGCAAGTCCAAGTACACAGTTTGGCTTCATAATAATCTGTGCAGAAATGATGTTTGCGGCCTTACGGCTCATATCCTGATAGTCTTTTGCTTTATAAATTACCATAATAAAATCTCTCCTTATTCTATTGTTTTTTTGTTTCTGAATATTAGTATATACATTATAAATGAATTTTCAAGTAAAATAGCATAAACTGAAACTACTTTCAAAAGTGGAAAGAAATTGCCTGGAATTGTGCATATTGCATAAAAAACGGATTTTAAAATAGGCAAAACAGAAAGAAGTATTGAAAAGGATGAAAGAAGTTTCAAGAACTGCAAAGGTACTTGAAAATAAAATCGAACAATACTATACTGATTGCAGAACAAAGGAGGGAACAAAAAATGAATCAGAAAGTTGAAAATCTGAAGGGTAAATTAATTGTATCATGTCAGGCATTACCAGATGAACCATTACATTCTTCATTCATTATGGGAAGAATGGCATTGGCTGCAAAACAGGGAGGTGCAAGCGGAATTCGTGCAAATACAAAAGAAGATATCAAGGAGATCCAGTCACAGGTTGATCTGCCAATCATCGGAATCGTAAAAAGAGATTATGATGACAGTGATATCTACATTACACCAACGATGAAAGAAATCGAAGAACTGATGGAAGTAAAACCTGAAATCATCGCTATGGACGCTACTATTTCAAAGAGACCTGGCAGAAAGACATTAGATGAGTTCTTTAAAGAAGTAAAAGCAAAATATCCGGATCAGTTATTCATGGCAGACTGTTCTACAGTGGAAGAAGCACTGCATGCGGATGAACTTGGATTTGACTTCATCGGAACTACAATGGTTGGTTACACAGAGCAGAGCAAGGGCGATAAGATCGAGGCAAATGATTTCGAAATCTTAAGAAAGATTGTCGCAAAAGCAAAACACAGAGTGATCGCAGAAGGTAACATCAATACACCGGAAAAAGCAAAACATGTGATCGAGCTTGGTGCGTACAGTGTTGTTGTAGGATCTATTATCACAAGACCGCAGCTGATCACAAAATCATTTGTAGAAGAAATGGAAAGATAATTCTGCAAGGAATTTATTAAATTAAATTTATATAAAAAGACAAAGAAAAGGAGAAAGAAACCATGAGAAATCTTGAAAAGTACAAAGGCGTAATCCCTGCATTCTATGCATGCTATGACAACGAAGGAAATGTAAGCCCGGAAGGCGTTCAGGCACTGACAAAATACTTTGTAGAAAAAGGTGTGAAAGGTGTATATGTGAACGGTTCGTCAGGAGAATGTATTTATCAGAGCGTAGAAGACCGTAAGATCATCCTTGAGAACGTTATGAAAGCAGCAGAAGGAAAGCTTACAGTTATCGCACACGTTGCATGCAATAACACAAAAGATAGCCAGGAACTTGCAAGACATGCAGAAAGCCTTGGAGTTGATGCAATCGCAGCAATCCCACCGATCTACTTCCACCTGCCAGAGTATGCAATCGCTCAGTACTGGAATGACATCAGTGCAGCAGCACCAAACACAGACTTCGTAATCTACAACATTCCACAGCTTGCAGGAGTGGCTCTTACACAGGGACTTTTCGCAGAGATGAGAAAGAATCCTAACGTAATTGGTGTTAAGAACTCTTCTATGCCGGTACAGGATATCCAGATGTTCAAACAGGCAGCAGGCCCTGACTACATCATCTTCAACGGACCAGATGAGCAGTTCATGAGTGGACGTGTCATCGGAGCTGAAGGAGCAATCGGTGGTACATACGGAGTTATGCCGGAATTATATCTGAAATTAGACGAGTATGTAAGAGCCGGAAAGATGGAAGAAGCAAGAGAAATCCAGTATGCTTGTGATGAGATTATCTATAAGATGTGCTCTGCACACGGAAATATGTACGCAGTGATCAAAGCTATGTTAAAGATCAACGAAGGTCTGGAACTTGGCGGAGTAAGAGAGCCACTGCCAGCATTAGTAGAAGAAGACATGGCTATCGTTGAAGAAGCAGCTAAGATGGTTCGCGACGCAAAAGCTAAATATCTGTAAGATTATATAAAAAATATGTGAAAGAAAAATATCTGTAAGGAGAGAGACGATGCAAGGGTTTACCGTAGTAGATTTAGTCATTTTAGTAGTTTATCTCGCGGCTGTACTGTTCGCCGGTCTTCATTTCGCAAAGAAAGAAATGAAAGGAAAAGAGTATTTTAAAGGAGACGGAACTGTACCGTGGTGGGTAACTTCCGTATCAATTTTCGCAACACTGTTAAGTCCGATTTCATTCCTGTCATTAGCAGGAAACTCATACGCAGGAACATGGATCATGTGGTTCGCACAGCTTGGTATGCTGTTAGCTATCCCGATCACGATTAAATTCTTCCTGCCAATCTACAGCAAACTGGATATTGATACAGCATATCATTATCTGGAACTGAGATTCGGAAGCAAAGGACTTCGTGTACTTGGAGCTGTAATGTTCATCATTTACCAGATCGGACGTATGTCAATCATCATGTACCTTCCATGTATGGTACTTGGAAGTCTGACTGGAATCAGCGTAAACTTACTGATCATTATCATGGGTATCATTGCTATTATTTACTCATACACAGGAGGTCTTAAATCCGTACTTTGGACAGACTTCATCCAGGGATCTGTACTTCTGATCGGTGTTACATTTGCACTGATCTTCCTGTTAGCACACTTAGATGGTGGATTTGGAGCAATCGCACATGCACTGACAACAGAGCATAAGTTCCTTGCTGTAGATCAGCCAATCTTCAATGCTAATATTTTTAAAGACAGCGTATTCATCATGATCGTTGGTGCCGGATTCAATACAATGGCATCTTACGTATCAAGCCAGGATATTGTACAGCGTTTTACAACAACAACTGATACAAAGAAACTGAACAAAATGATGCTTACAAACGGAGGATTATCAATCTTCATCGCAACAGTATTCTACCTGATCGGTACAGGATTATACGTATTCTATCAGCAGAATGCACTTCCACCGGCAGCAGCTCAGGACCAGATCTTCGCATCTTACATCGCATTTGAGCTTCCGGTTGGTGTAACAGGACTTCTGTTAGCAGCTATTTATGCAGCAGCACAGTCTACACTTTCTACAGGTCTGAACTCTGTAGCATCAAGCTGGACACTGGATATCCAGACAAGACTTTCTAAGAAAGAATTAAGCTTTGAGAAACAGACAAAGATCGGACAGTATGTATCTCTGATCGTTGGTATCTTCGCAATCGTAGTTGCTATGGTACTGGCTAACGGCGGAGTAAAATCTGCATACGAATGGTTCAATGGATTCATGGGACTGGTACTTGGTATCCTGATCGGAACATTTATCCTTGGAGCATTTACAAAGGTTGCCAATACATTTGGTGCAGTATGTGCATTCATCGTTGCATCAGGCGTAATGGTATACATCAAATACTTCGTACCTGCTGATCACGTATCAATCTGGTCATACTCAATCATCTCAATTGTAGTATCACTGGTAATTGGTATCCCGGCAAGTATCATCTGGAGAAAGGCAAAAGGAGACAATTCCGTACCTGCTCCTAACACAACCATTTACAAAAACTAAGAAGGAGTGACGATTTTCGTGATTTTTGGAAATATCAATAATTTATCAGAATTCCCATTCTTAGAAGAACAGGTAAAAGAGTGCTTTGAATATGCAAAGACACACGACCTTGCATCTTATGAAAAGGGAAGTCATGAAATCGATGGTGACAGACTGTTTGTCAATATCGTAGAATATACAACAACAACACCGGAAGAACGTTTCTGGGAAGCACATAAAAATTATCTGGACGTCCATGTAATGATCCATGGAAATGAACAGATCGATCTGAACTTCATTCAGAATATGGAATTAAAAGATTTTGTGGAAAAAGATGATTTTCTTCCGATGGATGGGGAAAAGAATTCTTCCGTAGTCCTGACAGATGGAGATTTCCTGATCTGTTATCCGAGTGACGGACACAGAACAGCGGTTCAGGTTCAGGAACCGGAAACCATTAAAAAGGCAATATTTAAAGTAAAGATTTAATCAGAAAAAGTCGAGGGCAAACCATAAAAGAACGGTTTGCCCTTTTCTGGCTGAACGAGTATAATGAAGAAAAATGAAAGAGGCAAAGCAGAGATGAAAAAATATATTAGTATTGACATCGGCGGCACAGCAATCAAATATGGTATTGTGAGCGAAGATGCAGAAGTATTGTTAAAGAAAGAAATGAAGACAGAAGCGCAGAAAGGCGGACCGGCGATCCTTGATAAAGTCATCGGTATCGTAGAAGCATTAAAAGAAGAGGCAGACGCAGGTGTGTGTATTTCTACAGCCGGTATGGTTGACATTGAGAAAGGTGAAATCTTCTATTCGGCACCGCTGATCCCGAATTATATCGGAACGGCATTCAAAAAGACGGTAGAAGAACGATTCGGAATTCCATGTGAAGTGGAAAATGATGTGAATTGTGCGGGACTTGCTGAGTACAAAGCAGGAGCGGCGGCAGGAAGTAAGGCGGCTGTGATGCTGACAATCGGAACCGGAATCGGCGGCTGTATTTTGCTGAATGGCGAGGTGTTCCACGGATTCAGTAACAGCGCATGTGAAGTCGGATATATGCATATGGATGACAGCGATTTCCAGACACTCGGAGCAGCCAGTATTCTGACGAAGAAGGTTGCTGCATGGAAGGGAGAACCGGCAGAAAATTGGAGCGGATATCGCATTTTTGAAGAGGCAAAAAAAGGTGATAAGATCTGTAACCGTGCAATTGATGAGATGACGGATGTACTTGGGAAAGGTATTGCCAATATCTGTTATGTAGTGAATCCGGAAGTTGTCGTACTTGGCGGCGGAATCATGGCGCAGGAAGCATTCCTGAAGGACAAGATTGAAAAAGCAGTGGAAAAATACCTGGTGTCCAGCATGTGGGAGCATACAAGTATCGCATTTGCCAAAAACCAGAACAATGCCGGTATGTTAGGCGCATTCTATCATTTTCAGGGAAGACATGCATAGTCTGGAGTTATAAAATAAAGAAGCAGGAATAGTAAGATATGGAATATTATGTAAAATCAGTCGTTCCGATCATAGAATCGAATTATGATAAATTTACGACAGTGGAACGGAATATCGCAGATTTTTTTATACAGAACAGAAAGAAAGTGGATTTTTCATCAAAATCCATTTCCGAGAGACTCTTCGTATCAGAAGCGTCGTTATCCAGATTTGCGAAGAAATGCGGATATCGCGGATACAGAGAATTCATCTATCAGTATGAAGAGACATTTGTAGAAAAGCAGGAATCCATTACCGGTAATACGCGAATGATCCTGAATGCGTATCAGGAACTTCTGAATAAGACTTACAGTCTGGTGGATGAGGCGCAGATTGCAAGGATCAGCAGATGTCTGAATCAGGCGGAGCGTGTGTTCGTGTGCGGAACCGGAAGTTCCGGTCTGGCAGCAAGAGAGATGGAACTGCGTTTTATGCGAATTGGTGTGGATATTGATTCGCTGGTAGAAAGAGATATGATGCGTATGCAGGCGGTATTCCAGGACAGAAGAAGCCTCGTATTCGGAATCAGTATCAGCGGATCCAAGGAAGAGGTCTTGTTTCTTCTGAAAGAAGCATATCGGAAAGGTGCGAAAACGATTCTTTTTACGGCGAACAACCGGGGTGGCTTCGAGCAGTTCTGCACAGAAGTTGTTCTGATTCCATCACTCAGACACCTGAATCATGGGAATGTAATCTCACCGCAGTTCCCGATTTTGGTCATGCTTGATATTATCTATTCTTACTATTTGGAACAGGATAAATATGAAAAAGAAGTTCTGCATGATAATACACTGCGTGCACTGGAAGAAGGAGAAGGGATGCACAGGAGTTTTTAGAATGTTAAGAGGTATGTTGGGAAAAAATAAAATGGAGGATATATAAAATGATAATCAAAAATGTAATTGTCTATACAGGAGACAAAAAATTTACAGCAGGCGGCATTGTTGTTCACGATGACAAGATCGAAAGCATTTACACGACAGAAAACGTACCGGATATGCCGGGGGAAGAAGTCGTTGACGGACAGGGGGCATACGCAATTCCGGGACTGATCGATCTGCATTTCCACGGGTGTATGGGAGATGACTTCTGTGATAACAGTAAAGAGGCTATTGAAAATATTGCAAAATATGAGGCTTCTGTGGGTGTTACAACAATCGCACCAGCAACAATGACACTTCCGGTAGAAGAACTGGAAGATATCTTAAGAACAGCAGCAGAATACAAAAAAGAGCAGAATCCGAAGGGAGCGGATCTTGTTGGCGTGAACATGGAAGGCCCGTTCATCAGCCCGGTGAAAAAAGGAGCGCAGGATGAAAGAAATATCATGCCTTGTGATACGGATATTTGTCAGAGATTCCTTGATGCTTCGGAAGGCCTTGTGAAGTTTGTAGGACTTGCGCCGGAAGAAAGTGAGGACGCAGTTGCATTTGTAGAAGCAATGAAAGATAAAGTGAACATTTCGCTTGCACATACCAATGCGGATTATGCACATGCGAAAGCAGCATTCGATGCCGGAGCAAATCATGCCGTACATCTCTTTAATGCGATGCCTGCATTCACTCACCGTGAACCGGGTGTTGTAGGAGCAGTGTCCGACAGTGCACATGTAATGGCAGAGATTATCTGTGACGGTGTACATATCCATCCATCGATGGTGAGAGCAGCGTTCAAGATGATGGGAGCAGACCGTATGATCCTGATCAGCGACAGTATGCGTGCGACCGGAATGCCGGACGGACAGTATACACTTGGTGGATTGGATGTAAAAGTAGTCGGTAATCATGCAACACTGGTATCTGATGGAGCACTTGCAGGATCTGTTACAAACCTTGCAGACTGTATGCGTACGGTAGTTAAGAAGATGGAGATCCCGCTTGAGACGGCTGTAGCATGTGCGACGATCAATCCGGCTAAGAGTCTTGGAATTGAAGATACATATGGTTCGATCGCACCGGGAAAGAAAGCGAATATCGTATTATTAGACGAGAATTTGGAGCTTAAGATGGTAATTAAGGACGGACAGGAATTATAATTCATGCAATTTATAGTATAAGGCTATTTGGTGTTAAGGACAGATGAAAAAGATTATATTTTTAGGTGACAGTATTACAGATGCCAGTCATTGCTTTTTAGAAAACTCTATCAGTAGTAAGCGGGCTTAAGATTTCGTATATAAGTCAGGATACTTCTCATTTGAGAGGAACTTTGAAAGCTTATGCAGAAAAAAATGATATTGATTATACACTTTTACTGACACTTTTAAGACAACTTGATTTTTCAAGAGTACAGTTTGGTAAGGATATGATAGAATTTTCAGAGGGGCAGAAAAAGAAGGTTCTGATAGCGTCCAGTCTGCTCACACCGGCACATATCTACATATGGGATGAGCTGCTGAATTATATTGACGTTTTTTCCAGAATGCAGATTGAAAAATTGTTAATGCACTATGCCCCGACGATGTTGCTTGTAGAGCATGATGTTAAGTTTAAGGAGACGCTTTCTACTAAACTGGTGAAAATGTAGTTAATAATCAATAAAGAATGATTTTTTATTTATTCGTTATTCGGATTCGTAATTCTGTAACAACAAAGACTGGATTATCACTTGAATAAAAAAGCTGTAAAAATTCACGTTGAATTTTACAGCTTTTTGTGTATAATATAAGTAGCAGAAACAATATAAAATCAAGGAAGGAGCTGAAAGAATATGGCAAGTATTTTACCAGTATCTGATTTGAGAAATTATAACGAAGTCCTGAAGAACTGTCACAAAGGCGAGCCTGTATATCTTACCAAGAATGGTAGAGGACGTTTTGTGGTTATGGATTTTGAAGATTATGAACATGATCGTGCGGAAAAGAAGCTTTTGATGAAGCTGCAGGAAGCTGAAGAAGCAGTGAAAGATGGCGAAGGATGGCTGGATTTGGATGAACTGAAGGCGCTTGTGGGGGAATAAGATGTTAAAATTGCGGATCAATCCGATTGTTGCAAAGGACCTGAAGAACATCCGGGATTATATTGCTGAAGACAACGAGGAATATGCTGCAAAAACCATAAAAGAAATTTACGGTAAATTTGAGAATCTTCAGATGTTTCCGGGAATGGGATCAGATCTTTCCAAACGAGTCAGCTTTCGGACAGACTATAAATATGCGATATGGGAAGATTACGTGATTATCTACAAGGTAGGGAATGAGTATGTAGAGATTTATCGTGTGATCAACCGATATCAGGATATTACGAGAATCTTTGACTGATAACAGAAATTTGATAACAAATTGATAACACCGTTCAGTACAGTCTATGGGCTTAGGACAGTGGAACACATATAAAACCAAATAGAATCATAATGCCAATACAAAAATGTATAGTGACAAGGATTTATTTGCGAGTTTGAATAGAAGTCGAATCCTCGGAAAAGCCTGTATTTATGGGCTTTCCCGGGGCTTTATTTTTGTCTCTGGAGTGCAAATGGAGTTAAAAATTATTTTTTTTGCTAGCCGGATTTCTTGAATAGGCAAGGTTTTCCGGAATATCATTGCATTTCCAGAAGAGAATATCGGGGAATTATTATAGAACAGTTTGTTTTGATGAAGTAGTTTTCATCAGGGCAGACTGTTTTTTTATTGCTTTTGAATTTGTGAGGAAATATTACCTGTGGAAAATTTGCAAAATTTCGGAAAAACGTGTCCGAAAATCCTCCCGCCAGTCCGGTGTACATGAAGGGAAAACTTTCAGAACACAAAGGAGGTACTGATTATGCAGAACAAATTATTTTTAAAAGCAGCTGATGTGTGTGAACTTTTGGAGGTATCTACAACCTCTGCTTATGAGATCATTGCAAATTTGAACAGCGAACTGGAGAAGAAAGGGTATCTGGTTCTTAAAGGCAAGGTTCCGACCAAGTATTTTGTGGAACGTTTTTACGGGATTGAGGATGTTTGCCGGATCCCACAGGAGAAGGGAGTGGAATGGTTCCATGCGTAAAAGAAAGATGTATCTGTCAGTGGAAGACGTAGCGGAAGTATTTGATATCTCGGTCTCTTTTGCTTACCGGGTGGTGGAGCGGATGAACGCTGACCTGGCAAGTAAAAACTATTATGTGATTTTAGGGCGGGTGCCCACTCGGTATGTTGAGGACAAGATTTATGGTTTGGAACATGTAGAACAGTATTTATCGGAGGAAAAAGCAATATGAGTATGACACAGGAAAAAATGTATATGAACGTAGATGATGTTTGTGCAGTGTTGGGAGTATCAAAAGCCTTTGCATATAAAATCATGAAAGGCTACAACGAGGAACTGAAAGAAAGAGGATTTCTGGTCATTCCTGGAAAAATATCAACAAAATTTCTTGCCGAGAAGATTTATGGCATGAAGGTGGAGGAATAGCAATGGGAGTATATAAAGAAGGAAAAAAACTGGAAAGTACAGGTATATTACAGGGACTGGCAGGGAAACCGGAAGAGAAAACAGAAACGTGGTTTTCGGACCAAGGGAGAAGCAAAAGAGTGGGAAAGGGATTTCCTTCAGCAGCAGACGCAGAGCGTCGACGTCGAGTTTGGTAATTTCCTTGAACTCTATTACAAAGATATGGAAGTCCGGTTGCGTGAAAATACCATGTACACAAAACGTTATATTATCGATCTGAAAATCAAGCCGTATTTTGAGCATAAGGTCTTAAGTGAGATTACAGTTGCAGATATCAGAAACTGGCAGAATGGGTTGTTAAAGCAGAATTATTCTGAGACATATCTGAAAACAATCAACTGCCAGCTGGGAGCAATTTTTAATTATGCTGTGCGGTATTGCAACCTGAAAGATAATCCTTGCAGGAAAGCAGGTAGTATCGGGAAAAGCAAAGGAGAACCGAAGGATTTCTGGATGCAGGATGAATTTGAGGCTTTTCTTGAAACAGTAAATGACAAACCGGAGGCGAAGATGGCATTTCAGTTTCTGTACTGGACGGGGATGAGAATCGGGGAGCTTTTGGCATTAACTTATAATGATATCAATCTTGAGGAAAAAACGGTTTCTATCAACAAATCTTATCAGAGATTAAAAGGAAAAGATGTAATTACCAGACCGAAAACACCAAAAAGTATCAGGGTAATTACACTTCCGGATTTTCTGGTTGAGGAATTTCAAGAATACTGCAGTCATCTGTACGGAATTATGAAGCACGAAAGGCTGTTTCGTTTTACAAAATCATATATGGAACATTGTATGGTCAACGGAATTGAAAAATCGGGAGTAAAAAGAATTCGCTTGCACGATCTCAGGCATTCCCATGCCAGTATGCTGGTGGATATGGGAGTTGCTCCGCTGGAGATCGCAGAACGTCTGGGACATGAAAAGGTAGAAACAACATTAAATACCTATTCCCATCTGTATCCTTCAACCCAGAGCAAATTGGCAGGGCTTCTTGATAAAAAGTATAAGAATGACAGTGAATTTGAAGGGGATGGTATCAATGGTTAGAAAATCTTTGAAAAAATATGATAATTCAAAAATGGAGGTACTTTGAAATGGCAAGTGACAGACACGGGAAACACAATAAACCGACAATTGCATTCCGGGTTACACCTTATGAACAGCAGGTCATCAATGAAAGGGTAAAGGCAAGTGGCATGAAAAAGCAGGATTATATTGTTCGCTCCTGTATCTATAACCATGTTTGTGTGGTGGGAAAACGGGAGAACCTGGAAATTCTCAGATCTGAGGCTCGTGAAATGTACACTGTCCTTGAAGAAGTGTCCAAAGACATAAAAAAGGACAGCCCAGACTTATCAGAGCAGGGGATGGAAAGCATGACGGCAAGCCTTGGCTATCAAAATCCCGATGAGTTGAATGTTACACTGGCTACAATTCTTATGAAAATTGTAAATGAGGAAACATCGGAAGCCAGTGGTGCATGGAATATCAGCGGTAAAAATACGGACAGTGACCGGAATGTGCTGACCACAGCAACGTATGGTACCAGCCGGATCAATGCCTATAAGATTCTGGCAGAAACCCTGAATTTAAAAGACGTACAGATTTATGACACAAAGCTGGATGCAGAGGGAAATGAAATCCGTGTGTTGAATAAAAAAGAAACGATGCTGGCAACCCAGAAACAGGATGCGATCAAGGAAGCATTTAAGGACTGGATCTTCAGGGATCAGGAACGGAGGGAAAAGCTGTGCCGGATTTATAATGAACGTTTCAATTCCATCCGTCCCAGGGAATACGATGGAAGCCATCTGACCTTTCCGGGAATGAATCCGGAAATAGAGCTTCGTCCGCACCAGAAAAATGCCGTTGCCCATCAGCTTTATGGGGATAATGTCCTGCTTGCCCATGTCGTGGGAAGCGGAAAGACCTATGAGATGGTAGCTGCAGCTATGGAGAGCAAACGTCTTGGTATTGCCCAGAAAAGCCTTTTTGTAGTTCCCAACCACCTAACGGAGCAGTGGGGCGCAGAGTTTCTACAGCTTTATCCGGGAGCCAATATCCTTGTGGCAACGAAAAAAGATTTTGAACCGGCAAACCGTAAAAAGTTCTGTGCCAGAATCGCAATGGGCAGCTATGACGCAGTGATCATCGGGCATTCCCAGTTTGAGAGGATTCCCTTATCGGAAGAACGCCAGAAAAAGATCATAGAAGAGCAGATCGAAGAACTGGAAGCAGGAATTCAGCAGGCAAAGCTGGAAAGTGATGGCAGCCGTTTTACGGTAAAACAGTTGGAAAAGACCAAAAAGAGTCTCAGGAGGCGTCCGGAAAAGCTGGAGAACAAAGAGAAAAAGGATGATGTGGTAACGTTTGAAGAACTGGGGGTAGACCGTCTGTATGTGGATGAAGCTCATTATTACAAAAATGCATTCCTTTACACAAAAATGAGGAATATGGCAGGCATTGCCCAGAATGAAGCACAGAAATCGGCAGATATGTTTAACAAATGCCAGTATCTGGATGAAATCACCGGCGGGAAAGGCATTACATTTGCAACGGGCACGCCGGTCAGCAACAGCATGACGGAACTTTATACCATGCAGCGTTACCTGCAGTATGGCAAACTGAACCGGATGGGACTGGGACATTTTGATTCCTGGGCATCCACCTTTGGTGAGGTTGTGACCAGTATCGAACTGGCTCCGGAGGGTACCGGATACCGGGCAAAATCCAGATTTGCCAGGTTTTACAATATCCCGGAACTGATGAGCATGTTCAAGGAGATTGCTGACATTAAGACGGCAGACCAGCTGGAACTTCCCGTTCCGGAAGTAGAGTATGAAACGGTGGTGTTAAAACCATCTGAACATCAGAAAGAGATCGTGGAAAGCCTTGGAGAACGTGCAGAGGTGATCCGTGATGGTGGTGTGGATTCCTCTGTTGACAATATGCTGAAAGTGACCAATGATGGAAGGAAGCTGGCACTGGATCAGCGTCTTGTTAATCCATTGCTTCCGGATGATGAGGATAGTAAAATCTGTGCCTGTGTGGAAAAGAGCTTTGCTATCTGGAAAGAGACCGCATCAAAACGGTCAGCCCAGCTCATTTTTTGCGACCTCAGCACACCGAAAGGGGATGGGACATTCAATGTTTATGACGATTTAAAAATGAAACTTATGGCAAAAGGAGTACCGGAAGCAGAGATTGCTTTTATCCATGATGCCAATACGGAAGTGAAGAAAACGGAGCTGTTCAGTAAAGTAAAATCCGGACAGGTTCGTTTTTTATTGGGTTCCACAGCAAAAATGGGTGCCGGAACCAACGTGCAGGATCGTCTGATTGCCCTGCATCATCTGGATGTGGGCTGGAAGCCTTCTGACCTGGAACAAAGGGAAGGGCGTATCATCCGTCAGGCAAATAAGATTACGGATCCGGAGAAATTTGTGATGGAAGTCGGTGGCACTGTCTTTTA
The DNA here is from genome assembly GCF_052064435.1 of Blautia sp. HCP3S3_B11. NCBI lineage: Bacteria > Bacillati > Bacillota > Clostridia > Lachnospirales > Lachnospiraceae > Blautia > Blautia sp. HCP3S3_B11. The sequence continues at coordinate 13,888 of NZ_JBQHVP010000011.1, forward strand.
TGAGAAAAAAGAAGCGGGAGCAGCCCTCCTTGCTGTCTGTCAGTCCATGAAACAGGCGGATGCCATGATCAATGTCGGACAGTATCAGGGATTTTCCATCCGCTTAAAGTTTGATTCCTGGAATAAGGAATTTATCCTTTCCCTGAAAAATGAAAACGTTCGATTCATGATAAAATCAGTGCATATAAAAAGAGTACTCAACTGGAAAATACTGAAGACAGAATCGGGATATCAAGCGAGATTTGTATTGGCTAAATAATGGTATGCAAGAGAATGAAAATAATGTAAAATAAAGGCAGGTTTTGAAAAAATAAAAAATGAATGTATCAGCTTGACGTGCCAAATTTGTATTTCAAGTTGAGTAAGGAGATTATATGGCTGATCAAATGACAAATGAAGTGATAGACCAGGGAACTGCGGAAACACAGATGGTAGAAGTTGTACAGCCTGCTATTGAAAAACTAATTTATGTCATCCGTGACAAACAGGTTATGATAGATAGTGATCTTGCAATGCTTTATCATGTGGAGACCAAGCGGTTGAATGAGGCTGTAAAAAGAAATATCGCCCGGTTTCCAGAAGAATTCCGGTTTCAACTGACAGAAAAAGAAACAGAGAGTTTGAGGTCGCAAATTGCGACCTCAATGAAAAGTAACGGAGACAATGAGAAAAAAGGCGGAAGAAGATATCTGCCATATGCCTTTACAGAGCAGGGAATTGCTATGCTTTCTGCAGTACTCAGAAGTGACGTAGCTATTCAGGTCAGTATTAATATCATGAATGCTTTTGTAGAGATGAGGCGTTTTATTGCCAATAATTCTCTGCTTTTTGAGCGTATCAGTAATGTTGAATTAAAACAGTTGGAATACCAGAAAAAAACGGATGAAAAGCTTGAGCAGATATTTGAGTACATAGCTGATCATGAGGAGTCAAATCAAAAGGTATTTTTTGATGGGCAAATATATGATGCTTTCAGCTTGATAGTAAGCCTGATTCAAAAAGCAGAAAAAGAAATTACTTTAATTGACGGCTATGTCGATGTAGGAACGCTGAACCTGCTTTCAAAGAAAAAAGATAATGTAAACGTTACAGTATATACGTTAAAAAGGACAAAACTATCAAAAACGGATGTTGATAATTTTAATATGCAGTATCCAACATTGAATGTGAAATACACGAACGTATTTCATGACCGCTTTTTAATCCTTGACAGAAAAACGGCGTATCATATAGGAGCGTCGCTAAAAGATGCTGGAAAGAAGTGCTTTGGCATTAACCTGATTGAAGATGCCGGTATTATAAAAGATATTTTGCAGAGATTGGAGTTAGAAACGGAAGAATAGAAGGGAGATGGTTCCGTTGTCCCGGAAGAACCATAAAATGATTGATGGCAAACTTCTTCAGACGGATAAGAAGTATTCTCATCTGAAACTGAAACAAAAGGAAAAAATAGCTGAATGGATGTATCTGGAGACAAAGGCATATTATGAGAAAAACTATACATTTCCCGGGGATAAGCAAATCGGGGATGTTATCTCAAAAGTATATGATCGGATCACAGTTGCAGATATATGGATTCCCTATGGCGAAGTGGTGAAACACTATAAGAAAAAGAGGGCTGATATTAACAAACGAGTGAGACGCTCCCTTAACCAGCATGAGGAAAAGAAAACGGAAACAGTTTGCTTCATGAATCTATGTATGGTGCAAGATGGAAAAGGAAATGTACTTGCACTGGACAAAGTAAATGACAGTTATACCGGAACAACGTTTCCGGGTGGGCATGTGGAAAATGGTGAGATCTTTACAAAGGCTGTCATCCGTGAAGTTTACGAGGAGACGGGACTTACGATTGAGAATCCTCTGTTCTGTGGCATATATCATTGGAATAAATCAGGCACTCATCATGTGATATTCTTGTATAAGGCAGATCGGTATTCAGGAATATTACATAGCTCTGAGGAAGGAAGTGTTTACTGGATTCCGAAGGAAGAGTTTAAAGAAAAGGAACTTGCCACTGGGATGGAGTACGTTTTGCAGATGATGGAATCTGCACAGATGAATGAGTGCTATATGCATCTGGAAGATGGAAAATATGTAGGAACTTTATATTAAGTTATGGCGTTTGCTGGCAGTGAAATACCTGCCGGTTTTTTCATGCCCGGAAGGAGGTGCTATGTGAGGAAAATAGAAAAAGTAATGTTGATTGTGTTTCTGGTAATTTCGGTGATATGCGGGAAATTCCTCTTGGATTACTGGCAGGATTCTTATGATAACAGACAGAAATACCGGGAGGTGGAAGAGATTGCATTTCCGGAAAAGACTACAGAGGAAGACGAGACAGAACCAAATGCAGATAATCCAATGACAGAGATACAGATTTGAGAGAACCATTCGGAATTGATGAAAGTTGGCTGGATGTATCTGCCAGCACTTCGATAAAAGGTGATGGAATGAAAATTGCAAATGAAATCAGTAAAAGAATACAGCATGAGTTGGGAGTCACGGTCAGCATTGGTGTTTCATGGAATAAGATATTTGCAAAACTTAGATAATATGACAATAGAGCATGTTATGCCACAAACACTTTCTGACGAATGGAAAATACATTTAGGTGATGATTGTGAACAAACCCATGAATTATACTTAAACACGCTGGGAAATTTAACGCTTACGGCGTATAATTCAGAATTGTCAAATGATAGTTTTAAAAGAAAGCGTGAAATATACAATGAATCTCACTTAGAGATGAATAAGTATTTTTCAACGGTTGAAAAATGGAGCGATATAGAAATAAAACAAAGAGCAGGTATTCTTGCAAGTAAATTGATGAAAATATATCCATATTTTGGTGAAACAATCAATAGTAGCGATTTGTCAAGTGTAACTGGAACAAAACCTTATTTGTTAGTAGTTCTTGGACAAGAATTTAATGTAAAGACATGGGCAGATGTTTTAATGTATACATTGAAAGTTGTATCTGATTTAGCCCCGGATAAGCTTGAAAACATAGAAACGGATTATCCATCGCTCGTTGGAAAAAATGCAAAAATTTTTAGAAGACCTAAAGAGTTGTGCAATGAATATTATTATGAATCAAATTTAAGTGCAAGTCATATATACAATTTCTGCAAACAGTTAGTCAATGTAATGGAGTTGTCAGAAGAAGAGTGGAAAACAGAAGTAACAAATTAGAACGGAATGTTGATAGCTCAAAGAAACATTGACATAGGTATGTTTTATATTATTTTATGCGATCAAATGAAAAATTTTGGAATAGACAATAAAATATTGACACCATATACGATACCACATATAATATAGATAGTAGGTATAACAAATGTCAAAGTGGGATAAACTGATAGCACGTATATGTAATTTATCAAAAGACCTCCGATTTGATGAGTTACGAAAGGTATTGGAAAGCTACGGATACGAAATGAATGCACCAAGAAGTGGAAGCAGTCATTACACTTTTAGAAAGCAAGGGTGTATGCCAATTACAATACCAAAGCACGAACCAATCAAGAAGGTGTATGTAGAAATAGTAAGGCAGATTGTAGAAAGTGAGGCGAAGAATGATGAAGACGCTGAATGATTATATGGCAATGTCCTATCGTATGGAAATTGTGGAAGACAAAGATGAAGGCGGATTTGTAGTTTCTTATCCGGATTTGCCTGGATGCATTACTTGTGGTGAGACAGTGGAGAGTGCGGTAGCAAATGCACTGGATGCAAAAAAAGCATGGATTGAAGCTGCATTGGAAGATGGTGTAGAGATTCATAAACCAGACAGTTTGGAAGATTATTCCGGACAGTTTAAATTGAGAATTCCACGAAGCCTACACAGATCACTGGCAGAGCATTCTCAGAGAGAGGGAATCAGTATGAATCAATACTGTGTGTATCTACTTTCCAGAAATGATGCGGTGTTTTCAAAATAAATGTTGTCAAGTTTATTTACAGCATTTATAATGCTTTGGCAACAAATTGGCAACAGAAAATCAGCGAGCCAAAATAATATATGAAACAGAAATAAAATAATGGCAAGAAAGATACAAAACTTAAACAAATATATTTAAGAATATCTTTGGACTTGCCGAGTTTGAATAATAAATTTGGCATATTAAGAGACTGGAAAGCCTTGAAAACAAGGCGTTTCCGGTCTCTTTGTTTATGCTTTGGTTCTATTATCAGGCGGAATAGTAGAGTCCTAATCATAATAGCAGTATTGATTGGAAATATGTTCAGTAGTGTTTGGAATAGATATAAACTTATTCTTCAATTTCGGTAAAATCAAAAGTTACAACATCTGTTTTTTTTAAGTGCTCTGATGAATGTCCTAAGAGGTATTCGACAGGATTAGGAAAATATTTCAGAGGACATTTGTTTGGTAGGGTAATTGGTGATAAATCGATATCGTTGAGATGCTTCATGCATTGTTTGAACCACTTTCTGGTTATGGTGTCATCATATTCGTGGAGAACCGAATAATTAAGTGTGCGATGAAATTTCATGGCTTCCAGGAGACGCAGCATATTTTTTTACTTTGGGAAGGTAAGAACAGTTTTGAATTATTTCTTTCGCTCTGTTATATGTATAGAAATCTCCGGTACCACACATTTGTCTGAGCAGTTTTTGTACGGTAGAAATGGGATTTTGATTTTTACCGGAGATTAACTCTAATTCAGACAAGTTTTGGATTTTCTTATCGTTATATAATTTATTGCGTTTAGAACGCAACTCGAAGCGAAAGGTAAGAGCTATGCAATTATAAGGGATTTAAACAAAGAATTGGAACAAAAAGGTTTTATCACTATTTCGGGTAAAGTTCCAAGGAAGTACTTAGAAGAACGTTGCCATGGAATAGCAGAAAGAGAAGCCTAGGTAGCAGATGTCTCAGAGGTAATTTTATGCCTCTGAGGCAGAAAGGAGAGATATACTTGACGGTAAAACAGCCTGCAAATAAAAAGTCAAGGCTAAATTGAAAGAACATTGAAAAATTTATACAGATTGAAAATTGGGTATCAAAATAAGACCACCACGCCAGTGCTGGTCTGAAAATCTTGGTGGATAATTAAGACTCTGGAAGAGATGCGAGATATTCTTTCACTCGTCAGTAGTAGATTCTTAGAAACTTGTTGGCACCTGAAGTCATATAGACATAGTAAGGCTTTAAAGACAATTTCAAAAGATAGATTGTTGATAGAAAGTGATGGACCATATTCAAAAGTTGATGGAAAAAAGTTTTCACCGTCATTATTACGGGAAGAGTATGAACTTATAGCAAAATCGCTTGATGAACCGGAATTGATACGAGTTATTTTTAATAATTTCAAAAATCTATTGCTGACTAAATAAAAGAATAATGCTGACACAAGTCCACGCAGGCTGGAGCAATATAATTGACAGTAAATCAGAACGAGAAAGGTTTATGGGATGTTCAGTTCTATTACAGGGATTGGACCGGGAAAAGCGTAAAGAAACATAAACGAAATTTTAAAACGAAAAGAGAAGCAGTAGCATGGGTTAATCAGTTTACAATGCAACAGGCTCACAATCTGAACATGGATTTCAAGGCTTTCTGGGAGATATACAGGAATGATATGAAGGAGCGTCTGCGTGAGAACACCATGAGAGGCAAAGATTACATTGTAGAGTTAAAAATTTTACCCTACTTTGGAAACCGAAACACCTCAGAGATATCAGCAGAAGATATCCGAGAGTGGCAGAACACGTTACTGAAGGAAGGGTATTCTCAGACATATTTGCGTACTGTGAATAATCAGCTCTCCTGCATTTTTAACTATGCTGTAAAGTATTATGATCTTCCGAGGAATCCATGCCGTCAGGCAGGAACTATTGGGAAAAGTAAAGCAGACGAGATGAATTTTTGGACACAGGATGAATTTGAACAGTTTATTTCCTGTATGGAAGATAAGCCAACTTCCCATTGTGGTTTTATGATTTTATACTGGACAGGATGCCGAATTGGCGAATTGCTGGCTCTTACATTAGAAGATTTTGACGAGGAAGAAAAAACGCTCAGGATAACTAAGTCCTATCAGAGAATCGGGAACAGAGATGTGATTACTGATCCGAAAACAAAAAAAGGAAAGAGAATCATCACATTACCGGATTTTCTCGTAACAGAGTTAAAGGAGTACACAGGTAGGCTGTACGGACTCATGGCAAGAGACAGATTGTTTCAGAACACGACAAAAGCATACTGGGAACATGAAATACAGAGAGGTGTTGAGTTATCAGAGGTAAAAAGAATCCGATTACATGATCTTAGATATCCAAACGTTTGGATTTTTTTCGGCACTCTCACGCCAGCATGCTGATTTCCAAATTTGGGGCACAGCCTAATCTGGTAGCAGACAGACTGGGATATGAAAAGATTCAGACAACACTATCTACATATTCTCATTTGTATCCAGACCAGTCACGAAAGCTGGCAGATCAGTTGGAGAGGTTAGCGGAAGCGGATGAAAATTAATGGAAGGAGCCGAAAAATATGCCAGGGCAGCACATCAATCCAACAATAGCGTTTCGTCCTACGCCATGGGAAAAGTCAATGATTGAAGAACGAGTAAAAGCCAGTGGGTTGTATAAGAAAGATTTTATAGTAAGGAACTGTATATATTCTAATATTGTCGTGGTAGGGACAAAACAACGAGTGCAGTACTTAGATGAAGCGACCTTTTCCATTGATACTCGTACTGAAGCTTTGGTACAGGATGGAATGGATAAGCTTATAAAAACAGAATAGATTGTATGCCCTGTTTGCGGCAGGAAAACGCACAACAAAATATCATTTCATTCCAAATAACTGCATTTCGTTCTTTTTAAATGAAATGTAGTTATTTTTATGATAAAATAATAATTTAATATAGGGGAAATTGTGAAATTTAGAGCTTATTTGAAGGAGGTACATTTCATGGAAATCGTAAAGAAAAAAAGCAACGCTGGAGATCAGAGGATGGCTTGATACACAGACAGCACCTCAGTTACAGGAGGCACTTTCAGAACTTGAGGATAGCATTACAAGCCTCGTGTTTGACTTTGCAAAGCTTGAATATATTTCTTCAGCAGGACTGCGTCAGGTAATCGTTGCATATAAGAAGATGATGGGTAAGGATGGATTTAAGATTATAAATGTTTCGGATGAAGTATTTGATATTTTCAGACTTACCGGATTTGACCAGCAGATAGAAATCGAGAGATAAGATATAAGGATTGCTGATGTTTATATAACGTTATTCTACGAGGTATTCAGGTAGTGTATTGCTGAGGACTGAGTGGTCAGCAATTTGATTCATGGATGATATAGAATGAAATTATACAGAATCAATATCAGGAATTTTAATGATCCGCTGCAGGATAAAAAGCTTCTCGAACTGGTTGACGAGAGGCGAAGAAAAAAGGCCATCAGGTATCTTCAGCCTGATGACCGGAAAAGAAGCCTTGGAGCAGGTATCATCATCAGAAAAATTCTTAATGAAAATGGATTTTCAGAAAATAATCTGAAGTATTCCGAAAATGAAAAACCATTTGTGGACAACCTCTTTTTTAATGTGTCACATGCAGGGGATTATGTAGTCGGTGTATTATCAGACTGCGAAGTCGGATGTGACATTGAAAAGAACAGTAAAGCGCCACTTGAGGTAGCAGAACATTATTTCTACTCCACAGAACTTGAATATATAAGATCTGCGGATGACAAAAACAGAGCATTCTTTACACTCTGGACGTTAAAAGAAAGCTACATGAAGATGACTGGAAAAGGAATGAGCCTTGCACTGGACTCGTTTGAAGTAATTCCGACAGAGAATGGATTTATCCTCGGAAAATCTTCAGAGAAAAACTGTTTTTTTAAGACTCTGGAATTCGATGGATATATTTTTTCTGTCAGTAATGAAATGGAGTTTGCTCTTGACGAAGAGAAGTTCTGCGATATTCTGTAATGGAATAAATTTTATATGAGCTACCGGGAAAGAGAAAACGATAGCAATTGGAAATGTGACGTCTGCAAATTGTGGACGTCATGTTACTGTTTGCGGGATAGTGGCGTGTGAACAGTAACGAAAGAGTTTCCCCGATTTCACATTAACTCTTGAAAGATTATGCAAAATAAGGTAAAATTAAGGAGCCAAAATACATTTATATCATGTATGATTTTTTATAACTTAGGATATTTTGCATAATTAAAATCGTGAGGTTACGAGGCCTAAATTGTAGAAAACTCTGACAGGAAACGAGAGTATACATCTGGTTGGTTATTTTAAGATACATTAGAAGAACAAACAGATCGTCAATGAATTTTAAGCATCTCCGGCAGACATATCCGGAGATGTTTTACTGTTACCTGAAACGGAGTGAACAGTAATGTTTGGCTTTTCGGTCTGAAGGGAGCAATAGAGAAGTATGATAAAAGATTCTGACAATGTAAAACTGCTGGAATCGGGAAAAAAGCCAGCAAAGAGAAAGATTCTGGTCGTAGAGGACAATGAACTGAATCGTGAAATCCTTTCTTCTTTTCTGGAAGTGAGATTTGAAGTTCTTCTTGCGGAGAATGGGGAAGAAGGACTTAAGATTCTCAGGGAATATTACAGAGAATTATCTGTAGTATTACTTGACATCTGCATGCCAGTGTGTGATGGATTTGAATTTCTCAGACGGAGAAATACGGATAAAGTATTATCAACAATACCGGTCATTGTTATGACCGGAAGTAATTCGAAGGATGCGGAGATTCAGTGTCTGGATATGGGTGCGGTTGATTTTATTCCGAAACCTTATAATTTTAAAATCGTAATGGGCAGAATCAACAGTGTAATAAAGTTAAGAGAGTCTGTGCTGACACTTACAGCGGTAGAGCATGACGAACTTACCGGAATTTATACCAGACAGGCATTCTTCTATCATGCCAAAGCACTTCTGAAGGATAAGGCGGAGGAGAAATTTCATCTGGTAGTTGCCGACATCAGAGATTTTAAACTGATTAACAGCAGTTATGGAGATAAGATCGGGGATCAGGTTCTGTGTTATCTGGCCCGGGCATATACAAAGATGATACCGCGTGGTCTGGTATCCAGATATGGAAGTGATCAGTTTGTATGCCTTGCTTACGGGGAGATGGATCTGTCGTTAGATATAATGAAGAGAGTGACAGAAGAAATTGCGGAGAATGCTCCGATTCCGAATCTTATGATCAAGTACGGAATTTATGAAAATATTGATATTTCGTTACCGGTTTCCGTAATCTGTGACAGAGGATTTATGGCGATCCGCAGTATTCGTGATAATTATGAGTACAGCATTGCATATTATACGAAAGAGTTAAACCGGAAACAGATGTTTGACAGAAAGCTGGAGAACCGATTTGACAGTGCGATTCGTGATAAAGAATTTACATCATATTTCCAGCCGAAATATGATGTAAAAACAGAGAAAATCGTAGGAGCAGAGTCCCTGGTACGCTGGATCAATCCGGATGGTTCTATGGTGATGCCGGGGGATTTTATTCCGCTATATGAGAAAGATGGCCTGATCGTAAAACTGGATGAATATATATTCAGACATGTATGTGAATTTCAGCGAGAACTTATGGAGAAAGGACAGAAACTGGTTCCAATCTCGGTAAATCTGTCACGTGCAAGTATTCATCATACAGGCGTTGTAGATCGTTATGTTGATATCATAAAAGAAACGGGAATTCCATTTTCCTATGTGCCAATTGAACTGACAGAGACGGCTACGCTTCATAATATGAAGATCAGAGACTTTACAGAGAGACTTGTAAAGGCTGGGTTTGCATTACATATGGATGACTTTGGATCCGGATATTCTTCGCTGATCACGTTGAGTGAACTGCCATTTAATGCATTAAAGATTGATAAGAGTCTGATTGACTGTATCGGGCAGGATAAAGGAAGAATGATCGTACAACAGGTGACGATTCTTGCACATGGACTCGGCATGAATGTGATCGCCGAAGGTGTGGAGAGTGCAGCTCAGGTAGAACTTCTGAGAGAAATGGGCTGTGATGCTATTCAGGGATTTTATTATTCCAGACCATTGCCGAGAGCTGAATTTGTGGAGAAGCTCTGTGGAGCGTAATCTTCCTTTTCCTTCGCACTCTGCTGGGCTGTCTTATTTGCATTATTTTGTAGAATGGCTATAGTAAAAAAACGGGAAATCATCCAGATCTGGATGATTTCCCGTATATATTTTTATAAAATTGCAAATCAGATGTTTAACAGATCGCTGTATACTTTCAGTGCTCCGTCAGTGTCGTGTGCGAGAACACGTTTGGCAAGGACCTTACCAAGCTGTACACCTTCCTGGTCGAAGCTGTTTAAGTTCCATACGAATCCCTGGAACATGATCTTGTTCTCGAAGTGAGCAAGTAATGCACCAAGAGAAGCCGGTGTCAGTTCTTCACCTACGATGATACTGGAAGGACGACCGCCCGTGAAGTTCTTGTTGAGGTTCTCGTCTTCTTTACCGCATGCAAATGCTACGATCTGAGCTGCAACGTTAGCGCAGAGTTTCTGCTGGCTTGTGCTGTTCTCGATATCAACATCTACACCAAGCTGGCTCTTCTTAAAGCCGATGAACTGAAGCGGAACGATATCAGTTCCCTGATGTAGTAACTGATAGAAGGAATGCTGTCCGTTTGTACCTGGCTCACCGAAGATAACCGGTCCTGTCACATAGTTTACAGGTTCACCGAAACGGTTTACAGATTTACCGTTGGACTCCATATCACACTGCTGTAAGTGTGCAGGGAAACGGCTTAATGCCTGAGAGTATGGAAGAACTGCTGTAGCAGGATATCCCTGTACGTTTCTCTCATAAACACCGATCAGGGCGTCAAGCATATCCGGGTTCTCAAGGATGTTCTTGTTTGTAGCAAGCTTGTCCTCAGCAGCAGCTCCATCGAGGATCTGTGCAAATACTTCAGGACCGAAAGCAAGGGAAAGGATCGCACCGCCTACACCGGAAACGGAAGAGTAACGTCCGCCGATATAGTCATCCATAAAGATTGCTGTAAGATAATCTTCGCTCTTTGCCAGAGGTGATGTCTCGCTTGTTACGGCAAGCATATGTTTGGATGGGTTTAATCCTGCTTTAACCAGAGCATTCTTTACGAAGGCTTCATTTGTCAGTGTTTCAAGAGTTGTACCGGATTTGGACACAACGATGAACAGAGCATGAGCAAGGTCTACGGAAGCAAGAACAGCAGCTGCGTCATCAGGATCTACGTTGCTGATAAATTTAGCTTCCATCTTGGATGTGTTGTTTGCTTTAGCCCAATTCTCAAGAGCAATATATAATGCACGAGGACCTAAATCACTTCCACCGATACCGATTTGTACAACAGTTGTGAATTTCTCGCCGTTTTCGTTAGTAATCTCACCTGCGTGAACTTTATTTGCGAAGTCTGCGGCTTTCTTCTGCTGTGCAACGTAGAATTCACGTTTGTTGACACCATCAACTACTACGTCTTCGCCAAGCTGTGTACGTGCAAGGTGATGAAGAACCATACGTTTCTCTCCTGTGTTGATCACAGCACCGTTGTATAATTCCTGGAATTTGTCAATAAGCTCAGCCTCATCTGCCAGTTTTGCAAGTGCATCCAGAACTGTCTCATCAACCTGTTTTGCAGCGTAGTTGTAAGTTAAGCCGGCTGCCATCGGTGTGCTGTATTTCTTTACACGTTCAGCACCTTTCTCGCCTGCCATGGCATCTGCAATATTTACATGACCTTTCAGTTCGGCAAGTTTGCTGTAAGAAGCAAGGGTATCTAGATTTTTCCATGTTGCCATAATAATATTCCTCCTTTAAATGACTGCCTCCATACGGTGACAGTTGTCTAATGCAATTATACTTAATAATTGTTTTAATTTCAATGCAAGGATGCATGGAATTTAAGGATATTTTGCAGGTATCTTGTTTATTTTTCATAAATAAGTTGCTTTACGACAGGGAAAAGCCGTATAATGAAAGGGTAGCAATACATTAATGAAAGGAAACAGATCAACATGGAGTTTTGGGACATTTATGATAAAGACAAGAAACCGACCGGACGCACAATGAAGAGAAATGACTGGTGCTTAAAGGATGGAGAATATCATCTGACAGTTCTGGGTGTGGTTGCAAGACCGGATGGAACTTTCCTTATAACAAAACGCGTAATGACGAAAGCATGGGCACCAGGCTGGTGGGAAGTATCCGGCGGAGCTGCTCAGGCGGGAGAGGAATCTTACGAAGCTGTTTTGCGTGAGGTAAAAGAGGAAACAGGTCTGGATGCACGTGGTGCAGAAGGTGGATATCTTTTTACATATAAAAGAGAGAACCCGGGTGAGGGCGATAATTATTTTGTGGATGTGTATCGCTTTGTGATGGACATTAACGAGAAGGATCTGCATCTGCAGACAGAGGAAACAGACGGATATATGTTTGCTACAGTTGATGAGATTAAGGCATTTGCGGCAGAAGGAAAATTTCTGCATTATGACAGCATAAAGAAAGCGTTTGAACTGCAGCCGGATTGATATAAGAATTCCTGAAGGGAACTGTAGATGAAAAATTTAACCGAATCAAGTAAGTCCCGCTTCAATTGCGAAGAGCAATAAGCAGTGGGCTTACTTGATTCGGTTACGATAAACCTTACGGTAATATATAATGTGCAACAAGTCGAGAGAAACTTGTCGGCACACTAGTGGCAGATAGTATAGTGGAAATGTTGGGGGATATTTTACATGGAAAACAAGAGGATTATATTTAATGACTTAATAAAATACGGGGAAGAATATTCGTCCAGTATGAATGACTATCTTTATGCCTACGATATTGTGAACGATGTATATTACATTTCCAAGAGAGCGGTAGAACGTTTCAGGATTCCGACATCGGTTTTTCATGATGTGATGAAAACACATGAACTTTTTGTATGTCCGGAAGACAAGAAGATGTTTGAAGAGGAATTTGACCAGATTCTCTCCGGAAAGAAAACAAAGCACAACATGGTTTACCGCTGGATGGATCGCGAAGGAAATCCAATCTGGATAAACTGCCGTGGAAATATAGTAAAAGACGAGGACGGAAATCTGCGTTATCTGATTGGTTGTATCAATGAGATCGGTGCAAATCCGATGGCAGACAATACCAGCGGACTTTTAAGAGATAGGGTATTTGCAGATCTTCTGGAACGTAAAAACGGATATTTCAGAGGATACGTTCTCAGACTGGGAATTGATGAATTCAAGAAACTGAATGAGAGACTGGGAACCGCTTACGGAGATAAAGTTATCCGTGGGGTGGCAGGCTGTATTCGGGAAAGTCTTGGCTGTGGAGAGCAGGTTTACCGTATCATAGGGGATGAATACCTGGTCGTTAATGATGTTGGCGGAGATCTGGAAAGTGGAGTGGAGCTTTATAATAAGATTCGTGCAAACATTGAACATCTGATGGAGAAGCTTCAATATAAAGCTGTGTTTACCATATCAGCCGGACTGTACGGCGGTGACGGAAGCGAAAAGATTGAATATACCGCTCTTGAAAAGCAAAGCCTGTTTGCCTTGAACCATGCGAAGGAACTTGGAAGAAATCAGGTTTACGTCTACAATGAGGAAGATTATAAAGTATTCTTAAGAGAACGACAGATTACCAGAGAACTGAGAAAATCCGTAAATCATAATTATGAAGGATTTTCCCTGAATTATCAACCGATCATTGAACTGAAAGATCAGAGTCTGTATGCGGCAGAATCATTGCTTAGATTCCATACCTCTGAGGGCGAATTTATTTCTCCGATGGAGTTTGTACCGCTTCTGGAGAATTGCGGTCTGATCATTCCTGTGGGAAGATGGATCATGGATACCGCTATGACGATGTGTGAAGAATGCAGAAAGATTTATTCAAACTTCAAGATCAGTATCAATCTGTCTTATATTCAGCTGCTTAAGAGTGCATTGGTTGAGGATTTCCACAATATTCTCGTGAAGCATTCTCTTTCCACGGAAAGTATTATCCTGGAACTGACGGAGAGTGGATATCTGGAGACATCCAAGAATGTCCAGCACATGTGGGAGAGTTTTAAGGAGATGGGTGTCTGTATCGCGATGGATGATTTCGGTACGGGATATTCGAACCTGAAAAATATCGGAAGACTTTCTCCGAACACGGTGAAGATTGACCGCAGCTTCACGATGCAGGCGTTAAAGAACGAATATGAACATAAACTGTTAGATCATATTATAGATATGATACATAGCCTGAACCTTAATGTTGTGATAGAGGGGATTGAGACGAAAGAAGAACTGGAATTGATCGCTAAAATGAAACCGGATTATATTCAGGGATATTATTACAGCAAGCCATGTTCGGCGGAGCAGTTTAAAGAGAAATACGGGATAACGAAATAGTAAAAATAGTAAGCGTTTTTGGATCTTCTAAAATTCTGAGATATATTGTGTGAATTTATAAAAAACCATCATACAGAACCGATGCAACGAAAAAATATTTCGATGTTGTTGGGAATGTATGATGGTTTTTGTAATAACTGGAAATTATTTACAATACGAAATTGCTATTGATTGATTTTTGAGTAATGTTTCAAAATAATTAGTTTCTGGGATTTCCGTCAATTATTTCATAGCATTCTTAATAGCTGACAGTAATTCATCATAAGCTTCATACGCCGGGATATCCGGGTAGTCAGCTTTGATCTTATCAGTGCTTCTGAAAAGGAATCCGGCTTTACTTGCCTGGATCATACCAAGGTCATTGTAGGAATCACCACTTGCAATCGTATCAAATCCGATAGACTGTAAAGCTTTGACAGTGCTTAATTTGGACTGTTCCACTCTCATCTTGAAGCCAGTGATCTCACCGCTGTCTGCAACTTCAAGAGTGTTGCAAAACAGTGTCGGTCTGCCAAGCTTTTCCATTAGAGGTGCAGCAAACTGTGTGAAAGTATCACTGATCAGGATGACCTGAGAGAAGGAACGAAGTTCATCCAGAAATTCCTTAGCACCTGGAAGCGGGTCAATTTTTGCGATAACATCCTGGATCTCTTTCAGTCCGAGACCATGTTCTTTCAGAATGCCAAGTCGCCAGTTCATTAATTTATCATAATCCGGCTCATCACGGGTAGTTCTCTTAAGTTCCGGGATTCCGCTGGCTTCTGCGAATGCAACCCAGATTTCCGGCACCAATACACCTTCTACGTCAAGACATGTAATATACATAATAAAAATCCTCCTTTGTTATTAAACATAGTCCGGAATCCATCTGATTTTACAGAATATTATTTTCGGACTTTTGTATTTTATCGCTGTACTCAGTGAAACTATATTAACATACTTTCCGGGCAGACGCAATTTCTGGATTATAAAAAATACAAATTGTTATTGATAAAAATGATTGACATTCCACATATGCATCATTATAATAAAAAAATAGTTAGTGTACTAACTAAATGGAAAGCCATAAAACTTCCCACTTTCAGGATTCTATGTACTGGTATTCTGAAGAGGTGGGATTTTATCAGCTTGCTATAAATCAGAAAGTAATGAAGCGGATTACAAATATCTGACTGACAGGAGGTGCAGGAGCGATAGAGGAAGAAATGAAACAGAGACTAAAGGATATGCATGTTGGCAGACTGATCCATATTTTGTCACATTCCATGCGGCGGCATAATCCGACCGAAGTGATGGAGAATGATGATCTGACAACGATGCAGAAGCATGTGCTGAAATTCATTCTTCTCGAAACGATGCATCGGGATCTTTATCAGAAAGATGTTGAAGAGGAATTTCAGGTCAGAAAGCCAACAGCGACCGGAATTCTGAAGCTGATGGAGAAGAATGGCTATATTTACAGAGAGAGTGCCAGACAGGACGCACGTCTGAAACGGATTGTCCCTACCGAAAAGGCAGAGAACATCCGCTCGGCAATTCTTAAGAGCATCGAGGAAAATGAAGAGGCAATGGTTCGGGGAATCCCGAAAGAAGATGTGGAGCTGTGCAAGCAGGTTCTGTGGCAGATGTATGAAAATCGCAGAAGCGTATGTAATTGTCTGGCAGATCAGGAGAAAAAGAGACAGTCACAGGAAGTTGATGATGTTCATGGTAAAGAAGAACATTGTGAACATAAAAAGTAATGAGAGGTAACAATTATAAAGAATAAGGAGGACATCGACAAAGATGAATAAGAAACTTTTAAGTTCCGTCCGGGAATACAAGAAGCAGTCTGTACTGGCTCCGATCCTTGTAGTCCTGGAAGTACTGATGGAAGTTCTGATTCCGCTGGAAATGGCGAAGATCATCGACGTAGGTATCGCAAACGGCGATATAAGCTATATCATCCAGCGAGGAGTCATCCTTGTTGTCATGGCAATGCTTTCTCTGTTCTTCGGTGTACAGGCCGGAAACATGGCGGCAGTTGCGGCAGCAGGATATGCAAAGAATTTACGACATGATATTTTTTACAAGGTGCAGGATTTTTCCTTCAAAAATATCGACCACTTTTCAACCTCAGGTCTGGTCACACGACTGACTACAGATATCACGAACGTGCAGCAGGCGTATATGATGAGCATCCGTCTCCTTGCCAGAGCACCGTTTATGATCATTCTGTCATGGATCATGACACTGACCATTAACAAGGAAGTTGCTTTACTTTTCCTGGTCGTAGTTCCGCTTCTGGGCGGTACATTGATCTTCATTGCAAAGAAAGCACATCCGCATTTTATCAAAGTATTTGATGAGTACGATATCCTGAACAATTCTGTACAGGAAAATGTAAATGCATCCCGCGTAGTTAAGGCATTCGTAAGAGAAGACCATGAGATTGAGAAATTCCATGGAATTTCCAAATACGTTTACAACCTCTTTACTAAAGCAGAGAAGATTGTTGCATGGAATGCTCCGGTTATGCAGTTTATGATGTATACCGTAATTATTATCATTGTTGCCATCGGTGGAAGAGGAATCGTTCTCGGCGGCATGGAGACAGGTGAACTGACAAGTGTTATCGTTTACGCACTTCAGATTCTGATGTCCCTGAACATGGTAACTTTCGTATTTGTTATGATCATGATTGCACAGGCGTCTACAGACCGTATCATTGAAGTTCTGGATGAAGTTCCGGAAATGCAGGATAAGGCTGATGCAGTAAAAACAGTGGCAGATGGTTCTATTGATTTCAATCATGTAGATTTCAGCTATGCAGGAGAAGGCGGAAACCTTTCCCTGAAGGATGTAAACCTTCATATTAAATCAGGTCAGACCGTCGGTGTTATCGGTGGAACCGGTAGTGCCAAATCTACTCTGGTACAGCTGATTCCGAGACTCTATGATGTCACGAAGGGAAATGTACAGGTTGGTGGCGTAGATGTCCGTAACTACAGTCTGGAGGTTCTTCGTGACCAGGTTTCTATGGTACTGCAGAAAAACGTGCTTTTCTCCGGAAGCATTTATGAAAACATCCGCTGGGGCGATGAACATGCCAGTGATGAAGAAGTTCAGCGAGTTTGTAAGCTTGCTCAGGCAGACGGATTCGTCAGTGAATTTCCAGATGGCTATAACACTATGATCGTTCAGGGCGGTAATAACGTATCCGGTGGACAGAAGCAGCGTCTGTGTATTGCCAGAGCACTTCTTAAGAAACCGAAGATTCTGATTCTGGATGATTCTACCAGTGCGGTAGATACCAGAACAGATGCCCTGATCCGTAAGGCTTTTCGCGAGGAAATCCCGAACACAACAAAGATCATTATTGCACAGCGAGTTTCTTCTATTGAGGATGCAGACCAGATCATCGTACTGGATGACGGTAAGATCGTAGGTGTGGGAACATCAGAAGAACTGCTTAAGACAAACGATATTTACAGAGAAGTATATGAATCACAGGTCAAAGGAGGCGGAGACGATGAATAAGAAAAAAAAATTGGATCAGAACACCATCAAAACTGCCAAAAGACTTCTGAAATATATGACAGCAACTTATAAAGCACAGTTTATCCTTGTGTTTATCTGTATCTTTATCAGTTCAGCAGCCAGCATTTCTGTTTCTCTGTCATTGAAATTCCTGCTGGATGATTTTATCATTCCGCTGATCGGACAGACAGATCCGAACTTTGCAGAACTGTATAAGGCGCTTTCCGTTCTTGGCTGTATTTTCCTTCTTGGTGTAATTGCTACATTTATCTATACCAGAACAATGGTTTATATCGGTCAGGGCGTGCTGAAACGTGTCCGTGACGATATGTTTGAACATATGCAGACTCTCCCGATCCGCTACTTCGATCAGAACACAAACGGATCCATCATGAGTCTTTATACCAACGATACCGACACACTGAGACAGATGATCAGCCAGGCGATTCCGCAGGCATTGATGGCATTGTTTACAATCATTGTTACATTTATTTCCATGCTGGTGTTAAGCCCGCTGCTTACAATCCTGGCAGTTGTAATCATTTTCGTCATGTTGAAAGTCACGAATAAAATCGGTTCTAACAGTGGTAAATACTTCATTCGCCAGCAGGTATCTCTGGCAGACGTGACTGGTTTCGTGGAAGAGAGAATGAACGGACAGAGAGTTGTAAAAGTTTTTAACCACGAAGAGCAGTCCAAAGAAGAATTTGACAAACTCAACGAAGCACTTTTCGAAAGTTCTGCAAATGCAAATAAATACGGTAACATGATGGGACCTGTAATTGGTAACATTGGTAACCTGCAGTTTGTTTTAACAGCTGTACTTGGCGGACTTCTCTCTGTAACAGGAGTCGGCGGCATCACTCTTGGGGTCATAGCTTCCTATCTGCAGTTTACAAAGAGCTTCACACAGCCGTTTATGCAGGTGGCACAGCAGTTTAACGCAATCGTTATGGCTCTGGCTGGTGCAGAACGAATCTTCAAGCTCATTGATGAGAAACCGGAAGAGGATGAAGGCTATGTAGAACTTGTAAATGCGAAGAAAGATGCCAATGGAAACATCATAGAATGCAAAGAAAGAACAGGTATGTGGGCATGGAAACATCCGCATTCCGCAGACGGTTCTGTAAGCTACACAGAGCTGACAGGAGATGTACGTTTCGAAGATGTTACCTTCGGTTATAACCCAGATAAAGTAATTCTGAAAGACATCAGCCTCTTTGCAAAACCAGGACAGAAACTTGCTTTCGTAGGTTCTACCGGTGCCGGTAAGACAACCATCACAAACCTGATTAACCGTTTCTACGATATTCAGGAAGGTAAGATCCGTTACGACGGAATCAACATCACGAAGATTAAGAAAGACGACCTCAGACGTTCTCTGGGAATTGTACTTCAGGATACTCATCTGTTCACTGGAACTATTATGGAAAATATCCGCTATGGTAAACTGGATGCGACAGATGCGGAAGTATACGAGGCAGCAAGACTGGCTCATGCAGACCAGTTCATCAAGATGCTTCCGAATGGATATGACACTATGTTAAGCGGTGACGGCGAGGAACTTTCCCAGGGACAGCGCCAACTTCTCTCTATCGCCAGAGCAGCCGTAGCCAACCCGCCGGTGCTGATCCTGGATGAAGCAACTTCAAGTATCGATACCCGTACAGAAAGTATCGTACAGAAAGGTATGGATAACCTGATGAAAGGCCGTACCGTATTTGTAATCGCCCATCGACTCTCAACCATCAGAAACAGCGATGCCATCATCGTACTGGATCATGGTAAGATCATCGAAAGAGGCGACCATGAAGACCTCATTAAGTTAAGAGGAACTTATTATCAGCTTTATACTGGTAAGCTGGAGTTATCTTAAAGGATTATTTTTATATAGAGTTATATGGATTAAAAGGTATGCGTATAAGGGTGTGGCAGACAGATAAGGTCTGCTGCGCCCTTAAAATATATTTAAGTTAGTTACTGTTCATTCCGTTCACAGCAACACGCTTGGCAACAGAAAACACCTCGCGGGATATTACCAGTGAACAGTAACTTAAGTTAATCTATTGTTCTGTTAGTCCATTGTTATTACTTGAGCTTTCAGGTATAATAAAAAAATTATAGAGATAGTTCATGAAAAATAAAAATTCAGATAAGAAATTATCAATTATTATGCAATATAAGTTTGCGAAAGGAATGGAAAATAAATAATGGTTAAGGTAGATTTGATTACAGGTTTTCTGGGGTCGGGGAAGACGACGTTTATCAGGAAGTACGCAAAGTATCTGATGAATGAAGGAAATAATATTGGAATACTTGAGAATGATTACGGGGCAGTGAATGTAGATATGATGCTGCTTCAGGATCTGATGGGAGATAATTGTGAGCTGGAGATGATTTCCGGTGGATGTGACAAAGACTGCCACAGGAGGAGATTTAAGACGAAACTGATTGCTATGGGAATGTGTGGATATGACCGGGTGATCGTGGAGCCGTCAGGGATTTTTGATGTGGATGAGTTCTTTGATATTCTTCATGAAGAGCCCTTGAACCGCTGGTATCAGATTGGAAATGTGATTGCAATCGTGGATTCCAGGCTGGAGAATGATTTGTCGGATGAGGCGGATTTTATTCTGGCTTCTGAGGTGGCAGATGCGGGATGCATTGTGATGAGCAAAAGCCAGGATGCATCACCTGAGGAAATCCAGGGCACAATTGCTCATGTGAATCAGGCACTTGAGAAGGTTCACTGCAGCAGGAGATTTTGCTGTGAAATGGATGATGTGGATACAGTTAATATTATCCACAAAAACTGGGAGGAAATGTCGAAAGAGGACTTTGACAGAATCGCATCCTGTGGATATGTAATGGCAAGTTACAGGAAACCGGAGTTCGAGGCAGAGGATGCCTTTACTTCTCTGTACTTTATGAATGTGAAGATGACTGAGAAGGAACTGCGGGAAGCAGCTGAGAAGATTCTGTCTGATCCTGAATGTGGGCGTGTGTTTCGGATGAAGGGATTTATGAGAGTAGACAGTGACAGCGAAGACAGTTCTGGACTAGCTGTCCGTACAGAAAGCGATGGACAGCAGTGGATTGAATTAAATGCTACGAAGAATGAAATTACAATCCGTCCGCTTCATGTGGGGCAGGAGGTTCTGATCGTGATCGGGGAAGTGCTGCAGGAGGAGAAAATCAAGTCTTACCTGAAAATCTGAGATTTGAACGGAGTGAACAGTAACGGATTGCAAATGTCCGCTTTATTTTATAAAAAAGGGCACTTGAAAAATTCAAGTGCCCATTGTATAATCTACTTAGAAGATGACCGGAAGCGTGTTCCGGTTGCCCTCGGTAAATTTAATGTGAAAAGAATTTAAGCATCCAACTTTGGGCGGTGGGATGCTTATTTCTTTTTATGTTGATCTATGTAAGTCAATGCCGTAAAGATTACCAACAGTAAAGTAAGGACTTCCATTATGTTCATCGGGCATCACCCTCCTTTCGTGAAACTGGAGGGCAGGGGTCGAAACTTCGCATCCGGGTCTGTTCAATTATACTTGTTCAGTATAACGTGAAAAATAGAAGATATCAAGTACTTTACGTTCTATATTAGTCAATCGGATATTCGCAATCCGCTTTCGCTACTTGCTCATAACCGAATAACTGCTCCGCAGTTTATCAGGAGGGGCTTGTACCCCTCCTGATACAAGCAAGTCCCACCCACTGCTTATTGCTTCTCGCAATTGAAGCAGGGGACTTACTTGATTCGGTTAAAAACAAAACAGGGTATGAAGTTCATCGTAATCTGATAAAGCTTCATACCTTGTTCGTTTATTTTTATGGAGTTTTGTAACCGTAAGGATTATTTGGTAAACAGATCAACCAGATCCTGGCCATCTTCGTAGCCCTGGCTCTTAAGCTCATTTACAAACCATTCGTCTACGCCGTCAACAGCTTCTTTAAAGGAATCGATATCCATATCTGCTTTCTCTGTGAAGGTTACGCCGTTTTTGGATTCCCAGCGTTCTTTGATCTCATTGTCGCTGGAACGGTTGATGTAACGTTCATACTCAACTGCCTTCTGGCCGCATTCGTCAACAACTGCCTGCTGTTCAGGTGTGAGGCCGTCGTAGATATCCTGGTTGATGCAGAAGAACAGACAGTCATAAATTGCATCCCACATAGAGCAGTAAGGCTGAACTTCCTGAACACTTGCAGCATCAATAGCAGGAAGTGGATTTTCCTCACCTTCAACAGTGTTCTGCTGAAGTGCTGTGTAAGTCTCAGACCAGTTCATGCTGGTGGCATCAGCACCCCATCTCTTGTAGCATTCCATCAGAAGGTTGGAACCTGCTACACGGACCTTCAGATTCTTCATATCATCTACAGATTTAATCTCTCGTTTGCTGTTGGTCAATTCACGGAAACCGTTCTCTGCAATACCCATGCAGTGGAGTCCGTATTCACCCAGGATTTCCTTCAGCTTCTCACCAGCTTCACCGTCGAATTTCGCATCCGCATCGTCGTAAGAATCATAGACGAATGGAAGAGAAACAACGTTGAAACGTGGGTCAAATGCAGAGTAGATCAGGTTGGAGTGCATGGAGATCTGAACCGGGTCACCATTCATCAGAGCCTGGATACCTTCGGACTGGTTACCGTTTGTCAGCTGGTCAGCAGCGTAAATGTTGACCTTTACTTTGCCGCCTGTGGCTTTTTCCATCAGTTCACCGAACTTACGTCCACCGTCAGCCCAGGTACTTGTCTCAGTAGTGGAGCATGCGAAGTTCCATGTCATTTCCGGCCAGTCCAGATCACTGTGATCTTCCACTGTGTTGAAGGAATCCTTTGTGAAAAGATCAACCAGATTCTGGGCATCGTCATAGCCCTGGCTCTTCAATTCGTTTACAAACCAGTCATCGATACCGTCAACTGCTTCTTTGAAGGAGTCGATGTCCATGTCATCTTTTTCTGTGATTGTTACACCGTTCTGGCTTGCCCAGCGTTCTTTGATCTCGTCATCTCCGGAACGGTTGATGTAACGCTCATATTCAACTGCTTTCTGTCCTGCTTCGTCAACAACTTCCTGCTGTTGTGGTGTGAGACTGTTGTAGATGTCTTCGTTGATACAGAAGAACAGACAGTCATAAATTGCATCCCACATAGAGCAGTAAGGCTGAACCTCCTGAACACTTGCAGCGTCGATAGCAGGAAGTGGATTCTCCTGACCTTCAACAGTGTTCTGCTGAAGTGCTGTGTAGGTTTCTGACCAGTTCATGTTGGTGGCATCAGCGCCCCATCTCTTGTAGCATTCCATCAGAAGGTTGGAGCCTGCTACACGAACCTTCAGGTTCTTCATATCGTCTACAGATTTAATTTCATGTTTGCTGTTTGTGATTTCGCGGAAACCGTTCTCTGCAATACCCATGCAGTGGAGTCCGTACTCACTGAGGATTTCCTTCAGCTTCTCACCAGCTTCGCCGTCGAATTTCGCATCCGCATCGTCGTAAGAATCATAGACGAATGGAAGAGAAACAACGTTGAAACGTGGGTCAAATGCAGAGTAGATCAGGTTGGAGTGCATGGAGATCTGAACCGGGTCACCATTCATCAGAGCCTGGATACCTTCGGACTGGTTACCGTTTGTCAGCTGGTCAGCAGCGTAAATGTTGACCTTTACTTTGCCGCCTGTGGCTTTTTCCATCAGTTCACCGAACTTACGTCCACCGTCAGCCCAGGTACTTGTCTCAGTAGTGGAGCATGCGAAGTTCCATGTCATTTCCGGCCAGTCGAGGTCACTGTAATCTGCGATTGTGTCAAAGGAGTTATTGCCGTCTCCTGCGTCCTTGGAAGCTGTATCAGAGGAAGCGGAGGACTGATCACCTGTGTAGGAGCCTTCTTTTGCAAGAGCTTTCGGAAGGAAAGTGGAGGTGATCGGGATGTAGGTAACGATCAGAAGAACTGCAACGCAGGCTGCGATCATTGGCACAACTGCCCTTGAGATCTCCTGCAGAGTAACTTCCAGACCTTTTTTGATCTTGATGCTGATTGCTACGAAGAGGTTTACGCCTACAGGAGGAGTTACCTGTCCGATTGCAAGGTTTACAGTTGCCATAACACCGAATGCTACTATATCGTATCCAAGAGCCTTACATACAGGAAGCATGATCGGGATGAAGATGTACATAGCGGAGTTTGCATCGATGAAGCATCCTGCGATCAGGAAGATGATGTTTACGATCAGCAGGAAGGTAAACTGGTTATGTGCGATGCTTCCAAGTAAATTGGAGGCTGCATCTGCAATACCGAATTTGGTACATACAAAGGAGAACAGGGAGGCACTTGCTACGATGAGCATGATACCGCCGGTTGTCTTGGCTGAGTCTACCAGGATGTCAAACATATCGCGGATGGAAACCTCCCGGTAGATGACCATACCTACGAAGAGTCCGTATACAACAGATACGGCTGCTGCTTCTGTTGGTGTGAAGATACCGCCATAGATACCGCCCAGAATGATGATCGGCATCAGGAATCCCCAGAAAGCATCTTTGAAAGTGTCCCAGCGTTCTTTGCCTGAGGCCTTTTCTCTGGATGGTTTGATGTTGTGTTTCTTTGCTTCCAGCATTACTACGATTACCAGTGCCACGCCCATAAGAAGACCTGGTACGATACCTGCCATAAACATATCTGCGATGGATGTGCCTGTGATGGATGCGTATACAACGAAGGCAATACTTGGCGGGATGACAATGGCAATGGAACTTGAGGTAGCCATCAGTGCAGTGGAGAATGGTGCGGAGAAACCGCCCTGTTCTACCATGGCCGGAATCAGTACGGCACCAAGGGCTGCAACAGTTGCAGGACCGGAACCGGAGATTGCGCCGAAGAAGCAGGCTACGATAACACATACGATGGCAATACCACCTTTTTTGTGCCCTACGCAGGTATCAACGAATTTGATCAGTCGTTTGGAGATACCGGCTTTTGCCATGATGTTACCTGACAGTACGAAGAATGGGATTGCCAGGAGCAGGAATTTACTGATTCCTGAGTACATGTTTGTTGCTACGATCGTCAGGGATGTACCGGAGTAGAGAATCGCGCACACGGAGGAAAGTCCGAGGCAGATTCCGATCGGCACACCGAGAATCAGGAAAATGAAGAAGGAGATAAATAAGATTGCACTGATCATTTATTTGCCCTCCTTTTTGTCTGTTGTGATTGTGTTTATGTTACTTTTTGTGCTGTTGTCGGTACTTTCTGCGCTGTCGGTTTTGCAGCAGAAGTCCAGACAGAATTCGATGAAGTGAAGGATCATGCATCCTGCACCGATAGGGACGAAGGACCAGAAGATCCATTCAGGCCAGTTTAATACGAAGGTTCTTTTTCCGTTCTGAAGCTGGGTGATAACCTTGTCCATTCCGTATTTGAAAAGGATGACGCTGAAGATGATGCTCAGGACTGTGATCAGGATTACGGACGGTTTCTTCAGTTTCTTTGGAAGGCGGTCTGTGACCAGTGTCAGGCTGACCAGTTCTCCTTCGCGGCAGGCAAGTGCGGCTGCCAGCAGGGTGATGAGTACGAATACCGCTACTACAAGTTCTTCTGTGAAGGACCAGGAACGGTGGATGACTTTACGGGAAAATACGTTTCCCACAGTCAGCACCAGGATCAGCAGTGTGGAGATCACAAGGACGATCTTTTCTACTGCAGCCAGTGCGTTCATGATTTTTCTGTAGATTTTCATGCTCTCTACTCCTCTCAAAAATTTGCTGCTGTTTTTCGGAATTTGGAGCAGATTCAAGGCAGATGGAGTGTAATGGTTATAATATGTAATTAGTTACATTTTTCATCTGTGGTGAATTCTGTTGTCTGCGAAAAACAGAAGTAGTGTTTCGGTTTCAGATCGACAGCCTGGTAAAGAAAGTATGTCTCGTGTGTAAGGGCATTTTTGACACAAGAAAGAATCCTGCTTGCAGGATTCTCCGCCTGCGATGGGTCGCTTCAGCGACATAATTCCTCTCCATCGCAGTGCGATCCTGCCCAGAGGGCTTTTTTATGTTATAGGAATATTATGGAGTAATTTCCTATAACATAAAAAAAGTCCGCCCCACGCAGGGACGGACATATAATATTCCGTAACCACCCTGTTTCATCTTTGAAACAAGTACGATTCTGCAACGTACCGATATACGCGGCTCCTGTAACGGGGGGCGGCCGGGGAAGCTTACTGTGAATACGGTTATATCTGTAATGATGGTATTCAAGGGTTCGGCTTTCCTTCTCGGGGATGATATTCGAAACAGGTCTGTCGCTGCATTTCACCGGACTGCAGTTCTCTGGGGACAGGGGGACTGTTTTTACTGGTTCCCTTCGTTGAATTTATGCGTTATAGGTTTAGCTGTTTAAAAAGCTAAAGCAATTTTAACGCTGTTTGTTTTGAAAGTCAAGAGGTTTTTGTAAGTATTTGGGGGAAGTTTGTTGGTGTGGGGCGTACACTTGCAATAGGGGGACGCGCGAAGCAACATCTCTCTGCAGGTTCAGTTCCGGGGGCTAAGTAACTCTAAGGTGGGGGAAAATCCGCTAAAAGCATGAAGAAAAATGCAAAACTCGCTCCGTTGCAGACTCCGCTCAGACAGGTTGCTATTTTTCTTCATAACGCGGATTTCCCCCGTCTAAGAGTTACTAAGCCCCCTCCAAATTCACCTGCAGAGAGATGCTGCTTCGCGCTGGCTATTGGCTGTGGTGGAAAAATGAGTTTGTTGGAAGAAATTGGGCGAAGCCGATTTCTTCTTGGGGTGGGTGCGTAGTGTGAGATTATTTTATAAGGGGAAAATTTATTTTAGAGATTAATTTTCGAATATCTTATGGATATATAAAATTGTTTTTAGATATGAGATGATATATACTTATGACATAAGTACATATAGTGATTGTGAAATATAATATTAGAAAGGGGAGAGTATAATTAGATGATTTTATTTCATGGAAGTAGAGAAATTGTCAGGTTTCCTGAGGTGAGAAGAGCGGTTTTTAATAAAGATTTTTATTTTGGTTTTTATTGTACTGTTTATAAGGAACAGGCGGAGCGGTGGGCGACCAGATATGGGAAAAAGGGATATGTGAACAGTTATGATTATATTCCGAATCCGGCATTGAAGTATTTGAAATTTGAGAAAATGACGGATGAATGGCTTGATTTTATTGTGGCGTGCAGAACGGGGAAAGCGCATACGTATGATATTGTAGAGGGACCTATGACTGATGATACAATTTTTAATTATGTACAGGCTTTTGTGGATGGGAAAATAACAAGGGCTGCATTTTGGGAGCTTGCCAAATTTAATCATCCGACACATCAGATTAGTTTTCATACGATTTCTGCATTAGATACATTAACATTTATGGGAAGTGAGGAAGTTTATGGGAACAAAAAATAATAGTAATTTATTTTATACTTGTAGTTTAATCGAATATATCGGGCGTATTCGGAAACAGAAACGTTGCATGGTTCTGGATTTGATGGGGAGAGAAACATTGGAGAGGATTTATGACTATGCGGATGTTTTTCATTGTGAACCAATCGAGAAGGTTGCATCGGAATTTATAGAAGAATGTCAGATTCCAGAGGGGGAGTTTGATAATGTTGGAGACTGTAGGTATCGTATTCCAGATTATTGGACAATCGGTGAAGTTTACGAACGGGTGATTGAAGATTGTTATAAGGATCAGGAGATTATGGAAGGGGTATGGGAAGTGTATCATTCTTGGATAGATAAAAGTATATCAGACTATAATACAGATTTTTATTATCAGTCGCGTGATTATATTGCAGAATGTTATAAAGCTGGAGAGATACTGGAATAATGATAGTATGACCAAGTAAGTTTTCTGTTTTAATTGTAAAGAACAATAGGCAGAGAACTTATTTGCTTTGTTTATATGTTATTTTGTTTAAATATACTTTCGAAATACAAAGCATCATCAAGGGTGGTTTTCCATTGGTATTTTCTGAGGTCGGTTTTCCAGCCTTTGTCTGTGTGGATGACAGTTACGCCTTCGCTTTCGAGGAGGATTTTCTGTTGGTCGTAGGTTTCGAAAGATGCAAAGATGGACAGGGAGAATCCTGCGGTTGATTATATAGTGGAAAAGGCTTACAATTGTAGTTACATATAAGGGAAGAATATAAAAGGATATTGTTGGGAAAGGAGACTGGTCATATGGGAATTTATTTAAATAGTATGTCACCATATACGTTGTACAAAAGTGAAGTGAATAGTCCATACTTTGTAGATAAGTCGCAGATGCTGAAGGAATTGATTCCATTGGTGGAAGTTGGAAATCGTCATGTATGTGTAACGCGTCCCCGGAGATTTGGTAAAACAGTAATGGCAAATATGATCGGTGCTTTTTTCGGAAAAGATGTAGATGCCGATGATGTATTTGATTTCTTGAAGATTGCAGAATTCCCTGATTATAAAAATCATTTGAATCAGTATAATACGATTTATATAGATTTTAGTGTAGTTGATGATGAATGCACCAGTTATAAGGAATATATTGATGCCATAAAAGAGACTCTGAAGATAGATTTAAAGCAGAAATATCCTGAAATTACATTTCGAAGGGGAAGTTCGGTAAGAGAAGATCTGCAGAGGATTTTTGCAGAAAGAAATGAACGTTTTGTGTTTGTTTTTGATGAATGGGATTCGGTGTTTCATATGCCGTTTATTACAGAGAACGATAAGCAATCATATCTGCTGTTTTTGAAGGGACTGCTGAAGGATAAGCCGTATGTTGCGCTGGCATATATGACGGGAATATTGCCGATTGCAAAGTATTCCAGTGGTTCTGAATTGAATATGTTTGTAGAGTATACGATGGCTTCAGAATTTAGATTTGGAAATGCTTTTGGTTTTTCTGATGCAGAAGTTGATATGCTTTATAACAGATACAGCAAGATCAGAGAAGAGAGAAACGAAGTTATAAATATATCACGTGAAGGCTTGCGCGAATGGTATGATGGGTATTTTACAAAAGATGGAGAGAGAATGTATAATCCCAGGTCAGTTGTAATGGCTTTAGAGAATAATAATTTAAGTAGCTATTGGACAAGTTCTGGCCCTTATGATGAAATATTTTATTATGTGAGACATAATATTGCTGATGTGCGCAACGATCTTGCTGTTATGATAACAGGAGAGGGTGTGAAGGCAAAGATTCAGGAATATGCAGCTACTTCTATGAATCTGACGACCAGAGATGAAATTTTGTCTGCAATGGTAGTTTATGGTTTTTTGAGTTATTATAACGGAAAGGTATATATCCCTAATAAAGAATTGATGGATAAATTTGATGAGATGATCCAGAAGGAAGCTTCATTAGGATATGTATATAGATTGGCGAAAGAATCTGAGCGTATGCTTGAGGCCACACTTTATGGGGACACGGAAACAATGGAGACAATATTGTCTTATGTTCATAATACGGAAACACCAATACTTTCTTATAATAATGAAATTGAATTATCGGCAATTGTAAATCTTGCATATCTGGCAGCAAGGGACAGGTATCGTGTGGAGAGGGAAGATAAATCAGGGAAAGGATATGTTGATTTTATTTTTTATCCGGTAGATAAAACAGATACATGTATTATTCTGGAATTAAAAGTGAATCATACACCGGAAGAAGCTATTCAGCAGATTAAAGATAAAGAATATATTCTACGGTTCCTCGGTAAATTAGGAGAAGAACCTAAATATACTGGAGAAATTTTAGGCGTTGGAATTAGTTATAACAAAGAAACTAAGGTGCATAAATGTAAAATAGAAATTCTTAGAAATAGAATTTAATCAAAAGTCAGAGGGCGAGAAATCGCCCTCTCTTTTTTGCAGAGTTATTCCGCAAATCCCTGCTGTTCCATTTCACGTTCTACTTTAGTTTCATTTCCCTGATTTGCAGATGCAAACAGGTGGCGAAATACGAAGCGGCAGAATGGTCCGACAACCAGGATCTGCAGTGGGTAGGCCATGATGAAGTTCAGGCAGATGGTCTGGAGCCAGATGAAGATCAGGTTTGAAGTGATCCCTGAGGATTCGATGGTTCCGAGCAGGCTCATCAGTGGTACCATTGTGAAAAGTGTTATTATGCACAGAGTAGATAGTGACTATGTTAGTGAAAAGAATCGACGGTTACTCTTGACAACCGGATAATTTTCTGCGTATATTGTAAAAAAATAAGATATTAAGTGACTGATAAGTCAGGTTAAAAAATAGTCTGATATAATGAGCGATAAAAAGCCACAAGGATTAGCAGAAA
Source organism: Blautia sp. HCP3S3_B11 (assembly GCF_052064435.1). Taxonomy (NCBI): domain Bacteria; kingdom Bacillati; phylum Bacillota; class Clostridia; order Lachnospirales; family Lachnospiraceae; genus Blautia; species Blautia sp. HCP3S3_B11. The sequence goes on from NZ_JBQHVP010000011.1 coordinate 44,166, forward strand.
GGGGCAACTATGGATTTAAAGAACTATTCAACAGGGGTACAGCACATTGGAATTCCGACAAATGACATTGACAAAACAGTAGAATTTTATCACAAATTAGGGTTTGAAACAGCATTTGAGACTGTAAATGAGGAAGCGAATGAGAAGGTCGTTTTCCTGAAGCTTGGAACTCTGGTAGTGGAGACTTATGAGAACCATGCAGCGAAAATGGAGCATGGAGCGATTGATCATGTTGCGCTTGATGTAAGAGATATTGAAGAGATTTTCCATTATATCAATGAAGCAGGATTAAATTCTACACAGGATACCATTCATTTTCTGCCATTCTGGGAGAACGGTGTGAAATTCTTTACGATTGAGGGACCGAATAAGGAGAAAGTGGAATTTAGTCAGTATCTGTAAGAACTGTGATGTATAGTAAAAAGGAAGCGATCAATAAGTTTTAACTTGGGACAGTAAGGACACTTTAAATAAAGAATTATGAAAAATGTTGCACATCATGAAATGAACATTTCACGATATGCAACATTTTTCTAATGTAATAAAAAAATATATATTTTTTGATTCCATTTGCCAATAGAAATTAAGATAGAAAAACGCTACAATAAAAACCGTAAAAGATAACAAAGTAAACACAATTGTTTCAGAAAACTCAGAGACAATTATAAGGTAAAGGGTAACTGTTTAGTATCCCGCAAGGCAGTGGTAACTGAACAATTGCCGCAAAACAAATAAATATCAGGAGGAATCAAAATGAAAGTAGGATTTATCGGACTTGGAATTATGGGAAAACCAATGTGCAAAAACCTGATCAAAGCAGGCTATGAAATGGTTGTAACAACTCATAACAAAGAGACACTAAAAGAAATGGAAGCACTTGGTGCAAAAGCTGTAACCGGCGGACGTGAAGTTGCAGAAGAAGCAGATGTGATCATCACAATGCTGCCAAATTCCCCACAGGTAAGAGAAGTTGCTCTTGGTGAAGGAGGAATTATTGAGGGCGGTAAAGAAGGAAGCATTCTTATTGACATGAGCTCTATTGATCCTACCGAAAGCAAGGCAATCTCTGCTGAGCTGGCAAAGAAAGGTATTGATATGCTGGATGCTCCTGTTTCCGGTGGAGAACCAAAAGCAATTGATGGAACAATTTCCGTAATGGTTGGTGGTAAGAAAGAATCCTTTGATAAATATTATGATCTGATGATGGCTATGGCAGGTTCTGTTGTATATGTAGGACCAATTGGATCAGGAAATGTTGCAAAGCTTGCAAATCAGATTATCGTTGCTGTAAATATCGCAGCAGTTTCCGAGGCACTGACTCTGGCAAAGAAAGCCGGCACAGATCCTGAACTTGTATATCAGGCAATCCGCGGCGGACTTGCAGGTTCTACTGTTCTTGATGCAAAAGCACCGATGATGATGGATAGAAACTTCAAACCAGGGTTCCGTATTGAACTTCATATCAAAGATTTGAACAATGCTCTGAATGCAGGACACGCAGTAAGTGCTCCACTTCCTCTGACAGGCGAGCTGATGGAGATCATGCAGGCACTTAAAGCTGACGGATATGAAAAAGAAGACCATTCCAGTATTGTGAAATTTTATGAAAAAATCTCCAATGTAACTGTTACAAGAGACTGATGTCTGTTGCAGAGAACAGAGTGGACAGCAAAATGCTGCAACTGTGAAGGTACTGAACAGTTACGGATAAGCATTGAACCGTGACAGGATACTTACTATGAATTAATTCAGGAGCCTCGACAGGTATAGACCTGCCGGGGCTCTTGAGTTACAATGAAGTCGGAAGAGTAAGGAGGGTTTTTATGTCAAAAATAGCAATTTTACTTTCAAAAGAGTATATGCTTGAACAGGCAAAAAGAGTAATAGAGGAAGAGCACCTGGATGTTGATATTCTCAAAGTGATTAAAACCTCAGACTCTGTTTATGAAGCGCGTCAGGCAGTGGAGCTTGGAGCTGAGATCATACTGGCGCGGGGAGTTCAGGCTTCATTTATCAGACAATACACCAATATCCCTGTTGTGGAACTGACACTGACCGGCCAGGAAATTGGTCTGATGATTACCAGTGCAAAGAAAAAAGTACCGGATATCCAACACCCGAAGATTGCATTGATCGGTTTCAAAGGTATGTTCAGTGACATGACTTACATGGATCAATTGTTTGATGTGCAGATGAAATTTTATAATATTACAGCAATTGAGCAGGCAGCCGAAAAAGTAGAACTTGCCATTAAGGAAGGTGCTGATGTGCTGATCGGTGGGGATACCGTGAATGCACTGGCTTTACAGAGGAGATTTCCGGGACAGTTCATAGATTCTACAGAAGAGTCCATTCGTTCAGCTCTGGCTGTGGCGGTAAAAATGCTTCAGACAGCAGAAGCAGAAAAAAATCACACGGTTCAGTTTGAAACGGTTCTTGACAATTCCTATAACGGGATACTCGAAATTGATGAACAAAAGCAGATACGAATTGTAAATAAAGCCGGAGAAGAGCTTTTCCGTAAGAAAGGACAGAAGCTTCAGGGGATGCCGCTGGAAAAGGTATTGCCAGAACTTGAACAGCATTATATAGATGAAGTGCTGGAAGGTAAAAGAGATGCTTTTATGACATCAGTGTATGTTTCCGGAATGCCGATGATGGTGACGGCAGCACCTATACAATATGAAAACCAAATCCGGGGAGCTTTTATTTCTGTATACAGAAATACGGCGGCAAGGCTGAGTACGAATACAGAGGAACTCAGAACTCATTATCTGAAGGGATATGTGGCTCATACACATTTTTCAGATATCAAGATTACCGGAAAAGAAATGGAGTACTGTGTTGAACTGGCCAAAATGTACGCTCTTTCCCGCAAACCGGTATTGATCACCGGTGCAGCCGGAACAGGAAAAGAAAAGTTGGCACAGTGTATTCATAATAACAGTCCTTATAAAACAGGTCCATTTGTGACAGTTAACTGCAGCGGAATGACAGAGCAGATGCAGATTGACTGTATCTTTGGAAATCCGCTGGCAGAGGATGAGGGGATCCGCAAAGGTGCACTGGCAATTGGGGATTTGGGAACAGTCCTGATTTCTGAAGTTGATAAATTGTCTGCCTCCTGTCAGTATCGTCTGTATCGTGCCATTCGCTATGATTCTCTGATCCGCAATGATCTGGAGCGCAGCCAGACACTGGACAATCGTATTATTGTCACTACTACGGAGGACCTCTGGCAGTGTGTGAAAAATGGAAGTTTTCGCGAGGATTTATATTATCTTTTAAACGGGCTTACAGTGGAAATGCCGCCTCTTTGCAGGAGAAAAGAAGATATCCGCATGATCGTCGAGGAAAGACGTGCAAAGTTTACCAGAAGATATGCCAGATTTCCACGTATTTCCGATGAGGCGATGGAAGCACTGATGTCATATGAATGGCCTGGAAATGAGATACAACTGGAGGCTTTCTGTGAGCGTATGATGCTGACCACACCAAAGAAAACAATTACAGGAGATTTTGTCAGATTTCTGCTGAATGAATTATATCCGCAGCCAAAGCAAAAAACAGCAGACGGAACAGAGATAATTTATCAGAATCCGGAAGCAGTCCGTCTGACAGAACTTCTGGAGAAACATCATGGAAACCGCACTGAGGTGGCAAAGGAACTGGGAATCAGTACCACCACACTTTGGCGGAAAATGAAGAAATATGGCGTGATTAATAAATATGACTTATTCTGAAACATTGTGATTTGAAAAGTAAGGTCTCAAGACAATTTGCCGGGATGATCGCAAAAATTTATCAAGTGCGCAAGAGAAAGGATATGAGAAAATGTCAATTCATATTATAGATGAAGCAAACCGATGTCTCAACTGCAAAAAACCCAAATGCATGGAAGGATGTCCGGTGCATACCCCGATTCCTCATATTATACAAATGTTTAAAGAACATCAGGTGATGGAGGCAGGGCAAGAACTGTTTAAAAATAATCCGATGTCTGTGATCTGTTCCATTGTCTGTGACCATGAACAGCAGTGCGCAGGACATTGTGTCCTTGGGAAAAAAGGAAATCCGGTGCATTTCTCCAGTATTGAGAATTACATTTCAGATACTTATCTGGATCGTATGAAGCCGGTGAAAGCAGAACCGAAAGGAAAGGCTGTGGCTGTAATCGGTGCCGGACCTGCAGGACTTACTGTTGCCATCATCCTTGCGCAGCATGGCTATAAGGTTACAATCTTTGAACAGCAGGATAAAATTGGCGGCATCACTCGTTATGGGATACCAGAATTTCGTTTGCCAAAGTCAATTCTTGACCGTATGGAAAAGAAAATCCTGAATATGGGCATTCGTATCCGTCCACACACAGCTATCGGAACGGTATTGACAATCGATGATCTTTTTCGGGATGGTTATGCATCTGTATTTGTAGGAACCGGTGTGTGGAAGGCAAGAAATCTGGGAATTCCCGGTGAATGTCTTGCAAATGTACATTTTGGAATTGATTATCTGGAGAATCCGGCAGCATATAATCTGGGAGAAAAGGTTGCTGTGATCGGTATGGGAAATGCCGCCATGGACGTGGCAAGAACAGCGCTTCGAAATGGCGCCTTGCAAGTAACACTTTATGCCAGAGGAACCCATGTGGCAGCCAATTCTCATGAGATGGCTTATGCAGAACTGGATGGTGCGCAGTTTGTATTTGGAAAGGCAATTGAGAGAATTACAGAAAAGGGACCGGTATTTAAGACTTCCATTATTGATGAGAATAACAAGGTGACAGGATATGAGGAGGGAGAAGATCAGGTTGAAGCGGATTCTACGATCATTGCCATCAGTCAGGGACCAAGAAACCGTCTGATTCGCACAACAGTAGGTCTGGAAGGTTCTGATAAGGGACTTTTGATCGTGGACGAGAACGAAATGACCACCCGTGAAGGGGTATTTGCAGCAGGGGATGTGGTGCATGGTTCCAAAACAGTGGTACATGCTGTGGAAAATGCAAAAAAAGCCGCTGCTGCAATGATCGCATATATGGAAAATTAATAAAATATCAAACAATATTTTCCCAGAATTCATCAGCCAGAGATATAAAGTCTCTGGCTGCTTTGCTTAAATAGCGTTTTTTATGATAACATGCCATAATATCCCAGGAAGGCTGGTCGGGAAGGGAGAAAAAACGTAGTTTGCCTTCATGTCCACGAGCATAAAATGATGGAATCAGACCACAGCACATTTCGGCACTGACCATAGTTGCAATAGTAGAATTGCTGGAGGTTTCAAAGAGTACATGAGGTTTGAAGCCGGCGGTTTCAAATATGTGGTCAGTAATCTCACGGAGGGTAGATTCTTTGTAGGTCAGTACAAATGGTTCTTCTCGAAGAGCATAGAGATTTACTGAAGGAAATGATCTGCCTGAAATACGGTCTGTATTGTCAGAACATCTGCTTTCAGGAGGCATAGGATAACGTGCAGGAACTGCTGCAAGAATTTCCTCTGAGGACAGTGGGATATAATTTAAAGAGGGCTTCTGCTGTGAGGGAATAAGTGTAACAAATCCCAGATCCAGATCACCAGATATGAGTAATTCCTGTTGTTTCTGGACACTCAGTTCTCTTGGAGTAACCTGAATGTTGGCATGCATATGGTGAAATTTCGGATAGACATGAGAAAACATAGAAATACCACGTCCCGGGGTGAAGCCAACGGAGAGTTCCCCCTGCTGGATTTTCGCGAGATCGTGAATTTTATGATAGGTGTCTTTTTTGATAAGAAGAATTTCTCTGGCAGCCTGCAGGTAAATTTCACCGGCCTCGGTTGGATGCCAGTCTGTACGTGAACGATGAAAGAGGGAAACTCCCAGTTCTTTTTCCAGTTTAAGAAGCTGCTGATTCAGGGCAGACTGTGTAATATAGAGCTTTTCGGCAGCACGTGTGATATTGTTTTCTTCTGCAATGGCAACGATATATTGTATTTGTCTTAAATCCATGGGTACCTCCATTTTATGGTATATGGCAATGTCCATCTGAATTGTTATAATTTTGCTGTTTTTATTTTATTCCTACATTTCAAAAAATCCAAGAGATTTCTTAAAAAAATTAAGAGAACTATAATTATAACGAATTTTACTTACAGTTCATGCGGCATTATAATAAAGATATCAAAACGAAGGAGGAATTTCTAATGTCATTGTTGGTTAAAGTGAATCAGTCAGATAATGTGGCTATTGCTGTACAGCCTTTGACTGCCGGAACAGAGATTGAAGGACTTCATATTAATCAGGATATTCCACAGGCACATAAGGTAGCTCTTGCAGATATTCCAAAGGGCAGTCCGGTCATCAGATATGGCGTAATTCTGGGGTATGCCATGAATCCGATTAGACGCGGCGACTGGATCAATGAATTTATGCTGGAACTGCCTACGCCACCGTCTGTGGATGATATGGAATATGGTAAAAACATTGTTACAGAACTGCCAGACCCGCCGGTAACTACTTTTGAAGGTTATGTCAATTCTGATGGAGGTTATGCAGGAACCAGAAATATTCTTGGAATCAGTACCACTGTCCAGTGTGTAACCGGTGTGTTAAATGTGGCAGTAAAGAGAATGAAGGAAGAACTTCTGCCGAAATATCCTAATGTAGACGATATTGTGCCAATCAATCATGCATATGGATGTGGAGTTGCTATCAATGCACCGGAAGCAAAAGTTCCCATACGTGCACTTCGCAATCTTGCAAAACATCCCAATTTTGGCGGACAGTTAATGGTTGTAGGACTTGGCTGTGAGAAATTTACAGTACAGATGCTTCTGGACGAGGCAGATATTACACCGGAAAATGTGATTATTCTTCAGGAGAAAAAAGGATTTGATGCCATGATCAATGCTCTGATGGAAATGGCAGATAAGAAACTTGCAATTCTGAATCAACGAAAACGTGAGACATTGCCGCTTTCCAAACTCTGCATTGGTATGCAGTGTGGAGGAAGTGACGCATTTTCCGGGGTAACTGCGAATCCGTCAGCAGGCTATGCAGCGGATATGCTGGTAAAAGGTGGGGCAACCGTCATGTTTTCTGAGGTAACAGAAGTCCGCGATGGCGTTCATTATCTGGCGGAACGTTGTGTGAGCGCAGAAGTAAGAGACAAACTGGCAGCGGAAATGCGTTGGTACGATCATTATCTCGCTGAAGGACAGGTAGACAGAAGCGCAAATCCTACACCAGGAAATAAGAAAGGCGGACTCTGCAATATTGTAGAAAAAGCAATGGGTTCTATTGCAAAATCTGGTACATCTCCAATTGTAGAAGTACTTTCTCCGGCAGAGAAACCTTCAAAACATGGCCTGATCTATGCGGCAACACCTGCAAGTGATATTGTCTGTGGTCCATGTCAGCTTGCATCAGGAATCACCTTACAGGTATTTATGACAGGACGCGGCACTCCATATGGACTCGCAGCAGCACCGGTTATCAAGGTCTGTTCACGTAATGAAATGAAAGAAATGTGGCAGGATCTGATCGATATCAATGCGGGTCCGATTGCCACAGGAGAAGCAACGATCCAGGATATCGGAACAGAATTGTTTAATAAGATCATTGCAGTTGCCAGCGGAAGAGATCAGTCTTTTGCGGAGAAATACAAACTTCACAATGATCTGTGCATTTTTAATCCAGCACCGATTACCTGATATATAAATACAGCCAGACAGATAAGCTGATTTGTTTTAACGTCTTTTATAACAAGATAACTGACAGACATACTGACATTTTTGCAGTATGTCTGTTTTTTTTGTATAACAGAGACTTCTGGCAGATTTTCTGTTATATAAAAAGTATTACAAGGAATTGTACTACCGTATTTCAACAACAGGAGAATAAAATTTTTGGGAATATTTTTTATGTAAACCTGAAAGCACCGGGTTTATGACATGAAAAGAAATACTTTGAAATGAAATGAAATGCAGATATTGCAGATTGTGAAAGATTCAAAAATGTGTAAAAATCAGCGATTTTTTCTTGGATATTATGCGAATTGCACAAAAATCGGGATTGTATATAATAAAATACATAAATGAGAGAAACAAAAAGTACACGAAAACAAAAAACATTGTGGCCGCAATGATTTCAAAAATCTTAGGAGGAAAACAAATGATACCTGTTGTAGAAAAAATGGAAATTTTCCCTGTAGCCGGACATGACTGTATGGAACTGAATCTTTCCGGTGCACATGCGCCGTATTTTACCCGTAATATTGTTATTCTGACAGATTCCAATGGTGTGGAAGGTGTCGGTGAAGTTCCGGGAGGACAAAAGATCACAACTGCTCTGGAGCAGGTAAAGGATCTTGTACTTGGCACAAGCATTGCGGATTACAAACAGACATTAAATAAAGTACGTAAATGGCTGGATGCAAATATTAAAGATGACGTTCGTGGATTACAGACATTCGACCTTCGTACAGGAGTTCATGTAGTAACAGCGATTGAAGCACCACTTCTGGATCTGCTTGGAAAATTCCTGAATGTTCCGGCAGCAGCTCTTATGGGAGATGGTATCCAGAGAGAAAGAGTACAGTTCTTAAGTTATCTGTTTTATGTAGGAGATCGTAAGAAAACAGATCTTCCATATGAAGAAGAACCGGATGCAGAATGTGACTGGTACCGCCTGCGCCATGAAGAGGCGCTTACACCGGAAGCAATTGTTGCCTTGGCAAAAGCTACTCATGAGAAATATGGTTTCGTAGACTTCAAGCTGAAAGGCGGTGTTCTTGCACCGAAAGAAGAACTGAAAGCGGTTCAGGCTATTAAGAAAGAATTTCCGGATGCAAGAGTAGACCTTGACCCGAACGGATGCTGGAGCCTGAAAGAAGCACTGGAGATCGCTCCTCAGTTAAAAGAATGTCTTGCATACTGCGAAGATCCATGTGGCGCAGAGAATGGCTTCTCCGGACGTGAGATCATGGCAGAGTTCCGTCAGGCAACCGGAATACCTACAGCAACAAACATGATCAATACTGACTGGCGTCAGATGCATCACTGCCTGTCCCTGCAGAGCGTAGATATTCCACTTGCAGACCCACATTTCTGGACTATGAACGGATCTGTACGTGTAGGTCAGATGTGTAATGATTTTGGTATGATGTGGGGATGTCATTCCAATAATCACTTTGATGTAAGTCTTGCAATGGTAGTTCAGTGTGCAGCAGCTATTCCTGGAAGGATGAACGGAATTGATACTCACTGGATCTGGCAGGAAGGTCGTGAGAGACTGACAAAAGAGCCAATGCAGATTGTTGGCGGATGTATTGATCTTCCGAATAAGGGCGGACTTGGTATCGAAGTTGACCGCGAGCAGGTTCTCAAAGCTCACAAGCTTTACATGGATAATTGCCTTGGCGCACGTGATGATGCCAAAGGAATGCAATATCTGATTCCTGGATGGAAATTTGACAACAAACGTCCATGCCTTGTCAGATAATCAGAAACAAAATTGTACAGTGACTGTCTGGCAAACGGGCATTTAACAGAATGCTGAACAGTTACAATTAAGAAAAACTATATATGAATATGAAACAATTGGTGCAACAACAGTTAAGCGGTTGTACACCATGATGAGGAGAAAGGTATGTCTGAATCAACAAGGATGTTATTAGGACTTGCATTGGGAATCATTATAATGATCGTCCTGGTAATGAAAACAAAAGTACATTCTTTCATGGCACTTCTGATCGCAGCCATGATCACAGGAATTATCGGTGGAATGCCGATTTCGGATGTAACCCTTGCGGATGGCACAAATCAGATTGGTCTGATCACTGCTATTCAGGAAGGATTTGGAAGCACATTAAAGAGTACCGGTATCATTATCGGTCTTGGAGTTATGATGGGTGGTATTCTGGAGAAATCCGGAGCTGCCGAAAAGATGGCTTACAGTTTCATTAAAGCTATCGGACAGAAGAAAGAAGAATGGGCATTGGCAATTACAGGATGGTTTATTTCCATTCCGGTATTCGCAGATTCCGCAATTGTAATCTTTGCACCTTTGTGTAAAGCAATGTCAAAAGTAACGGGTAAATCTGTAGTAAGCCTTGCACTTTCCCTTGCAGTAGGACTTCAGCTGACTCACTGTCTGGTACCGCCTACACCGGGTCCGCTGACAGCAGCAGGAATGTTTAATGTAGATGTGGGAACTATGATTATCGGTGGTGCATTAATTTCCATCCCTATGCTGATCGTAGTTGTTTTGTATACAAAGTGGATTGGAAAAAAAATCTATCAGATTCCAAATGACAACGGTGGATTTGACAGAAAAGAATTCAGAAAAGAGTACATTAAATCCATGGATGAATTAAATGCCATGATGGATGCAAAGCCTCTTCCGGGATTTTGGGTATCCGTACTTCCAATCATTGTTCCAATTGTCCTGATTCTTCTGAAAACAGTCCTTGATTTTGTAGATAAAGGCAGCAGCGTGATCGATTTCGTAGGATCTCCGATAGTAGCACTTGGTATTGGTACACTTCTTGCGATTTATGGACTGGTTCCGAAGGAAGATAACAAGAAGGTTCTGAAAATGATGGATGATGCCATTAAAGATACAGGTATCATCATGTTGATCACAGGTGCCGGCGGATCTCTCGGCAACGTGGTTAAGGTAAGTGGAATTGGTACAGCACTCGGTGAGATGGTTACTTCATGGCCTCTTCCTGCAGTCCTGATTCCGTTCATTATCGCAGCTCTTATGCGTATCGCACTTGGCTCTGCAACTGTAGCTATCACAACAGCAGCTTCCCTTACTGCACCTCTTATGAGTGTGCTCAGTATCAGTCCGCTGCTTATGTCCTTATCCTGCTGTGTGGGTGCTATTTCATTCTCCTACTTCAACGATAGTGGATTCTGGGTATTTAATGGTATGTTTGGACTGACAGAGCTAAAGGATCAGGTACGATGCAAGACAGCTGTTTCCATGATTATGTCGGCTGTGGGTGTAGTGGAACTGTTGATCGCACAGTTCTTTATATAAAAAATGCAGACAAGTCATCCGGTATATACTCCGGGTGAGACAAAACTGACAATATTAATTCAGTATCTTATAAAACAATGGAAACTGAACCATCACAATTAGTTAAAACACAAGGAGGACAAAGAAATGGGATTTGTGCCAAGAGGTATTATTCCGCCAATCATTACTCCGCTTACTGACGACGGAGAAGTAAATTATCCGGTATTGAGACAGATGGTAAATCATCTGATCGACAATGGCGTACATGGTTTATTCCCACTGGGAACAACCGGAGAATTTTATGCATTTGATGATGATACATATCGTAAAATTCTTGAAACAGTAAAGGATGAGACAAGAGGACGTGTTCCGGTTTACGGTGGTGCAAATCATATCACAACCAGAGGCGTTATCCGTCTTGTAAAAATCTGTGAAGAGGTTGGCGTAGATGCAGTTTCTGTACTGACACCTATGTTTGTATCCCAGACACAGGATGAACTGTATGATTATTATGCAGAGATCGCAGCAAGCACAACACTTCCGATTATTCTCTATAATAATGCACCGAAAACAAACGTAACAATTACACCGGCAACTGTTGCAAAACTGGCAAAGATCGATAATATCGTTGCAGTAAAGGACAGTACCGGGGACATGACAAATGCAGCAGAGTATATTCGTCTCACAAGAGATAATGACAATTTCCATGTACTGATGGGAAGAGACACTCTGATTCATGCAGCACTGTGTTATGGTGCAACCGGTGCAATCGCATCCTGTGCCAATGTAGCTCCGCGCATTACAGCAGATATCTATGATAAATTCATGAAGGGAGACCTTAAGGGATCTCTGGATGCACAGTTTACACTGGCTCCTCTTCGTATTGCATGCAGCATGGGTACTTTCCCGGCAGTTATCAAAGAGGGCCTGGTTCAGGAGGGAATCCCGGTAGGAAAATGCCTCTCCCCAATTGCAGAACTGAAACCGGAAGAAAAAGAAAAACTCCATCAGGTACTCGTTGACATGAAACTGGTTTAATGATTGACAGTTATTAAAAATCGTCTTTGGTAATGGGATTTTGATTTATATGTCTCGGAATAGTGGACTGTTGGATGTTGCATCAAATCTACTGAAAAACAGAAAGACAGGGAATGTAGTATGCGTATTTTTTATAAAGATATGAAAGAAAAAATGCAAAAAATTCTTGTGAAAAATGGTTTTGATGAGAAACGTGCAGAAGAATCGGCAAAGAATTTTGCCGATTCTTCTTTAGATGGGGTATATTCTCATGGTTACCAGCGCTTTCCAAGAGTAATAGAATATATCAGAAAAGGATATATTAATGTAAATGCACTGCCGGAAAAGATCACCGGATATGGTGCAGCAGAACGTTGGGATGGACATCTGGGGATGGGAAATCTCAATGCGGAAATGGCAATGGACAGAGCAATAGAACTGGCCAGACAGCATGGTATTGGCATGGTGACAATGTCGAATACGAATCACTGGATGCGGGGTGGTGCATATGGCTGGCAGGCTGCTGAAGCCGGATGTATTGGAATCTGCTGGACAAATACCTGTCCGAATATGCCGGCATGGGGCGCAGCAGACAGCAGGATTGGAAATAATCCTTTTGTATTGGCTGTTCCGGATAAAAATGGAAATCATGTAGTAGTTGATACTGCCATGGCACAGTATTCTTATGGTAAACTGTCTGTATGCAGACAAAATGGTGAGCAGCTTCCTTATCCCGGTGGTTATGATGAGAAAGGAAATCTGACCTGTGATCCGGCGGCTATTGAGAAAACAAGGAGAGTGCTTCCTGTCGGATACTGGAAAGGTTCCGGGCTTTCCGTTGTGCTGGATCTGATCGGGGGAATGTTGACCCTGGGAAAAACAGTGACTGGAATTGGAAAGGAATGTGAAGCTGAATATGGTCTTACTCAGGTATTTATTGCAATATGGCCGGATATTCTGAATCAGAACCCGGACAGAGCACAGGAGATTCAGGAAGAGACACTGAGAGATATTCAGGAATCTGTCCCTGCAAAGGAAGGTAGCAGAGTACGTTATCCGGGCGAGGGAACTTTGCAGCGAAGACGGGAAAATCTGGAAAAAGGGATTCCGGTCAAAGAAGAAATCTGGAAAAAAATATGTGAAATGTAAAAATCCAACAGGAGGTTTTGGCTATGAAAGTTGTAGTTGCAGTTGATTCATTTAAGGGAAGTATGACTTCCATGGAAGCGGGAATGGCTGTCAAAGCAGGCATCCTTGCAGCCTGTGAAGATACAGAAGTAATTGTAAAACCGCTGGCAGACGGTGGTGAAGGAACCACGGATGCCCTGATCGAGGGTCTGAAAGGAGAACGTGTGGACGTTACAGTTACCGGGCCTTATCATGAGCCGGTTCAGGCATACTATGGATATCTTCGGGAGAGTAACACAGCGGTTATGGAAATGGCAACGGCTGCGGGTATTACACTTTCAGATCAGAAAAATCCTGCAACTGCTACAACTTATGGTGTGGGAGAACTGATCCTCCATGCCATCAGCCGTGGAATCCGTAATTTCATCATCGGTATTGGTGGAAGTGCTACAAACGACGGTGGAGTTGGTATGCTGAAAGCACTTGGATATCAATTTGTGGATAAAAACGGAAAAGACGCCGGAGAGGGAGGACAGGCACTTGCGAAGATTGCATCCGTAAAAATTTCAAACCAGAAGAAACTTCTTTCTGAGTGTAATTTCAGGATTGCATGCGATGTCACCAATCCTCTTTGCGGTCTGCAGGGAGCTACCTATATTTATGGTCCGCAGAAAGGAGTTACTCCTGAGATGCTTCCGGTTCTGGATGCAGGTATGAAAAATTATGCGGAGGTTACCGCAAAGATAACAGGTAAAGATAATCAGAATGCAGCCGGTGCCGGTGCAGCGGGCGGACTTGGATTTGCATTCCTGAATTATCTGGATGGAGAACTGACACCCGGAATACAGCTTATTCTGGAGGCAGTTCATGTAGAAGACGAAATGAAGGATGCAGATGTGGTTGTAACTGGCGAAGGTCGTCTGGACCGTCAGACTGCTATGGGAAAAGCGCCTGTAGGTGTTGCAAAGCTCGGAAAGAAATATGGTGCGAAAACCATTGCATTTGCAGGAAGTGTCACAAAAGAAGCAGGTGCCTGCAATGAAGCAGGAATAGATGCGTTTTTCCCGATCGTACGTGGGATTTCCACACTGGAAGAAGCAATGAATCCGGAAACTGCAAAAGCAAATATGACTGCTGCAGCAGAGCAGGTGTTCAGATTGCTTTAAAGTGAATCTTTTACCGGCAGAGGGAAATATGATCTGTAAAAATAAAGAGAATAGAAAAAAGGCTGTCACTTTTGCGACAAATCGCGAAGCGGCAGCCTCTTTTTTCGTTCCTTATGTATGAATTTTCTATAGCAATCCTCGTAAATAATGCGTTATTTTAGAGAATTGCTATAAGTCAAGTGGATATTCGTAATCCGTTTCGCTGATTGCCTGATTTGGTTAAATTCTATCATTTAACCTATTGTGTTTCATTTAATCTTCCAGTTTGATTTTCTCTTTGAGGACTACACATCCCGCCATATCACCGATAACGTTAACGCAGGTAGCGCCCATATCGCAGAGCGTATTGATACTAATATAAACACCCATAACACCTGCCGGCAATCCAGCCATAGTTGCGAGTGCTGCGAAGGATGCGATGGCACCGCCTGGGATTCCAGGTGTTCCTACGGAGAGGAGCACGTTTGCCAGAAGGATTACGACCATCAGGGAAATGCTTACGTTGATACCGCAGGCATTTGCGAAGAACATGATCATAAAGGACATCAGGATGGATACAGCGTCCATGTTTACTGTAGCACCAAGAGGAATGGCGATACTTGTGATTTTATCAGATACGCCCATTTCATTTTCCATACACTGCTTACTGATCGGAATAGTTGCTGAGCTGGAGCAGGTTCCGAATGCGTTTAGTGCTGCTGGAAGCATTGCCTTGAAGAATTTGATTGGACTTTCTTTTCCAAGAAGTTTGATAGCACCGCCGTAAACAACGATTGCAAATCCGAAGAATGCTACATACAGAATGATCAGCTGGGTTGCAAGTGAAACGATTGTTTCTGTACCGTTGGCTTCCACAACAGGAACGATCGTACAGAAGACACCGATTGGCGTGAAATACATAACTGTGCTGATTACTTTCAGACAGACTTCGTTACAGGAATCGATCACTTTCAGAAGTGCTGCACCTTTTTCACCGATGGCGATGAGGGTGAAGCCGACGATTACTGCAAATACAAGTACCTGAAGCATATTTCCGTTTGCAAAAGCTGCAACCGGGTTGGATGGAATCAGGTTCTTGATGGTATCCAGAATGCTGGTCATTTCTGTGGCCTGGATGTCGGAAGTTGCCATTTCGAATTTGACATCTTCGCCGAGATGAATCAGTCGCGGAATGATCAGTCCTGCGAGGCTGGCAAGTGCAGTTGTGCACAGGAAGAAGATCATGGCTCCGGCTGTGATCTTACCAGTTGTACGGGCATTACCGATACTGGAGATACCCATGATGATAGAACAGAAGACCAGTGGAAAGATCATCATGTTCAGGGCATTCATGTAAATGCTTCCGATGAGACTTGTGACAGTAAGTACCGGCTCAAATCTGCCTGCCAGAAACAGTCCTGTCAGGATACCGAGGATGAGGCCGATAAAGATTGCTGTGGTGATATGCTTTTTGTACCACGAATAGAAATTTTTCATTTCCCTCCTTCATTTTTCTGATGCTGGAAATAACTTGCAGGTGTGTAGAATATATGGTTTAAGTAGAAACAGAAGATGTCAATTGGCTGGTACAGAAAAATTAAGTTTTTACGCCAAGATGCTGGGTACTTAATTTTTACTGCGCAGACTGCAATAAATTTCCGGTCTCAGAAAAAATAGCATGAAATTACTTTACCACAATAACGTGTGAATTGCAATGCAAGGTGTTGAATAACTGTGCATCGCATTCTCGTTACTTTAGTGATGAGTTAGATGCGCAATTTTTTACAAAAAATCCAAACAAATGTTTACCAAGAACAAATACATATGGTATAATATAAATATGGAAAAAGATATATTTAATATAAGTAAAAATGAACTTTCATATGGTAGGGGATATGTGTATTCTTTACAGTATCATCTGATCTGGTGTACAAAATATCGAAAAAAGGTTTTAAAAGACGGGCTTGATACAGAATGTAAAGAAATGTTACAAGCTCTTGCAGAGGAGTATAAATTTCAGATCCTGGCAATGGAGGTCATGCCGGATCATATTCATCTGCTCGTGAACTGCAGACCCCAGTTTTATATCTCAGATATGATCAAGATCATGAAAGGGAATCTTGCACGACAGATGTTCCTTGCGCATCCGGAATTAAAAAAAGAACTGTGGGGAGGACATCTGTGGAATCCTTCTTACTGTGCAGTGACGGTCAGTGACAGGAGCAGGGAACAGGTACTTGCCTATATCAAAGGACAGAAGGAAAAAGAAAAGATATAACAGGATCTTATCAATTATTTTATCAGGGAAAGAGGAAAAAATGCAGATAGTATCCAGTTATGGTGTAGAAATACGAAAACAGAATATCCCGGTCCGCCAGACACTGGAGATCTATCGTCAGGCGGTCAGTTATCTGACGGAAATCTATGAACAGGTGTGGACAGAACTGAAAATGATCTCGGAAGCAAAGAAACGTTTTAACGCGGCAGAGCATTTGGTTCATACAACGAAAAAGAACCAGGCACGTTTTGGTTTTGACATCCGTTTCCCGAAGATGCCTTCTTATCTCAGGAGGGCAGCCATCCAGCATGCACTGGGAAGTGTATCTTCCTATGAAACCCGTCTGGAGCAGTGGGGAGCAACAGGAGAACTATCTGGGAAACCGCACCTCACCTGTGAAAATCATGCCATGCCGGTCTTTTACCGGGATGTGATGTACCGCGAAGGGACAGAGGGAAAAGATGAGGCATACCTGAAACTGTATGATGGGCATGACTGGAGATGGTTCTGTGTGTGTTTAAGTCATACGGATATGGAATATCTGCGCAGGAACTGGTATGGGAAAAAGGCATCTGCCCCGACACTGGAAAAAAGACACCATAAATATTTTCTGCGTTTTTCCTATACAGAAGAAATGACACTTACTCAGACACCTGTAAAAGACCAGATCATCTGCAGTGTGGATCTGGGGATCAATACGGATGCAGTCTGTACCATCATGCGGGCAGACGGAACTGTCCTGGGGAGAAAGTTTATTGACTTTCCCAGTGAAAAAGACCGGATGTACCGCACACTGGGACGGATTCGGAGATTCCAGAGGAAACATGGAGCTGCACAGACAGGAGGAAGGTGGTCATATACCAGACGCCTGAATATAGAACTGAGCAGAAAAATTGCAGGGGCAGTTGTAAAATATG
Organism: Blautia sp. HCP3S3_B11; assembly: GCF_052064435.1. NCBI lineage: Bacteria > Bacillati > Bacillota > Clostridia > Lachnospirales > Lachnospiraceae > Blautia > Blautia sp. HCP3S3_B11. The sequence continues at coordinate 61,659 of NZ_JBQHVP010000011.1, forward strand.
CATGGGAGAACCATGTGGATGTGATCATATTTGAGTATCTGGAGATGAATGGAAGGATATCAGGAAGTAAGAAGCAGAAACTGCACCTGTGGAGAAAACGGGATATCCAGAAACGGTGTGAACATCAGGCACACAGGAAAGGAATGCGTATATCCAGGATCTGTGCATGGAATAGCAGCAGACTTGCGTACGATGGATCAGGAACAGTCCTGCGTGATGGGAAAAATCACAGTCTCTGTACATTCCAGACGGGAAAAAGATTTAACTGTGACCTGTCAGCTTCTTATAATATCGGAGCCAGATATTTTATCCGTGAACTTTTAAAACCCCTTCCGGTAACGGAAAGGTCTTTACTGGAGGCAAAAGTCCCTTCAGTAAAGCGTAGAACCTCATGTGTTTATGCAGATTTAAGGGAACTTAGTTCTCAGAGATGGGACTCTTAAAAGCAGCATAAACACAGGCAGATATACAGCGGACTACCTGTAATGTGGGAACCTGCCATATCTGGCATGGAAAAAGCGCATATCTGCGCTATCCTAAGTTACAGGCGTATCCGCCGATATTTAGTCTGACGCCTAAAGCGTCTGGAAGCATGTGACTTTAGTCATGTGAGGTTCACTTTGGCGGATTTTGTGTGATATTATGGGCATGGAGAGAGAAAATATAGTGGATTTGTATGTAGCATAAAAGGCAGATTATATTGATAGCGATAAATATTAGGAGATAATGTATAATTGTAATTATGGATACGAAATAACAAATAATAGGAAGAAAATCAGCAAAGTTAATCTTTGAGGGTTACTATAGGAGGAAAACAGAAATGAAACCAACAATTTTATTAATAAATTTCAAAGATCAGCAGAAACTTCGTAAATTGAAAATGGCATTACTGCCATTCAAAATCCGCTTAAAAACAGTGGAATCTCAGGATTACTGTCAGCCGATCGGATATCTGGCAGGTTTGAAGGAGATTGGGAAGGTGGAGACTGCGTCAACAGGAATTTTGTCAGCATTGATACCGCAGGAACAGATGGAAAAGGAAATGCTGATCCTTGCAGGAATCACCGGGAATTTATTTGACCAGGTGCTCTACACATTGCGAAAAGCAGGAACACCGGTGGATTATAAGGCAGTTCTGACAGAGCATAATCAGAACTGGAACTGTATGCAGCTTTATAAAGAACTGGAGAAGGAACATCAAATGTATCATCCGGAAACGGGGAAATAAGGAGAGACTATGACATTAACACAGATGAATTACATCATCACAATTTCAGAAACAGGTTCATTAAACAAAGCCGCCGAGGCATTATATATTTCCCAGCCATCGTTAACCAATGCTGTAAAAGAGCTGGAGAAGGAACTCGGAATCACCATCTTCAACCGCAGCGGCCGAGGTGTAACTCTGACCAATGACGGTACAGAATTTCTGATGTACGCCCGTCAGATTTATGGTCAATACGAGAGTGTTCTGGAGAAATACAGCGAGGGCGGTTCTTATAAGAAGAAATTCGGTGTTTCTACTCAGCATTATTCTTTTGCAGTAAAGGCATTCGTGGATATGGCGCAGGGATTTGATATGTCGGAATATGAATTTGCCATCAGAGAGACAAAGACAGCAGATGTGATCAGTGATGTCAGTACTATGAAGAGTGAGGTTGGTGTGCTTTACCTGAGTGATTTTAACCGTAAAGCATTGCTGAAACTTCTTCATTCAGCGAATCTGGAATTTCATCATCTTATAGACTGTCAGGCTTATGTATATTTATGGAAAAATCACCCGTTAGCGAAAGAGAAATCAATCAGTTACAGCCAGCTTGAGAAATATCCGTGCCTGTCCTTTGAGCAGGGAGAAAAAGGCAATTTCTATCTGGCGGAGGAGATTTTGTCTACGAACGAATACACCAGAACAGTCAAAGCTTCAGACCGTGCAACGATGCTGAATCTGATGGTTGGTTTAAATGGATATACTCTGTGCTCAGGAATTATCTGTGAAGAATTAAATGGCAGTGATTATCTGGCAATCCCGTTCGAGGGCGATGAGCAGAACCAGAACAGTGACATGGAAATCGGATATATAACCAGGAAGAATTCTATTCTCAGTAATATGGGGAAACTGTATGTATCTTCTTTGCAGAAATATCTGGAGCAGAATGCAATTTCGGAGTGATCAGTAACTATTCGGAACATCTGATTCCGATTCTGTTGTATATTGCTGGACATACAATCATAAGGAGAAAACAATGAGTCAGAAAAAAGTACAGATAAAAAAGACTCTTGGTCAGCAAACCGAGGATCAGCTAATGAAGTACATCTTAGATAATCAGATTGCAATTGGTGAGAAAATTCCAAATGAATTTGAGCTTGCTGGGATATTTGATGTAGGAAGAAGTACAATTCGTGAGGCTGTGAAGGGGCTGGTAAGCCGTGGGATTCTGGAAGTGCGGCGTGGAGACGGAACTTATGTAATCAGCACAGTTTATATGGAGAATGATGTTCTGGGATTTGGGCAGATAAAAGACAGATATCAGCTGGCATTAGATCTTTTTGATGTCCGTCTGATGATTGAACCGGAGATTGTCACATGGGCATGTAGAAAGGCAACGAAGGAACAGATTGCAAAACTTCGTGAATTATGTAATGAAGTTGAGATGCTATACAAGCAAGGGCATAATCATATCCAGAAAGATATAGAATTCCATAGTTATCTGGCAAAACTCAGTGGAAATATGGTAGTAGAGCGTCTGATTCCTGTAATCAATACATCAGTTGTGATATTTGCCAATATCACATACAGAAGTCTGATGCAGGAAACCCTGGAAACACACAGGGCAATTGTTAACTCTATTGAACATAAAGATCCTGTAGGGGCAAAATGTGCCATGAATATGCACCTGACCTATAACCGGCAGGTAATCATGGAACTTCTGGAAAAAAAGAAAAAAGTAAGAAAAAATCATGAACCAGATGATATATAAGTACATCTGCTATTAATCAATCAAACAAGAATAATGTAAATACATCAGATGTATTGAACGTTATAAAAACGTTTTTTAATGAAAGATAGTAAAAATATACAAAAAACAGGCGGTGAATAAGGAAAAATCACCGCCTGTTTTTGTCGTTTTGCAGAAAAAATATATATATACGTCATATGTATTGAAAGCTGAAAATCCAATTGTTATAGTGTAGCCATGATCAAGCAAGGCGCCGGAAATATAAAAATAGTTACAACACATGCCTATGGTTTCAGGTCTTTCACAGTTGCAGCTTGCAACACTTACTATCGCGATTGCAGCAGGAGGAACAGCCTTCAGCCATGTAAATGACTCTGGTTTCTGGCTTTCCAAATCTTTATTTGAAGTTGATGAAAAGACAAATCTGAAAACATGGACAGTGATGGAAACGATTGTTGGTTTAGTAGGAATTGTTGGAGCAACGATCGTATGGTTTATCGTTTCATAATAAAAAATTACCATATATATATTTTAGCACATGTTTGAAAAATGCTCTGGTTATTTCGAAAATGATGTATTGGTGTACTAACGTTACTGTTCACACACCACTATCCCGCGAGGTGTTTTGGCATAAATATGCCAAAATCCCGAGACATACAAGCCAAAATTCCATTGCCGTAGGCAATCTGGAATGAATTTTGGCTACGTTACTGAGAACGGAGTGAACAGTAACGTATCAACAAGTTGATTTCTCGAATAATCTTACGTCTAAATTGCTTAGCAGGAGGAAAAATCATGAATTTAAAAAGTCAGGAAATGCGTAAATTAGCGCCGGAATTAGACCCATTAAGAATCGGAACAGGATGGAAAAAGGAAGATCTTGGGAAACCGCAGATTATGGTTGAAAGCACTTATGGTGACAGTCATCCGGGAAGCGGACATTTAAATATATTGGTAGAAGAAGTCAGAAAAGGTGTTGCAGAAGCCGGAGGCTTTGGAGCGCGTTACTTCTGTACTGATATCTGCGACGGGGAAAGTCAGGGAACAGATGGAATTAATTACAGTCTGGCAAGCCGGGAAATGATTGCAAATATGATAGAGATTCATGCCAATGCGACTCCATTTGATGCAGGTGTCTATCTTTCCAGCTGTGATAAAGGAATGCCGGGAAATCTGATTGGGCTGGCAAGAGTCAATATTCCAGCCGTTGTTGTTCCTGGTGGAACAATGAATGCCGGACCAGAGATGCTTACTCTTGAACAGCTTGGTATGTACAGCGCGAAATATGAGAGAGGCGAAATTGATGAGGCAAAGCTGGACTGGGCTAAATGTAATGCATGTCCAAGCTGTGGAGCATGCTCTTTTATCGGAACTGCATCAACCATGCAGATTATGGCAGAAGCGTTAGGACTTGCACTTCCGGGAAGCGCATTAATGCCGGCAGCCAGCCCGGATCTTCTGGCATATGCAAGAGAGGCCGGAAGACAGGCGGTGAAATTGGCGCAGACAGAGAATATGCGTCCAAGTGATATTGTGACAATGGAAAGTTTTGAAAATGCAATTCTGGTTCACGCAGCAATTTCAGGAAGTACAAACTGTCTTCTCCATATTCCGGCAATCGCACATGAGTTTGGAATAGAAATTACAGGAGATACTTTTGACCGCCTTCACAGAAATGCAAGATATCTGTTAGATGTTCGTCCGGCTGGAAGATGGCCCGCAGAATGCTTCTATTATGCAGGAGGAGTTCCGGCCATCATGGAAGAAATTAAAGAACATCTGCATCTTGATGTAATGACGGTAACAGGAAAGACTCTTGGTGAAAATCTTGATGATCTGAAAAAGAACGGATTTTATGAGAAATGTGATAAATGGCTGCAGGAATTTAATCAGAGATATGGTATTAAAATTTCAAAAGAAGATATTATCCGTCCATATGACAAAGCCATTGGAACAGATGGAAGTATTGCAGTATTAAGAGGTAATCTTGCGCCTGAAGGTGCTGTTATCAAACATACGGCGTGTCCGAAAGAAATGTTCAAGTCGGTTCTTCGTGCGAGACCATTTGACAGTGAGGAAGAATGTCTGGATGCGGTTCTGAAACATAAAGTTCAGAAAGGTGATGCTGTCTTTATCCGTTATGAAGGACCAAAAGGAAGCGGAATGCCGGAAATGTTTTATACATCTGAGGCAATCAGCAGTGATAAAGAATTAGGAAAAAGTATCGCTCTGATCACAGATGGAAGATTCTCAGGAGCTTCAACAGGTCCGGTGATCGGACATTGCAGCCCTGAGGCAGTAGATGGCGGTCCTATCGCTCTGGTAGAAGAAGGCGATCTGATTGAAATTGATGTAATGGAGCGAAAACTGAATATCATTGGAATTGCCGGAGAGCGTAAAACAGCAGAAGAGATTGATGAGATACTAAAAGAGAGACGCAAAAACTGGAGACCAAGAGAGCCGAAATATAGAAAAGGAGTTTTGAGATTATTCAGCCAGCATGCGGCAAGTCCGATGAAGGGTGCATATCTGGAATATTAATCAAATGGGATATGAGAAAAGGAATTGACTATGTATCAGGAAGAAAATAGAAAACAAAGATTTATAACAATGGGTGAAATTATGCTGCGTCTGACTCCTCCTGACTGTGAAAAAATCCGGACGGCAGATTGTTTTGAAGCGAGATATGGAGGAAGTGAGGCGAATGTGGCATTGTCTCTGGCAAATCTTGGGATAGACAGCTCATACTTTACGGTTGTACCGGATAATAGCCTTGGAAAAAGTGCGATAAGAATGATGAAAAGTAATGATGTTGACTGTACACCTGTAATTTTCAGTACATCTGAAGAAACTCCGACACATAGATTAGGAACATATTATCTGGAGACTGGATATGGGATTCGTCCAAGTAAGGTTATTTATGACAGAAAACACAGTGCTTTTGATGAGTATGATTTTACTAAGGTCGATCTGGAAAAATTACTGGATGGCTATACCTGGCTGCATCTAAGTGGGATTACCCCTGCTTTGGGAGAGCGTTGCAGAAAAATGATCATGGACTGTCTGAAAATTGCAAAAAAGAATGGAATCACCGTCAGCTTTGATGGGAATTTCAGAAGTACATTATGGAGCTGGGAAGAGGCAAGAGAATTCTGTACAGCGTGTCTTCCGTATGTCGACGTTTTGATGGGAATAGAACCATATCACTTATGGAAAGACGAAAATAATTACAGTGCAGGAGACGTGAAGGATGATATCCCATTTCAGCCAGATTTAGAACAGCAAGAGGTAGTCTTCAATGCATTTGTTAAAAGATATCCGAATCTGAAATGTATTGCCAGACATGTACGATATTCTCCAAGCTGTAGTGAAAACAGTCTGAAAGCATACCTGTGGTATGAGGGAAAGACTTATGAGAGCAGAAAACTGACATTTAATATTCTGGATCGTGTTGGCGGTGGTGATGCGTTTGTAAGTGGAGTTATTTACGCACTTATGCAGAAATTTACTCCGGAAGATACCGTAAATTTCGGAGTGGCCAGCAGTGCAATCAAGCATACACTTCATGGAGATGGAAACATTACCGATGATGTTTCACTGATCCGTCATGTGATGCAGATGAATTTTGATATAAAAAGATAAAGGGGCAGAGATTATGAAAACAATAGAAGAACAGTTTCAGAAATTAGGAGTAGTGCCGGTTGTTGTTCTGGAAGATAAAAAAGATGCGATTCCTTTAGCAAAGGCTCTGTCTGAGGGCGGACTTCCATGTGCGGAAGTAACATTCCGTACAGACGCAGCGGCAGAAAGTATTCGTCTGATATCAGAAACATATCCGGATATGCTGGTAGGAGCGGGAACTGTACTGACTACAGAACAGGTAGATCTTGCAGTGAAATCTGGTGCAAAATTTATTGTAAGTCCAGGGTTTGACCCGGAAATCGTGGATTATTGTCTGAAAAAAAACATTCCGGTATTTCCTGGATGTATTTCCCCCTCAGAGGTTGCCCAGGCTGTAAAAAGAGGATTGAAAGTGGTTAAATTTTTTCCGGCAGAACAGGCTGGCGGAATTGCCATGATAAAGGCAATGGCAGCACCATACCAGAACCTTAAATTTATGCCGACAGGAGGAATAAATATCGGAAATTTGAAAGACTATTTATCCTGTGATAAGATTCTGTGCTGTGGCGGAAGCTGGATGGTAAAAGGAGATATGATCAGAAACGGTGAATTTGATCAGATTCAGGTTATGGTAAAAGAAGCAAAGGAATTAGCGGATGAGATTCGCTTTAAATAAAATATATTAAAAATATTGGAGCCTTAGCTTTGGCTCTGATGTTATAAAATGTCGAAATAAGGAAAAACTCTCGTTTATGGAATATATGATATGCGAGAGTTTTTTGTTTGGCTGTTGAGAACAGTTATGAGTGAACAATAATCTTGTTTACTTTAACCGAATCAGCTGCGAAGCAGGTATTAAGTGACTTTTATATTCTTCTGTTATAGAATAAAAGTAATGATGTTAGGGTCAAAAGGCATTTTGCCCCTAACTTGATATCTACGAATTGCTCCGCTGCAAAGCAGCTCCCGCAATTCTCAAAGTAATTATTGAGGTAAAAGGATATCTTATTATAGATATACAAGCAGGAGGAAATCAAAATGGGGTTACAATGCAATGATGAGATGCAGGAAGATGTAATGTCGGAAACAGATATTATAGAAGCAAAGGAACAAGTATCCAGTGTCATTTTTGAGCATCAGGAGCAGGAAATTCCTCATAATCCTTATGATCAGGAATTGCGCGAAATGGATAGTATTCGACGTGGTGATGTGGAAATGCTTAAACACAGTATGTCGGAAACCTATCGCGGGGAAATTGGGCAGCTGGCCAGAAATCCAGTCCGGCAGGCGAAGAATGTTGCTATCTGTGTTATCACCCTTGCTTCCCGTGCTGCTATCGATGGTGGAATGGTTCCGGAAGAGGCATTTTCTATGGTGGATGGATATATTTTAAAGATTGAGGACATGAATAATGCAGTAAAGATTAATTCCATGATGCGTCAGGCAGAATATGAGTTTGCAGAGCGTGTGGCAGAAATTAATAAGAACCAGCACAAAAATGAGCTGGTCGAACGGACAAAGAATTATATTTATCAGAATCTTCACAGTGAAATCGTAATAGGAGAAATCGGGCAGAAAATAGGAGTAAATACCAGCTACCTATCGGATCTTTTTCATAAGATTGAAGGGATTACCATACAGCAATATATCCGTAAAGAAAAAATACGTCTTGCCGAAAATATGCTTCGTTATTCTGATTATGAAGTAAAAGAGATTGCAAATTATCTTTCTTTCTGCTCACAGAGTTATTTCGGGAATATTTTCCGTAAGCAGACAGGAATGACACCTGCCAGATACAGAAAGAAATATGGAAAATGGAAAGAACAAAAATAAATGATATTCACCTAAAATAGATGATAGAATAATCCGCACGACTTGGTTAATATAAGGTTCATAAGAGATATCATTGTAAGTAATGAAATAGATAAATCATTACTGGATATAAAAAATACCCGTAAATATATTATAGCAGTGATGAATTTATAAGAGCTTTTTATAAATCAACAGTTAACCAAATATTAACAGGAGGATATTATTATAATGAAGGAACTTCTTTTCGGAGCGGCATATTATGATGAATATATGCCATATGACCGTCTGCAGCAGGATGTTGCAATGATGAAAAAAGCAGGAATCAATACAGTGAGAATTGCGGAGTCTACATGGAGTACCTGTGAGCCGCAGGAGGGTACGTTTGACTTTTCTCATGTAGAACGTGTAATGGACGCAATGGAAGAGGCAGGAATCAATGTCATCATTGGAACTCCTACTTATGCGATTCCTACATGGATGGTGAAATCTCATCCGGATGTAATGGCAGAGACTGTAAAGGGCAGAGGTATTTACGGAGCCCGTCAGATCATGGACATCACTCATCCGGTATATCGTTTCTATGCAGAGCGTGTGATCCGTAAATTAATGGAGTGTACCGCACACAGAAAATGCGTTATTGGTTTTCAGGTAGACAATGAAACCAAATACTACGGAACAGCTGGAAAGAATGTGCAGGAGAAATTTGTGAAATATCTCCGCAGGAAATTTAATAATGATCTGGATGTCATGAATCATGAATTTGGTCTGGATTACTGGAGTAACCGTATCAATGCATGGGAGGATTTCCCAGACGTGAGAGGAACTATCAATGGAAGTCTTGGTGCGGAATTTGAGAAGTTCCAGAGAACGTTGGTAGATGAGTTTTTAAGCTGGCAGGCAGATATTGTAAATGAATACCGCAGAGAAGATCAGTTTATTACTCATAATTTTGACTTTGAATGGAGGGGATATTCCTATGGAGTACAGCCGGATGTAAACCATTATCATGCAGCGAAGGCACTGACGATTGCAGGCACAGATATTTATCATCCCACACAGGATGACCTGACAGGGGCAGAGATTGCATTTGGCGGTGATATGACACGTTCTTTGAAGAGAGATAACTACCTTGTTCTGGAAACAGAAGCACAGGGTTATCCGGGATGGACTCCTTATAAAGGACAGCTCAGACTTCAGGCATACAGTCATCTGGCAAGCGGTGCAAACAGTGTGATGTACTGGCACTGGCATTCTATCCATAATTCTTTTGAGACATACTGGAGAGGACTTCTCAGCCATGACATGCAGGAGAATGCACCATATCGTGAAGCCTGCATCATCGGAAACGAATTCTCCAGGCTTGGAAGCCATCTGGTAAATCTGAAGAAGAAAAATGATGTTGCCATTCTTGTAAGTAATGAGGCATTAACAGCTCTTAAATGGTTTGGAATTGAAGCAACTGCAGCAGGAGATAACGGCATTGGATATAATGATGTTGTCCGCTGGCTTTATGATGCGCTGTTTAAGATGAATATTGAGTGTGATTTTGTATGGCCGGAATCAGACAATCTGGATCAGTATAAAGCGATCTTTGTCCCGGCACTCTATGCTGCACCGGATGAACTGCTGGAAAAACTGAAACAGTACACAGCAAATGGCGGTACACTGGTGGCAACATTTAAGACCGCATTTGCAAATGAGAATGTTAAAGTAAGCCATGAAATGCAGCCGCATATTCTGAGTAACTGTTTCGGTATCAGCTACCAGCAGTTCACTTTCCCGAAGAATACAGGACTGTCAGGAAGTATTATCAATGGAACTGCAAAAGGAGCAGATGAAAAATCAGAAGCGAAAATATTCATGGAATTATTAATGCCTCAGGAAGCAGAAGTACTTGCGTTCTATGACCATTATAATTGGAAAGAATATGCAGCAATCACTAAGAATCATTATGAAAAAGGAACTGCCATCTACATTGGTTGCATGACAGATGACAACACTTTAAAAGCAGTGATCACAGAAGCACTTAGGAGCGTTGAGGTAGAGCTTCCGGAATACAGATGGCCGGTGATCGTAAGAAAAGGAACCAACGATCTGGGAAAATGTGTCAGATATATCCTGAACTATTCCGCAGAAGAACAGAAAGTTTCTTATTATGGCAAAAATGGTACAGAGTTGTTATCAGGAGAATCTGTACAGGATGGAGAAAGCATCACGGTTTCACCATGGAATATAAAAATTGTTGAAGAAGCATAAGATATAGGTAATGTAAAACACAGGGAGATTTTTCTTATAGATATTCCTGTGTTTTATATTGCCTTTAAATATTGATATTATATTGTGCAAAAACTATAAAAGAAAAAAATTAACAAATGAATGACAAAATAACAAACAAAAAGGACATAATTCTTTCTTTAAATGAAGGTGAAAATTGATAAAATATTCTTATAGAAAACACAGAGATATATACAAATATCACAATCAGGGAGGAAAGAAATAAGATGAAAAAATTTACAGTGTGTTTACTGATCGGTGCAATGGCTGCAAGTATGCTTACCGGCTGTGGAAGCAATGGTGGAAGTTCTGATTCTTCAGACTCAAAAGCAGACAGCAGTTCAGAAACAATGACTATTATGATGAACGGTTCTGATTCAGATGCATTTATGGAAGGATACCGTAAGATCGTTGATGGATTTAATGAGTCCAACGAGTATGGAGTAAAGGTAGAAATTCAGAACATAACCAACGCTGACTATAAGACAAAACTGACAACAATGATGGCTTCTGACTCTGAAACAGATATTATCTTTACATGGGAACTTGGATATCTTGAAAACTTTGTAAATGGTGATAAGATCGTCAGCCTTCAGAAATATCTGGATGAAGACGAGGACTGGAAAAATAGTTTCAATGGAGGTATTTTAGAGCCTTTAACATATGATGGCGAAGTATATGCAATCCCAACTCAGCAGAGTACAGCTATCATGTATTATAACAAAGCAATTTTTGATAAATATGGTCTTGAAGTTCCGACTACATATGATGAGTATGTGCAGGTATGCGACACATTAAAAGAAAATGGAGTTACACCTGTTGCATTAGCTTCTACAGCGGATGATGCATGGCTTGTATCTCAGTATATCCAGCAGCTGAGTGATGGAATTAAAGGCGAGGATTTATTCAACTCTATAAAAGACGGCACAGGAAAATGGAACGATGAAGGTATGGTTGAAGCTGGTAAAATGTTCCAGGAAGAAGTTAATAAAGGATATTTCGAAGATGGATTTACCGGAGTATCAAGAGAAGAGGCACAGTTACAATTTGCAAATGGACAGACAGCAATGTACTTCAACGGATGTTGGGAAATCTCCAATCTGGATAAGAAAGAGAATGCTGCTGAAGCAGAAAATATTAGTTGCTTCTTAATGCCGGCAGTAAATGAAGAATATGCAGGTGTAGAAGTTGGCTCTGTTGATACTTCTTATGCGATTACTAAGAACTGCAAGAATGTAGATGCTGCAGTAGCGCTGTTAAAATATATGACAAACGAAGAATCAACTTCTTTATTACTTTATGATTATGGACGTTTCCCAAGTACAAACATTGATATCGACGATTCAAAATTAACACCGCTGTGTGCAGATTTCGCAAATCTTCTGGGAGATGCAAAGGCACAGACGCCATGGTTTGACCGTGTAGATACTGATCTTGGAAATGAATTTAACAATACAGCAATTGGAATTGCAAACGGTGATGATGTGCAGGAAGCATTTGATACCCTGCAGTCTTATGCAGAAAGCAAGAGTAAATAAACAGATTGTTAAATAAATTGGCGGAACCTGAGATTTTACATTGGGTTCCGCTTGTTAAAAGGGAGAGTTGTCTATGAATAAAGTAATGGGTAATAAGAAAACCATAGCACTTTTTGTATTGCCTGCATTTATTATTTATGCGATCTTTGCATTAGCTCCTATTTTTTATAATGTATATCTTTCATTATTTGATACAGACCTGATGTCAAAGATGAACTTTGTAGGAATCAAAAATTATCTGAGTCTTTTCAGTGATAAAACATTTAAACATGCATTTGGAAATAATATTCTGATGGTTGTCGGATCTTTGGTGGCACATATGCCATTAGCAATGTTCTTTGGTAATGCAATCTTCAAAAAAATCAAAGGTGCATCATTTTTCCAGACTGTATTTTTCCTTCCATGCGTAATCTGTGGTGTAGCAGTTGGTCTTACATGGACATTCATTTACAATGGTAATTATGGTCTGCTCAATGGTTTCTTAAAAGCAATCGGACTTGGTGGTCTGCAGCAGATGTGGCTGGCTAACAAAGAAACGGCAATGCTTTGTATCATTATTGTTATTATGTGGCAGTATGTTGGTTATCATATGGTAATTCAGTTGGCTGCAATGAGAAATATTGATTCTTCTTTCTATGAGGCTGCTGAGATTGATGGTGCTACAGGCTGGCAGCAGTTTAAGTACATCACATTTCCGCTTATCAAACCAATCCTGAAAATTGACGCGGTTCTGATTATTACAGGTTCTCTGAAATATTACGATCTGGTTGCTGTTATGACTTCAGGTGGACCAAACCATGCAACAGAGGTTATGTCTACATATATGTATTATCAGTCATTTAATATTCTGAATTATGGATATGCCAGTGCAATCGGTGTTGTTTTAATGTTACTGTGTATGTTATCTGTAGGAATTTCCAACAGAGTATTCAAGACAGACGAAACAGTGTAGGAGGTGTTGGGAAATGAAGAGAAGTACCTCAGAAAATATATGGCTCGTTATTAAATATGTATCGCTGATCGGGTTTACGATTCTTTGTATCTACCCTCTTGTATGGTTGTTTTTGTCATCATTTAAAACGAATGCTGAATTGTATACGAATACATGGGGATTACCGGAACAGTGGTCAATGACAAACTATGTAAATGCAGTTGTAAAAGGTGGTGTATTCAGATACTTTGGAAACTCAGTTATTATTGCTGTTTCTGCGGTTCTGGTTACTGTAATCCTTGCAACAATGGCATCTTATGCAATTGCCAGAATGCATTGGAAGCTTGCAAACCTTACACATAGTATTTTCCTTTTAGGAATGATGATTCCTATTTGTGCTCTGGTAATTCCTCTGTTCTCTATTTTTAAGGGGATGGGGCTTCTGGATACACATCTTGCTGTTATTATTCCGCAGATTGCTGTAGGATTTCCGATGGCCATTTTCATTATCTGCGGATTTATGAGAAGTATTCCTACAGAACTTGAAGAGGCAGCAATTATTGACGGATGTACGGTATTTCAGTGCTTCTTTAAGATTATCCTGCCAATAGCAAAATCTTCAGTTGTAACAGTTGCAGTCGTTCAGTTTATCAATGTGTGGAATGATCTTCTGTTGCCGAGAATTTTCCTCACGGACAGTTCAAAAATGACGCTGCCGGTAGGACTTACCAACTTCCAGGCGATGTATTCTACAGATTATGTAGGTATGATCGCGGCAGTTATTATTACAATTATTCCTAGCATTGTAGTTTATATTTTATTACATAAGCAAATTATGGAAGGTATGGTTGCAGGTGCTGTAAAAGGATGATATGATTCAGAAAAAAGAAATCACTGCTTCTTATATGGGGCAGTGATTCTTTGAATCAGGAAAAGGTGGTAATGTTATGAATTTGTTGATTGCAGATGATGAGGCTGTAATTCGCAGGGGACTGCTGAGTCTTGACTGGAAATCAATAGGAATTACAGATGTGTATTCGGTTGCAAATGGAGTAGAAGCGAAAGAACTTTTATTGAGCACATCGATCGATCTGGTTATTTTTGATATCAGAATGCCCGGTTTCAGTGGACTGGAACTGGCGCAGATGGTGAAAGAACGGTCTATGGATGTGGCCGTTGTACTTTTATCTGGATTTTCAGAATTTGAATATGCAAGATCGGCAATGCGATATGGTGTATATGAATATCTGCTTAAACCGGTTTCTCCAAATGAACTGATGGAAACAATGCATAACGTTATGCACCGTCTGGAACAGAAAAGATTTGAACAGAAGTTATTAAGCCAGAAGGATGAATTTGGGGAAAAGCATGATGCGGTATCGCAGGTAAACAGTCTTTTTGTACAGTCATCCGGTGCAATCAAATCGATTCTGACTGATATCGCGCAGAATTATGAGCAGAATATTTCTTTGGCAGATCTGGCTGAGAAGTATCATTTTTCAGAGAGTTATATTTCACGTAAGATTAAGAAAGAAACAGGCTATACTTTTGTGGATATTCTAAACGGGATTCGTCTGATGTGTGCTGCGAGTCTTCTTAAAACAGGTGAAAAGATAAGCGATGTGTGTGAAAAAACAGGATTTAATGACCAGCATTATTTTTCACAATTGTTTAAGAAAACATTTGGATGTACACCGTCGAATTACAGAAGTGAAAGCGGAGAAACTTTCTCGGGGCTTTATGAAATTCTGAACAGTAAAGCTGGAAATGGAAAGTGATATGGCAAGACAAAATAAATTAAAGAAAACAGGTGGCTTAAAAACAAATGGCGGTCTGATGAACAAAATTTTTAAAGTTTATATGCTGTTAATGTTCATTTCCTGTATGGTTCTTTTGATTGTTTTTGGAATTCGTTTTTCGAGCGTTTATAATTCACAGGCAAAATCTCATATGAATGATGTTACTGCAGCTACGGAAACAAGAATAGAAGAAAGAATCAGCCAGATAGATCAACTTTCTGTGTCAATTCTGATCAATAACAGTGTGCAGAAGAATTTAAAATCAATTAATCATCAAAAGGTTATGGAACCGGAGAAAACATCTTTTCAGATTGAAAAAACAGCGATTTCCAGAGATATTCGAGGAAGTATTTTTAATATTCCAGGTATTGTATCAGCCAGAATATATTCTTCTGATGGTGTGGAAATTGTAATAGGAACTTCCGGTAAAAAGATGAAAGCCGATGATATCACAAGAGAAAAGATATATGCAAAAAACGGAGGTGCATTATGGGCAGACGATGAAGAAAACGGGATGGTTGGCCTGTATCGCGCAATCTTAAGTGTTGACGATTTTAAGCCTATTGGATATATGGTTATTGAATGTAAAAATTCATACTTCAGTGAGAAGCTTCGATCTGTTCCGAGTACTTATAAAAACCGTTTTTATCTTTTGAATAATGAGATGGATATTATTGTATCCAGTGAAGAAAATATGCAGGGAATTTCTTTTCCACTGAAGACCAGAGATTTTAAGAGAGTAAAAATTGTCAGAGATCCCAGTACTGAGAAGAATAGCTATTTCACATATCAGTATATGAACAATGGATGGCTTTTGGTTTCTACTATCAACGTAGGGCAGTTGTGGAAGAATATAGGAATTGCCCTTCTGAGTGTACTTCTTACGTTTGGAATCGTGCTTCTGGTGTCTCTGGTAATAATGAGACATGCCGCCAGAGTTATGGTAAAACCGACAAAGAAGCTAGTGGATAGTATGACAGCATATCAGGAAGGAAATTTTGATTCCCGATTCGAGGTGGAAAATCAGGATGAAATCAACCAGATTGGTATGGTTTATAACCAGATGGCGGATAAGGTACAGAATCTGATAGAGAAGAATTATACGCTGGAAATTGCAAACAGAGAGGCTGAAATTGAATTTCTGAAAATGCAAATCAACCCTCATTTTTTGTATAACTGTCTGGATACGATAAGCTGGCTTGGTTTTTCAAATGGAAACAGTGAAATAACGGATCTGGCAGTTGCTTTGGGAAAATTTCTCCGGGCAAGTATCAAAAGGGAAGACTATTATACGGTAAAACAGGAAATGGAGGTTGTAGATAACTATTTATTTATCCAGAAATACAGGTTTGGAGACAAAATAGAGATCAGACATAATATTCCTGATGAAGTGCTGAATTTCTATATACCAAGCTTTATCATTCAGCCGGTTATAGAAAACAGTATTGTACATGGTCTGGAAGAACAGATTGAAAAAGGAATCCTGTGGATCAACATTCAGCTATGTAATAACAAATATCTTCAGTTTAATCTGACGGATAATGGAAAAGGCATGGATGAAGAGCAGTTAAAACAGGTCATTCAGAATTATAGTGATAAAAACAAAAAAAGCAGTATTGGATTGAGTAATGTATATCGAAGGTTGAATTTGCTATATGGAGAAGCATGTGAATTTCATGTGACAAGTGTAGCGGGAGAAGGAACAGAGGTGACTTTCAGGATTCCTGTAATGCAGGTACCTGGCAATCATACTCTGAATGAAACATAAATGTTTAGTGGAGGACATGACAATGAATGCAAAACAGAACTACAAATGGAACGAACTGACAATGGGAACCTGTTATTATCCGGAACACTGGGATAAGAAACTCTGGGCAGATGATCTTGACAGAATGAAGAAGACCGGAATTTCTGTGATCCGTATTGCAGAGTTTGCATGGAGCAAAGTAGAGCCGGAGGAAGGTGTTTTTACCTATGATTTCTTTGATGAATTTCTGGACCTATGCAGTGAAAAGCAGATGAAAGTTATCTTCGGAACACCTACAGCAACTCCTCCTGCATGGCTGACAGAGAAATATCCGGAAGTCTTAAATGCACGGAAAGATGGTGTGCTTCTCAGACATGGAGGAAGAAGACATTATAATTATAACTCACCGGTTTATCAGAGACTTTGTGCAAGGGTTGTGGAGAGAGAAGCTGCTCATTATGCGAAACATCCGGCAATCGTGGGATGGCAGATTGATAATGAAATCAACTGTGAAGTGGATGAGTTTTATTCAGAGGCAGATTCTGTTGCATTTCGTGAATTTCTCAGAAAACAGTATGGAACTCTGGAGAAATTAAATGAAGCATGGGGAACTACCTTCTGGAATCAGACTTATACAGCATGGGATCAGATTTATGTTCTGCGCCCGGTTTTAACTCGGGGAATTAATCCTCATCAGCATCTGGATTATATCAGATTTATTTCAGAGAGTGCCCGTCATTTCTGTAAAATGCAGGCAGAGATTATCAAAAAATATGTAAAACCGGGAGACTATATCACAACAAATGGTAAATTCTGGAATCTCGACAATCATAAAATGGAGAAAGAGTCTCTTGATGTTTATTGCTATGATTCTTATCCGGATTTTGCATTTGGTCTGGATCGCGATCCGCTACACAGTGATGATCTGAATGATCGTAAATGGTCCCATAATCTCGCAGAGGTACGTTCTATTTGCCCTCATTTTGGAATTATGGAACAGCAGTCCGGTGGAAATGGTTGGACAACCAGAATGGAAGCACCGTCTCCGCGTCCGGGACAGTTAACTCTCTGGGCAATGCAGAGTGTAGCTCACGGTGCTGATTATATTTCTTTCTTTCGCTGGAGAACCTGTACATTTGGTACAGAAATCTACTGGCATGGAATTCTGGATTATGATAATCGCGAGAATCGTAAATACAGAGAGGTTCAGGATTTCTATAAGAAGTTAAAAGCAATTGACGGTGTATGCAATTCAGAATATAAAGCAGCATTTGCAATTGTTAAAGATTACGATAATGAATGGGATACTTCTGTAGATACATGGCACAACAGAGTAGCAGGAGCAAGCGAGCAGGGAATCTTTAAAGCTGCTCAGCTGACACATACACCATATGACATTGTATATCTGCAGGAGGACAGCGAACTTACAGATCTGACGAAATATCCGGTACTGTTTTATGCACATCCGGTTCTGATCAGTGAAGAACGCGTGAAACTTCTGAAAGAATATGTTGAGCAGGGCGGAACATTGGTTATCGGATGCCGTTCGGGTTATAAAGATATGAATGGTAAATGTGTGATGCTTCCACAGCCGGGGTTGCTGGCAGAACTTACCGGTACAGATGTACGTGATTTTACATTTACAAGTCCTGCAGAAGACGAGGTATTTGCAGAGTTTAGCGATAAGAAAATTCCAATGCCAGTATTTAATGATATTATTACACCGCTGGAAGGCACAAAAACACTGGCCGTCTATGGAAACAGCTATTATGAAGGAAATCCTGCGCTTACCTGCCATGCAGTTGGCAAAGGACAGGTATTACATCTGGGGGCAACTTTCAATAAGGAAAATACTGAAGCATTGTTTGATTATCTGAAGATTAAAGAGCCATTTAAAGAATATATTGAAGCTCCGGAAACAGCGGAAGTGATTATGCGTGAGAAGGATGGAGAGAAATACATTTTTGTATTAAACTACCAGGCTGAAAAGATTGAATATACACTTCAGAAACCAATGATTGCACTTTATGATAAAACAGAAGCAACAGGAAGATGTACACTTCCTGCATTTGGAACTGCTGTGTATAAAGTAATAGAATAAAAAGTATTTCGAGAGTTACCGAAAGAATATAAAGACGGGGACTGACTAAAAACTGCTATAGAAACAAGAATGATATATTTGGCTTGTTATTCAAAGAAACATATATCAGGAAATGTTTGATATAGCAGTTTTTATTTGTCTGTATATATGGCAGAAAGGATAATCTTGGTAATTTTTATCAGGCAGTTTTTTTGATAGATTATTCCCCGAGTAATTTCACATAACGTGCCTGATGATGAACGGCAGGGAGAAATACATTTAAAATATCATCTGTCTTTATACGGAGGCTGGAAGTGTTGATACATGGATGGCAGCCAAGATAAGCCTGGTTCAAAAGATCTTCATCAATCAGGAGTTGTACCTTATTGTCCTTGTCGTTCATCAGTCCCATAACGCTTACAGAACCCGGAGTGATATCCAGTAATTCTTCCATATGTTTCTCGTTGGCAAAGGAGAGCCGGGCGGTGTTTATCTGAGAGGAGAGTTCTTTTGTTTTAAATTTCTTGTCTCCTGGCATCAGCAGGAGATAGAAGTCTGTCTCCTGTCTGTTGCACAGGAAGAGGTTCTTGCACATATGTGTTCCGAATAATGCGTCTATATCCTGGCATGCTTCAATAGTCATGGCTACCTCATGATCTACCCGGTCATAGGAGACGCCAAGAGAGTCTAATAAATCATAAACACGTATTTCTTTTTCTAATCGCCCGGCGTTGCTGGCAGGACGTCCATGTAATAATTCCATTTTTTGATTCCTTTCGAGTGATTATAAATGTAAAAGCATTGTTTTGAATATATCTGCAGGCATTGTAGCACAGAGGTTTATAAAAAACAATATAATGGATGGGAAGGGTATTAAAAAGAGTTCTTCTGCTGTTAGCATAAATTAAGTTTGCGAAGCAAACGATACTCCTTGGACTTTGCACAAGGAGGTTCATATTTCCTGCATCGCGTAGCGTGTTACCGGGCACGGAGTGAACAGTAATGATAATCTAAAAAATAAATTGGTTTTATTGTTTATGAAATTGACAATAAGATGTATAAGGTTTTATAATACAAATAACGTTATTTGTGAGAAGGATAAGAAGGAAATTTGGCAGAAAGGAAAAGAAAAATGTTTGATTTTAAGCAGTGTTATCAACAAATTCTAAACTTGATACAATCGTATCATGAAATAAATTCCCGATGCAATGAATTATTCATAGAAAATGAACAATATGAACGTCAGAAAAATGAACTTTTTGCCCGTTTTGGAAACAGGTACGGTAAGGTTGGAGCCGGAGAGGCAAAGATATATACGGAACAGGAACTGACTCAGTTAAGACTCGAACTTGCCAACAGTGGTGGATTATGGTCATTGCTTAAAAGTATGCTTGGATTTGGAAAAAGCCAAAGAGACGTTTATCAGGAATTAATGGGAAAATTGAACGGGCTTTTGAATTTTATGCAAAATCAGATAGAAAACTGCCAGAATGAGTCTACATCAATTTTATATAAACTTGATCAGATTTCTGACCAGTATTGCATTGCGTATAAAAACGTGAAGTGCTATGGCGGATGTTCTTCGGATTCCGACTGGACGAATTATACCGTACCAGACACTCTGGAAAACGAAAGAATCTTTCTTGGAGATTTTCTGAAACCTCTGGTAACAGAAGAGGAGAGAGAAGAACTGGAAGAACTTGACGGAAAAAAAGTGCTCTTTGATTCCTGCCGTGAGGGAGAATATCTTGCTGTTCCATGGGGATTTATGTTATCTGCACCTGTACAGATCTGTATTGATTATAAAAGCAGGACATCAGCAGGAGCGAGGCAGATGCTTCAATCGGTGATTTATCAGATGTTGAGAAGTACTCCCAGATATTATATGGAACTGCATTTTATGGATGCTGTTACATCTGGAAATGATTTTAGGGATTTTATCCGTCTTCAGCGTGTAAAGAAAACAGATGTTGTCTTGTTGAATAAAAAGGTGACAAGTGGAAACTATCAGTTAGTACATTCTTACTTGAAGAAGGAAGATATCAGCACGGGATTGAGCAGTCTGGTACAGAGAATGACTGCTGTGATCAATGAGAAAGCTTCTTGCACAACGGTGACTGAGTATAATATGCAGCATGGAATGGAATCATGGATTCCATATCAGGTGGTTGTTGCACAGAATCTTCATGAAGGATATTCAGATACAGATTTAAAAAATCTTCAATATCTGATCGAAAATGGAAGAACACTTGGTATTTTTGTAATCATTCTGAATAATGAAGATCGCTGGGAACAGGAAAATACAGATGTTGGGAAGAAGGGATTTGAAGGCTGCTTTTCTTCAGAGGCGCTTCAAAATCTGATTCGGGTTAAGATGGGGGCAAATAGTTCCTGGATTTCATCAAAAGGATCTACCAACGCTTTTCAACACTGGCATACAGGAAATTCACATTTAGAGTTTATTGAAAAAATTGTAGCGGAGCTTTCAAGCGAAATAAAATTAGATAATGAATTCCAGCGTGTTTTTGATATCAGTAGTCCTTTTGGACAAATGGATTCTACGAACGGTTTACATATCCCATTTGCTATCGACCAGAGAGGAAAAATTCTGTCATATTCACTTGGACAGGCTTTGAATGCGCATGGCCTGATCTGTGGTGGAACCGGATCTGGAAAGAGTTCACTGCTTCATATGCTCATCAGCTCTGTCGTAATGAACTATAGACCAGAGGATGTGGAACTTTGGCTGGCTGATTATAAAATTACAGAGTTTTACTCTTATAAAACAAATACACCGCCTCATATTCGGTTTATCGGTCTCTCTAAGACTTCGGATTTTTCCTATGCTTTCATGGATAAAATCGTGGAAGAAATGAATCGTCGGCAGAATATTATTGCACAGGCAGATTATCAATATAAAATGGGTGGTGGAAAAAGTAATATCACTTCTTTCACAGATTACAGAAAAGTATATGGAAAAAATGCCATGACAAGGCTTCTGGTAATTGTGGATGAATTTCATGTAATGAGTCAGCATGCGCAGTTAGAACCGGATTATAAGATAAAATTAGAAAATATTTTATCAGAAGCCAGAGCCCTGGGAATTATTCTTCTGTTATCTGATCAGGCAATCGTAGACGGACTACGAGGATTGTCTGATAAGGGAAAAAAGCAGATTAAAGCAAGAATCGCACTTGCTAATTATATGGATGAATTGAAAGAAACTCTGAATGTAAATGATAATGACCAGCTTCGGTCTTTTGCACATATGAAGGTTGGAGAAGTTGCGGTTCAGACTGTGCAGGAGAATGAAGATAGAGAAGAAGTGGCTACTATCGAGCGTGCGACTGCAATTTATATTAATGGTACCTGTCGTTACAATGTGAATGAGAAAGCAAGGGAAGTTTACAATGCATCTGATTATGAAGCAGATGTTTTTGATGAACGTGTAGTAGATGCAATGAAACCGGATGAAATTGATGAGTGGGAGAGACAGTGTCTTCCATCGCACAGGGATGGAAGCAAAGATATGCAGATCTATCTTGGAAGACCGGTAGACTTAGAATTTGCTCTCCATTTTCCACTGTTGCAGAGAAAGGGTAACAATATGATGTGTGTTTCCGGAACAGAAGAGCAGCAAATGCGGATTTTAAGTGCAGTTATCCGAAGTTTTTGCCGGCAGCCAGATTTTTCGGTCAGAGTTCTCGCGGATCCATATGCAAGTGTATATAAAGAATATAAACCAGAGATTATGGAAATGGCAAAAAATATGCCGGAAATCACAGTGGAAGATAATCTGGAAGATGTTTGCCGGGAAATATATGATTTGCTGGAATTGTTGAAAAACAGAGGCAACCGAAAGAAATATCTGGTTGTATGGCTGGGGCTGGATGCAATGGCGGATATACTTGCAGATGAGAAAAGAAAGGCCCCGGTGCTTTCGAAGAAACCAGAAATTAGCATAGATAAAGAAAATGCAGATCAGGAGGAAGAATCAGCTGATATCAATGATCCGGCATTAAGTGAGTTTGAGGCATTGTTTGGAAGTTCTGATTTGTTGTCTGGTATTTCAGATGAGGAAGATGACACAGAGAATGATGAGGAGCTGACAGAAATACAGAATTCTTATCTGTATGATGCGCGTTCTGATATTGCAAAGATTATTCATCTGGGACCTACCTGTAATGTCTTTAATCTGGTTATATATGATTCTGCAACAGCATTACGGGATTTTAGAGATATAAAAACATTGGATTTCAATCATAAAATAGCATTTCCTATGAGTGACTATGAGGCGGGGGAATTCCTCGAGCAGTCGAGACTGATCAGGGAACTTGCACCACATCTGGGATACTATCACAATGGAAGAAAAGGAAAACGTTTTATACCTTATAAACTATAGATTGCTGAGAAAGATGGAGGATAAAGATATGGTAGATATTGATCTTGAATCGGTCATCAGATTTTGCCAGAAGTTTGATAAGGAATATCTGGATGTTCTTAACAGTAATGCGAAAAAATTAAAAATAGCGGCGGCGAGTGCTTCAGCGACTCTTGGAAGTACGGGAATGGCAACAAAAGCTTCAGCAAAACTGGAAATTGTTGCAGATGCTCTTTATAAAGCGTCAATGGCAGGAGAAGAACGGATCAGAGAACTGGAAAGAAAAGCACAGAATGAATTGGAACATAAAAATCACATAGAAGAAATGTTCCGGTAAACAGGGAGGAATATCATGGAAGGAAAAGTATTTGGAAGTTCAGGAGATGTTCGGTCACTAGCGAGGGTCGTTAAGCTGTGTATGGATACAATTTCACAGAACAATGACAGTGCAAAGGTAATGCTTTCCGCTATCGAGGGTTCAGAGTCTGACCGTGTTTATCAGCAGGCACAGGAAATTGTGGATTATGTATCCAAAGCAGTTGAGCTGGGCGAAGAGCCATTGGAAACAGTTGTTATTGCTTTGAATCAGTATGCAGATCTTTTGGAGTCTCATGGTAAGTAATGGAGAAGAAAAATGGCAGACGGTATTCTGAAATCTGATCCAGATGAAATATGGAATTATTACATTTCGCTGAATAAAAACAGAGAGTATATCGAAGATGCGATAAAAGATATAGAACGAGCATTTAATTCCCAGCAGGACCGGATCACACAGAAAAGATCCTATGTGATGGATAAACAGACAGAGTGGAAAAGGGAACGGAATTTCCTTATGGATAAAAGGAGTCAGGCAAAAGATGAAAAAGAGTTGAACGAAATTCAGTGCAAAATAGAAGCAGCCCAGAGAAAATTAAAAAAACTGGAGCAGCAGGAAGAAGAACTTTGTTTTCTCAGTAAAAAAATTCCTGAGTACCTGCAAAAAATAAAATATGCAGAAAAAAGGTGTTTTCGATCTATTTCGGGCGCGAAGAGAATATTGAATGCATACCTGAAAATGATAGAGATTCATACTGTTCAGACAAATCTGCAAGAGTATGGATACAGTGGTACGCCTGGCAGATATGGTGTGATGAATTACAGAAATACGACATTTTATTGCGATGGAAGTGCTTTTGCTCCTACATCTGATAATATTTCCCGTATGGAGTGTGGAAACGCACCTGTCGGATATGATGGAAAGCCTGTGGAGTTGCACCATATGATTCAGTCAGAAAACGGAGGAATCATTGAGATACCAGGAAGCAGACATAAAGCAGATCATAAAACCTTACATATCAATACTGCAGATATTCCGTCCGGCATTAACCGGCAGGGTTTTCAAGTATTGAGAACTGCCTACTGGAAACGCAGGGCCGAGATTTTAAAGAAGGAAATGGGGCACGGGATATGAAGACAGAAGTTGTTTCTTATGTCAGAAGAAAAGTGAAAGAAGATTTTGAGAAGTGTTGCTGGGAAGATGGTGTTGGAAAGAAATTTGAGGAGATCAGTATGAGGGAAATGTTGCAATCGTTAGATGAGCTTGAGGATGAACTTGAGGAAACAAGAAAGTTCTTCAGAAACGTGGAAAACATTCTTACATCTTTAAAATTACAATAGTTCCAAGAAAAAATTCCTGAAAAAATTCTTCCGAAAAGAGATTTTTGCAAAAAAAGGGAATTCGAAAGAGGAGTGAAGAAGATGAAAACAGTACAGGGGATATACAGGCAATATCAGCTGGTAGAAAAAACCAAAAGAAAAGACTTGGATGGAGTTGTATATCTTGTAGCCGGGGAAAGGAATCTCTGGGTAAAATTGCTAAAGGATAAATCGTCAACTAAAAGAGAGCAGATAAATAGTCTGATCTGTCAGGGACAATCGACAGGTTTTGAAAGGCCGCTGGAAATTGTGACAAATGAAAAAGGAGCTTTTGCAGGATATACTTTCCATGGACCGGATATGGAAATTATTCCGGAAAAGAGCAAGGAATCCTATACTGAACAGAAACATCTGCCCCAATTTCATACTTCACAAAAAAATATATCACATTCCAACATTTTGCAGGAACAAATGCCAGGATCCAAAATCCAACAGAAACAGGTATTTAGCTCTGCTGGAATGTCAGGTGCACTTCAATGGATAATTCTGGGAGGAATCGGAGCTATATTATTTGCGGCACTGGCGTTGTTTTTGGATAAATGTTTTTTAGATTTAATCTATACAAATGTTTCAACAGTCGCGGCGACGGGATGTGCAACACTGTCGTTTGGCGGAATTTTACCGGGGATTGTTGGAATTGCCGGATTATTGTTATATCAGAAGAGCTTTGGAAGAAATATAAATTCTGTGCCTGTATATTGTATTGCGGCAATCATGGCTTTTGTAATTTTTGCGGCATTAACATATGGAATAGTTGGGGTTCTTTGTGTGTTGATCACAGGAATCTTTGGCGTGGTTCAGGCATATCAGGGAGTGATTTTATCGGCAATCGTTCTGGTTATTGTTGGAAGGGCCGTGTTTTCATCATGGAAAAAATAAAAATGAAAAAACATCTCCGGATCATAGAGTAAAAAACTCATCAAAAAATAATAAAAATTAAGAAAAGGCATGAAGATATGATGAGAATACCAGTGTGCCAACAAGTTGATTTCTTGAAGAATTTTGCCAACTTGCTGACACATCAGCGAAGTGAAAGGGAGGTTTCGTATATATATTTTAAACAAAGGGGAAGAAAAGAGTATGAAGAAATTACAAAACATTCTTTTGGCATTTCTGGTAATGACAATGATTGTGTGTCTGCCGGGAAATGCAGTATGGGCTGCTGAAGAACAGGCAGCAGACAGCCAGACTGACAGCAGTCAGCAAATGACTTCAGATAATATGAATTTTGATGTTATCTTTGCAATTGATGGAAGTGGTTCCATGAAAAAGTCAGATGCTATGAAACTCAGACTGACGGCAGGACGCCTTTTTACTGAACTTGCATCGTCTGATACATCAAGAGCAGGCTTTGTACAATTTACCAATGTCATCATGGACAGTGCAGGGCTGACAGACCTTTCTACAGAAGAAAATAAAGAAGCATTTCGAAATCGTCTTTCCGGACTTAAGGATTCTGTAAAGGGAACCTGGGATACAGATATTTCCCTGGGTCTGACAGAAGCTTTGAAGATGCTGAAAGATGGCGGATCATTTGGAAATGACAGACATCCGATCATTATTCTTTTAAGTGATGGAAATACGGATCTTCCAAGTGGGCCAAGAACAGTCGAGGAATCCAATGCAGAGCTGACTACTACTCTGTCAGAAGCGTCTCAGCTTGGTGTTCCGATTTATTCCATTGGTTTGAACTGGGATGGAAAACTGGATATAGATTATATGCAGAATATTGCCGACCAGACTGGCGGACAGTTTTATAATATTACCAGTGCTTCTGAATTTAACCAGAATATGAAGGATATTTTTGGTAACGTTGCAGATGGTGAATCTTTAGATCTGAAAGCGGAATACAAAGATGGACGTTATCAGACAGATTTTGTAATTGATAACAGCAGTGTCCTTACAGCAAATATTGTTATTCTTACAGATAAGGGAGTCAGCGATCCAAAGCTGACAGATCCGACAGGTGCAGATATTCCGTTGGATGAAGCACATGGAGTGATCGTTGCAACAGATACCACACAGGATGGCACAGTATCAACTTATACAATCCTTAAGATCATGTATCCGGCACAGGGAGTATGGAAAGTCAGTGTAGCTGGTGAGGCAGATGACGCTGTTCAGATCAATCTTCTGACTACATATGATATTTCCTTTGTACTTAAGAACAGTAAGAATCCGGTAGCCGGTGAGGCAGTAACTATCAAAGGAACACTCGTACGTGCCGATGAGGCAATCAAAGACAGTGACCTTCTTGCAGGAGCAACTGCAGTTTGCACGATTGTAGATAATAAAGGAAATATAGTAGGCGAAAACCTGCCTATGAAGTATAACAAGAAAAAGAGTGCATTTTATTACAAAATGACACCAGAAAAATCCGGAAACTATTATATTACTGCGAAACTGGAAGGAAAAGATGGAAGCTTTTCCAAGGAAGCTTCACAGCTTCAGGTGGCTGTAGACAGAGAACAGCTTGCTGTTTCTAAGAATTATCCGAAGGTAAGTCTGTGGTGCAATCCAATCAAAACAAAAGAAACATTAAATCTGACAGATTATGTTCAGTGTGAAGATTTTTCTACACTTAATTGTAATGTTGAGGAATCGGAGAAAAGTGTTATTGACATCAGTTATAATAAAGGCACAGGAGAATTAAATATCACACCACTGAAAACAGGAAGCGGACTTGTTAAGTTGACTCTTACAGATGAGTATGGTCAGAATGCAGAACTTACCCTGGATGCAAAGGTAAGAGGATCCTGGATCTGGTTTGTGGCAGGTATAGTGATTCTGTTAGTTCTTATAGCGCTTATTACTGCACTCAGACAAGCAACCAAACCATTGCTGAAAGATCCGGTGACTGTCGAATTGTCACTGCCGCCAATGCTCGTGAATATGACTCCGGCACCGGCAACAATCATTCCGCCATCTAAGACATCGGAAGTTATTCTTGGAAGACTCATCCAGAATGATACGTTTGCACAGAGTACTATGGGCGATGTGATCATGAATGCAGGACTGTCTCCGCTCCTTGGAAAAGTAAAACTGATTGCACGTAAGGGTGGTGAAATTTCCGTGAAGATCATGCCAAAGGTTCAGGGAATGGTCATGATTGATGGACAGACAGTAGATCCTGCTAAGGGAATAACCCGTGTACTGACCAAAGGTGATAAGCTGGGAATTCAGTTTTCAGCAGATGGCAGAATGACAAGTACCGTATCGTTGAGACTTGGTGAAGATAACAGTAACTGGGGCGGCGTGACTTTTGGAGGTTCAGGTAATGGCCCGGATTTCGGCAATGAAAGTTTTGGAACACCATTTGGAACTGGCGGAGGCTTCGGAGGAAGCGGAAACGCCGGAGGATTTGGAACTGGCGGAGGCTTCGGAGGAAGCGGAAATGCCGGAGGATTTGGAACTGGCGGAGGCTTCGGAGGAAGCGGAAATGCCGGAGGATTTGGAACTGGCGGAGGCTTCGGAGGAGGCGGAAATGCCGGAGGATTTGGAACTGGCGGAGGCTTCGGAGGAGGCGGAAATGCCGGAGGATTTGGAACTGGCGGAGGCTTCGGAGGAAGCGGAAATGATGATGGATTTGGAAGTACCGAAGATTTTGGAGGAAGTACATCAGATGACAACGCTTCACAGGGAAGTTTTGAAACTGGATCCCAGGAAAATTCTCAGGGATCAGTAAATAATGGTGGAGGAAACAGCGGATTTAATTTTGGCGGTGAAGATTCTAACGGAAACGGATCTGACAACGGATTTGGAGGCTTTTTCTAAAAATATAACGCAAAAACTAATGGAAAGGTAAGGGAAAGAAGATGGCAGAAGAGAAAGAAGTTAGCTTATTGGAGAAATCTCTCAGTCTTTCAAAAAATGGAGGAATCTATTACGGAGGAGCCAGAGTACCTGCAGATGAGAGGAGTGCAGTTTTGTTTGTAGGTCTTGGAGGAAGTGGAGCAGATGCGCTGATACGTATCAAAGATCAGGTGAAAACAAGAATGATTCTCCCTTCTGATAAAACAGGAGCACCTGTTGCTGATCAGCCGAAAAATGTTGGATTTCTGGAAATCGATACAGACAGCAGTGTACAGGCAACAGCGTATGGCACTGCACATTTCGATCCATTTGGAAATGAGTTCTGTGATATTTCCGTTAAATCTACACCAGATGTAATTCAGGATATCAAAAAGGCAAAGGCAGCGGGCGAAGAATGTTGGCAGTGGTTTGATGATGATGTGAACCAGGTGGCCGGTGCAAGAGGTGCCGGCGGTATCCGCCAGATAGGAAGAATGCTTCTTGCCAATAACATTGAGAAAGTCAGAAATTCTGTTTCTGGTAAAATTGATAACCTTATAACAAATAATCCACATATTGAGGAGTTACTGATTTATGTATTCAGTGGAATTTCCGGTGGTACAGGAGCTGGTACATTCCTTGATATGGCATATATTCTGAGAAAAATTGCCAAAGAAAAGAGCCCAAATGTAAATATGATGGGTTATCTGATCATGACAGATGTTAATGAATTAAATGGTGGTAAAACAGAAGCTCTGAGAACCAATGGCTTTTCTTGCCTGAAGGAACTGGAATACTGGATGAGCACAGGTGAGCACCAGGAACGTTATTATCAGAAGTTCCCGAAAGGATTTGTACTTAATGAATTGGAATGCCCATTTGATTTCTGTCACTTATTGGATGCTTCTGATGTTGGAGGTCATACTTTCAGTTATGACAAAATTCTCAGATCTGTTGCCGAGAATGTTTTTGCCTATATTTCAGGAGAAGTAGGCGGCGAAACATCAACCAGTACCATGGCATCCATGTATAATAATATTCAGGGATATATTACAACTTTAACAGCATCTGCGAAATATCCGGCATGTTATAATTATCTTTCTCTGGGAGCTTCTAAGATTGAAATTCCATATACGGAAATTTCTACATTAATTGCAGCAAGAGTATTTGAACGTCTGGATGCGGGAATGTTTAAGAACAGACCAACGGAGACAATTTTTAATCAGACAGTATACCGAGATTTGGAAATGACAGAGGAAACGATCCGCAGTGCGCTTTATCGCAATGTGACAGTTGACAGACCGTTTCTTAATGAAAAAAATTATAAATATGCGGATGTATGGCCAAATAATGCACCTTATCAGGCTGTAAATAACTGGCTTGCACTATTTCAGCGTTCTGTAGTGCAGCAGGCGGGAAATCTTCCGGGATATCTGGAAGGAAGATTAAAAGAATTTATCAAAACGAATCTTGAAAACAAAAAGACAGGTCCTGTATACTTGCGTTATTTTGTAAAATCAGAAGAATCCTATTGCCTGTATCATATGCTGGAAGCATTCCGTAAATATTGTCTGGAACTTTGTGCGCAGTGTGCCGGAAAATCCAAGGAACTGAAAGATAATATGCAACAGGCTTATGCGGAAGGTGGAAACCTGGGATTTGGAGGAAGTAAGAGTAAGGCGTTGAAACATTATCTGGAAGCTATGGACAGATGGTACAGAAATGAAGAACATGCTTTCCTGAATGAAAAAATTGCCGAAGTTATTGAGAAAATTCAGGGAAGATTGAAACTTTATTATGAAAATATTCTCCGTCCGCTTACAGATATTCTACTGGAATTGCCGAGCATTTTTGAGAAGAATGTAAATTATATTCGTGTAAATGCAAGTAAAGTGGATGAAGGCACAGATATTCTGATTCGTCCACTGGAATTCGAACAGACAAGAAAGAATGTGTTTGACGCGGCAGTTTTGAAGGCTGAAAATGAATTCCTTGGAAGCCTTTCCAAGAATATTCATAAATGGATAGGAAGAGATATTGACGGTGTAGATGAGAATATTGCTACCAGCGTAGATATTTCAGGATTTATTTCAAATTTTATTTCAGAGAATTTCCAGACACTGCTTACTATTGACATGGAATCCGTAATGAATACGAAACTGAAAAATGGAGAAAGTCTGGATGACTATATCAGAAACCGTGTAGAGGATCTTCTGAAATTCTCTTATCCAATGTATAAAGAGAGTACAGGTTTGACTGGCACAGTAGAACAGTTTGCTATGATTTCCGTGCCGAGTAACTGCCCAACAATCTATAAGGTTACAAAAGAACATATTGCAGCCAAGAGTCTCAGTAAACGTGTAATGGTGAAGAAGAGCAAAGAAGAAAGCCGTATGTATATCATAAAAATTGCCAGTGGCTATCCACTGTATTCCAACGCGTTTATACAGGATATGGAAAAAGCATATGAAGAGCAGATGGGAAATCAGAGTACCAGCAGTGGAAAACATCTGAAACCGGAATGGCGTGACCGTCTGGCTTCGCCGTATATCCAGCTGGCATGGAAGGCACCATATGTGTGCAGACGAACTTTGGAAAGAAATGATAGATATAAGAAGATTTTTGATACCTGTTTTGCAAATGGAATCATTACACATGGACCAGACAGCCTTTTACTGAAGCAGGCAAATCCAGATGTTGTGAAGAGCGTTAGCAGGTCAAGTCTGACAGCACCTACAGTTCTTGGAAAAATGGAACAGTTTGAAAAAATAAAATCAAAGCTGTGGGATGAAGATCATGTAATAAAACTTTACAGTTGTGGTACTTATATGAAAGCGCAGAATGAGGTGCAGGGAGAGATTGATAATGTAAAAGAAAATGTACTTCGTTTTCCGCTTCTTCTTAATACTCTTGAAAATGAGTATAAGTTGGCGGAAAAAATCGAGACAATAGACGAGGAACTGCATTATCCGAAATATTTTGCGATGGCGAATATGAATCACATGATTAAGACGAATCCGATCACAGGAGATACAACTTATAAACGTACAGATGCAGATCCGTTCCCAATCAGACTGACAACAGGTCAGGAAATGCATCCGGATTATAAGGACTATCAGATTTATCAGAGCTTCTGTGAAAAACTGAATCAGGATATAAAAGAAGAAATCAGTCTTCAGTATGAAAACCTGAAGAATCGTATTGAGATTAATCCGAATGCTCTTGAGGAATATGTGAAGGAAATACGAAAAAATATTCAGTCATACGAAAAGCAGACGGAAAAAGCGCGCAATGAGATGTACAACGCAGGTAAAGAAGAGAGACCGGCTTTTCTGGAGAAGATAGAATTCTATCAGGGTTCTATAGAAGAATTAAAGCGTATGCTTCCAATGAGTATGGCAGATGAAGAGAAAAAAGAAACCGGGTCATCTTCTGTTGTGGAAAAGCCACAACAGGAAGCAGAAACTTATAAATTAGAACCACAACAGGGGACTGCACCACTGCGTTATCTGAATCCACAGACATGGCAGCCAATAGAGAGTCCGCAGCCAGGTCAGCAGGTATTTGATACCCAGATTAAACAGATAATCATTTATCAGCCGGAACCGCCGAAGACGCCAAGATATTTGAATCCACAGACATGGCAGCCGATAGAGAGTCCGCAGCCGGGTCAGCAGGTATTTGATACGCAGACCAGTCAGATGATTATTTATCAGCCGGAACCGCCGAAGATGCCAAAATATCTGAATCCGCAGACATGGCAGCCGATAGAGAATCCGCAGCCGGGTCAGCAGGTATTTGATACAGAAACTCAGCAGATGATTCAGTATTATCCAACTCAGCAACTGGGAATGGGTGGACAGAATCCATATCCGCAGCCGGGAATGGGCGGTCAGAATCCATACCAGCAGCCGGGAATGGGCGGTCAGAATCCATACCAGCAGCCGGGAATGGGCGGTCAGAATCCATACCAGCAGCCGGGAATGGGCGGTCAGAATCCATACCAGCAGCCGGGAATGGGTGGTCAGAATCCATACCGGCAGCCGGGAATGGGTGGTCAGAATCCATACCAGCAGCCGGGAGTGAATGGCCAGAATCCATATCCGCAGCCGGGAATGTCGACTGGTTATCCGGGATTTTCGTCTGGAGATGATGGAGATCAGAAATAAAATATAGAGAGCAGTCCTTAAAAGGCTGTGATAGAGATGAATCATAACGCAGCGCTATTTTGCAGCGTTATGATTCATTTTAAGAAACAATTTGGAGGAAACTTTTCATGGGCAGTAATCATGCGCAGACCAGACAAAATACGGAAGAAATAGAAAATAAACTAGATTCGATTCTGAAAGCTGTAGAATCCCAACATGGTTTTAGCAAAAAGAACTTTGTCATCATGAAGAAACTCGTTTTCTTATGGGTAATCGGAGAGAATGCTCAGATAGAAGAATTATTGAAAACAGAAATCAAAAGTATTGTGGAAGACAGCCAGACGGTATGGATCATTCACAGTAAACCAGAAGAGATTGCAGAGAACATATATGACAGGTTCTATGATGGAATCAATTTTGCATCTCATAATTATCTCAATGTGGATATGGATAATCTTATGATTTGTCCGGTATTGCTTCCAGGATGTTTTGAACAGGAAGGGTCAGAAATGAATTTTATACAGGCTGCCCTTTATGTTGAGAGTGAGCTGGAAGGACATAGAAGACATCCGCAGTGGAGTCCTTTCATCCTGACAAGTGATGAAAACATAGAACTTACAGGAAGGCAGCTTCGTGTTGCGACATCATTTATGGATGAAATCATGCAGGAGGGAAGAAAATATAATCAGGATTGTTGTTGTCCTGGTTGTATAATTTCAGACGTCAATGAAGTAGGACAGGCAATTTCACTAGAACAGAAGGCGAAGATCATCGTTCTGCTGACTGTATTTCGAAATACAGAATGCGAAAATGGAGAAAGTGTCAATACAGTCATGCTTCCTATTGCAAAAGGAGAGAAAGAATGCTTTTTTACTGCAAGAGCTATTTCTATCTGTGAACCGGTAAAATCATTGATGTTAAATCGTCTTTTAGCTGTTCACAGCTATTTCAGAGAAGGAAGATTTCCTCAGGATAAATTGTTTGATAATTTAAGAAATACCTTTTTTGAGGGAAGTATATGGAAAGAACATCTTGATAAACTTCCTCATGATGAGAAATATAATATTCTGACAGCGCCTGTTTATAGTAATATTCCTCTTCCTGACGCAAAGGAATATCAGAAATCTCTGGAAGATTTCAGTGAAAGATATTATTTTGCACCACTGCGTGAAAATGAAGCGGAATTAATAGAGCAATGGTGGAAGAGTTTTTTTGAAGAATTTTTTATGCAATTGGCAGGTTCTGTAGAGAGTCTGGATGCTGTAGAAGAAAACAGAGAGAAGATTTTGGATAAAGTTCCTCCTTTGAATGTAAAGACTGCAGGCGCTGTTTATGTAAATGATTTGCGCAGAAGTTGTGAAGGATGGCTTGCCGGTGAATTAAAAGGATATCAGAAAAAACTGGCAGAAAATTCCATAAAACCGGATGGTAGATATATGCAGCGGTTCAGGGAAAATAAAGAGACTTTAAAAGATATTCTTCAGAATATGGAAAGCCTGATTCGAAGCAGAATCCGGCGGCTGCGTCAGACAGAACTTTTGCTCAACACAGGTGGTGGACATATAGCAAATCCTCAAGATGAGGCAGAGCACTGGATGCAGGAATATACAAACAATGATCCAAAGAAAGTAACAGAAATTTACAGGGAATATCAGCGTATATTATGTGAGATGTTTCAGAAAAACATTGGCAATGCGAACATAACGGGAACATTGCTGCTGGATAATTACAGTAAGATCGTTTCCGGAAGTATTGAGAGCAGAGAATCTTATATGAAAACAAAATTGGCAAATCTGGCGGGATCCGATATGGAACAGCTGATTTCTAAATTAGGAGAGAGCTGGCTTTATCCGGTTCGTCTGATTGGAAGTGTAGATCAGAATAAAAACCAGAGGCTGTACATTATGGGAAATAAAGAAAATTATCTGTGCAGAAAGATGTTAGAACAGCCCAATTATCAGGTAGCATTTAAAGAATGCGCTCTGGATGATCGTCTGGAAATTGTACGAGTTTCGGATAAACTGACAAAACGACAGATATTTACACAGGAACAGGAGAGTGACGAGAGTGGCCAATCATTATAAGCCGTTGAGGGGATTAAGAGGCATACAGACAGATTATAATAAATTTCAGTTTTCCTGGGATTCAGCGGGAAATGATTATCAGGCACATTTTCTCTGGGTATATAAAGAGGATGAATTAGACAGACCATATGTGATGAAATATGCGCAATGCATAAATAATCGTATACAGACAATTTTTCAATATAATAACGTTTCTTTGCAGGAAATACGAAGAATACAATTTTTGGTGTTTTTGTCAGATAATCAGATGGCACCTTCTGGACAGGAACTGAATGAATTGAGCAGATATCCGGAATTTTTGTGTGAAGTCTGTTGTGGAAGTGGTGAGATAGAATGGAAATGGATTCAGGATCAGTCTGGAGTGACACTTGGGATAAACAGTAATAAAAAAATTCCGCAGGGAATACTTTATTATGAATATCTGTATGGAAATAAAATGTTTAGATTTCACATTCCGGGAGAAATCAGATGTGGGGAAAACTATTACAGAAATATTTATTTCCCGGGAGACATGGCAGGGACACCACAGCTGAGATCCAGCGAACAGAATGTGAGACTTTCTGTTTGGAATGGAAAAAATAAGGGAAGTAAGAATGGTGGTTTGCTGGATAAACTGGCAAACATGATCCGGAAGTAAGCAATACGAAGGAGGAAAAAAGAAATGGGATATTATCCGATTAAATGCATTCATTGCATGAGACCGCTAAAAATGGAAGATCGTTGTGTAAAGCTGGCTCCGGAAGAAATTAAATCTTTTGATTCTGGATTAGACAGAGCACAGGAAATCGATCTGAATGATGACCTGGATATTAGAGATAGAATATCGGGGAGCAGAAATAAGAAGATTTTATATAAAAAGCTGGCAGAACTTCGAGCAGAAGGGGTAATTGAAAAAGAAGAAATTCTTCCGATTAAAATCTCAGGAGAATTTCAGAATATTGAGGAATGCAGAAAAGATTTTGTTCAGTCTATAATTGTGCGTAACCTGGATGTAAACGGAAAGAAAATGAGTGGTAAGATTCGTAAATTTTACTGTCCTTATTGTCATAATGCAATCATTCCCATGGCAGGTAAACTTCCTATGTATCTGGTAAGCCTTCTTGGTCCGAGTTCAGCTGGAAAAACGGTATATCTTACTATTCTTCATATGCTTCTGAGTGGTCAGAATTATCCACTGCCGCAGGGGTATCTGTCGTTTGATCATATGGGCGAAATGGGAAAGGAATTTCAGAATTTCGCTTTTGATATCCGAGGAAAAAATGAACTTCCAAGTACAACACAGGAAAATAGAAAAGATCCCTATTTGTTACGCGTAAACTATGTGGCAGATCCTGCAAGTGGCGAGATGAGTAAACAGTGTATTCTGGGTCTGATTGATATGCGAGGTGAGATGCTTCAGGGGGATCATAATGATGATCTGCTGGATTATAATGTTCCGCAGTTTAAAGAGGCAAACGGATTTATTATGATGGTTGATCCGGAGACTCTGGAAGGAGTTTATACCCGTCTTCCGGAACAGTATTTTGGTGGCAGAAAAGTTGAGCAATTATATCGGACGATTGATTCCATGAAAGAAGCAATCATGGAGTGTATTACTGCTGAAATGGGAAAAATAAAACGCCCCAGCGTGGTTGCACTTGCAAAACAGGATATCTTATTAAAGAACAACGCTCAGCTTGGTATCCCTCTTACACAGCCAGTGATCGCACCTGGTTTCAGACCTGTTCTTGGCACTCATCTGGGACAGCGTTATTATACACCAATGAGTGAGTCTACTAAAGCATGCATTGCATATCTTTCAGGTAGTTTCACCACATTCCTGAATGCTACTTTTGACGATCCTTATTATGTGTCTGTTTCGGCATTGGGAAGTAGGGTACAGATAAGAGGAAATAAGATTGACAGCTGTGAAAAAATCAGTCCCGTGCGAGTAGAGGAGCCATTGCTAAGACTGTTGATGGAATTTAATTTTATTCCACCATTTTACAGAGATCAATATTTTGATAATCCTAAAGGGGTAATGGAAACCTGGGGAAAAATCTATGCAGAGAACTGGACAGAGATACAGGAACCAGAAATAACGGAAAAGAAAAGAAAATGGGGCAGAAAATAGGAGGGACTTCTTATGATAGGTCAACATATATATTCCAGGTGCCTGGAAGGATATTTTTCGAAATCCGGAGTCAATGCCGATAGTACGACAGTAACGATCAGTATGGATATGTTTGCACGGAAAGAGCAGGCAAAGAGAATTGCCAGAGAATGTGAGAGCATTAGTGTATTGGAGGATGCACGTCCTGTCCCTTCAGAAGTTCAGGGGGCATATAGGGGTGTTTTGAAGATTCGCAGATTGAACAGACAGATTACAGTGGTATGCCGTTCTTATCGTCTCCATTCTGAACAAGGAAGCTCTGGCAGCGGTGAAAGCAGAGATTTCACCTATGCCAGCAACTATATCCTGGCCGGAGAGGACAGAGAAAAATTCCTGGAAAATCCTGAATATTTCCTGAACATTCAGGATTTTGAACCATATCCTTCTGTTATGCAGAGAATCAGAGAATCCAGAATGCAGGGGAATAATGGAAGAATCGAAGCAAACGAAGAGTATTCACTGTTTAGAAGTCAGTGCCGTAAAGCTGTTCCGGATATTTTCCAACAAGCCGGATTTAACAGAGAGCTGTTTATAGATTATATTTCCAGTATTATTCATAGAGTCTCCGGGTCCCATTATCAAAAGAATGAAAAAGTGCTCGTGATTCTGCCGCAGAAGTATAATATGCCATGGGAAAAAAGTGGTGGAAATGCATATGCAGAAGAAGTATTGGCTGCAACAATGAAACTTCTTCCTATGTGTGTGCGTGAGCAGTTAAGTGCCAATACCGGTGGTCTTCATGAACCGTCAGCTTCTGTGCTGGAGGGCTATCAGCTTGTGTTTATGGAACCGGGAAATACAAAGGAATGGGAAAAGAGTGAGTATTCTGTAATTGATCTGGAACAGAAGACGAGCTATGTTCCTGAAAATACTGACAGAAAATATGCGGAATTTTTATGGGAACATTTATCTGAACCAGAAGTCAGAAAAAATTTTGAAAGACAGTATGATACCATTTTTGATGAAGAAAAGACTGGGGAAGAAGACCATGGAACGGAGAAATTTGCTCTGGTGTTACAGCTTCTGGATGAAGAGAAAACAAATTTTGCAGACGCAGCAATAAGAAGACACTTGCTTTTGGAATTAGTGTATTATTGTCAGAAACACTGGTCGAAATATGGAATAGAAAAAACGGCAAAAATTCTTGAAAAAGAAATTCAGGAACCGGGATATGACAAGGAAGTAGAGAAATGCTTGAGAGAGCTTCTTGAACAGGAGAAATGCCCGGAAGAACTGAGAACGTACTGCATTACGATTCTCATGCAGGATATTCTTTCCGGAGAGGGAGCGCAGGAAAGTATTCAGTGGATCTGCAACCAGATTGAGGAAAGAGATAGTGTTGTTCTTAAGAAATTCAGTGAAGCAAACGATTATGTAGAAGCAAACACTAATACGGCATGGCATGAGAAAAAATCTCTTACGGAATTTTATATGAATATCTGCCGGAACCCAGAAATTTCTGAAGAAGACAAGGGAAAGAGAGAAGTCCTTTCTATTTTGTCCAAGTGGTATTTTGAATTTCTTGAACAGAATGACTGGGAAAACAGTTCGATGGTTGTGCGGATACTGTCAGAACAGTTAGAAAATGTAGGGTTGGGTCAGGAAAGAAGAAAAGAAGTTTATGAGGATTTGTTATATCTTCTGTTTTTTGGACAAGGAGAGGGAAGAAAACCGATCGTTGAAATTATAAAGAATGAAGAACGAACATTTTCTTCTAATCCACAAAATCTGATTTTGTTCAGAGAATGCTTTGCAAGGCAGATGCAGGAAGAAGATATTCATATTAATGAAGATGTGATTTGGCAGATTACATATCTGGCTGTATCCGGAGATGAGACTTATCTTCAGGAGCAGTGGAAAGTTTTACATGGTAAATTTGTACAGAGATTTGCAGGAAGCAACAGTCAGGAAATGTTTAGAGGAATTCGTGAGAATTTCTTTGGATGGGTCAATAATATTCATGATGATGAAAAACTTCAGCTTCTTTATGATGCAATGGCTGTGGCAGAGATAAATAATCTCAAATATGGAGTTCCATATTATAATCCGGAGTTTTCAGAGTTTTGTAAGTTAACAGAATTACTGATTGTAAACGGAAGAGAACGTCAGGCGGCAGATTTGCTATATGAACGTTATATGACAGCAGAGAAGCTGGAGAACAAAAAAAGTCTTTTCATGCAAATGAGTCAGACTCAGAGATGGCAGATGCTGATTTTAAGTACAGTTTATCATGATCATGACAAATTGCTTAGGACAGCAAGAACAAGCTTCTTAGACCAGCGAGAACAATTTTTGCAAGTAACAAAAAGTCTGGAGCTGACAAATGAAGAAGCAGAAACTGCTGTTGAGATTTATCTGGAATCTCTTTCAAAAATAGAATCGCTTCCTGAGCTGTGCCATATCTATCGAAATGAACTTCCTGAAATTAAAATAATTTCAGAGAAAAATAATTTCAATGATCATGTGAGTACAGAATTGAAAAAAATGATGGAACAGTGTGACGCAAGTCAGGGAACAGAGCTGAATATAGGTGATGTACTGTTCCTGAAAGAGCAGGGATTTCTTCCTTTTGATGGAGAGAAATGGAAATACCTGGATGTTATCAGCAGTTTGTATCAGGCTGAGCCATGTTGTTATACTGAAGATTTTATTAGAATTCGGTCAAAAATCATTCAGGAAACCGGTAACGGTCTGAAAAGAAGTTATCTTGATGCTCTGACAAAGAAAAGAAGAGCTCTCTCAAATGTGCAGGGAGCAGAAGAACTTCTTGGAAATATTGTTCTCCTGGAAGGCCAGATCAGACAGGATATGCTGGATGATGATAAATTTTCACTGGAGGAAGCAGCCAGAGAAATTTTTGGAGGTAATGGTAAAAAGGAACAGCTTTTAACAGCTTTGCGTTTGCTCAATATTATACAGAATTATGGATACCAGAGAGATTATGGGGCATATGATTGTGAGCACGTAAAAAATCAGCTTCTGAATGTGATATTAAAAATGGCAAAAGCAAATCCGAAAATTTTTGAAGATGCACAAATTGTCAGACTGTATCGAAAAATAGATCGAGACAACAGAAAACTTCTGGAAGGAAAAGGGTTTGGAAAATGTTTGCAGGAACTTTCAGGAGAATGGCAGAGTCAGTATGGAATCCGGGAAGAAAAGTCTGTGGCTGAAAAAGTTTTGCCGAAAGTGATGGGCGTGGTATTCTTTTTACTGGGAGTAGGATTGGAAGTCCTGTTTTATTATCAGTATGGAAAAATAGATATAAAAATTACGTTACTTATTGGAATGATACTGACGGCGGTGGGAATTATCGGTGATGTGGTAGTAATGATCTATATGCTTTTTCATCTTGATGAAAGATAAAAATGTTACTGAGAATGAACGGTAATATAAAAATTGCTGAGAAAATACAG
Organism: Blautia sp. HCP3S3_B11; assembly: GCF_052064435.1. Classification (NCBI taxonomy): domain Bacteria; kingdom Bacillati; phylum Bacillota; class Clostridia; order Lachnospirales; family Lachnospiraceae; genus Blautia; species Blautia sp. HCP3S3_B11. The sequence goes on from NZ_JBQHVP010000011.1 coordinate 102,086, forward strand.
CGATATAAGAAACCTCATTTCTTCAGAATCTGCAGGAGCCTGTCCTGATGCAGAGAAAACGGCAGTGAAAGAGAATATGGAGAATAGAGGGGGATCGTATGAAACAAGGAGGAAAAAGAAATGCAGTGTCCCAGATGTAACTCACAGTTAAGCGGAAAAGAAAGATTCTGTGCAAACTGTGGGCTGAATCTTATGGAATGGTATAACGGGAAAGAACGCGAAGATCAGGAAAATATAGAAGATGATATTCCAGAGCAGGATGTAAATAATTGCGCCGGGCAGGATGAAGAAAATAACTTTGAACAGGAAACCGAAGAATCTGAGGAAAATACTGAGAAGTTAGAAGAGATTCAGGAAGAAGAATCGGAAGATAAAATGTCAGGTTCGTATGTTGATCCATATGGAGGAATGGACAAAAATTATAGTTACGACCCATATAAAGATATGAATTCTTCGACATATGATCCATATAAGGACATTCGACAGCCAGAACCAGAAAAAACAGAAGAGACTGTATCTGAAAATGCTACGCAAAAAACAGAAGTAAGCTCGGATTCTACTCAACAGCAGAATAGGAAGGTAGAAAATCATTCTGATCTGCATCAGGAAGCGCCACGGAAATCACATAAATCACATACAATACTTATTTGCCTTATAGCAGGAATTGTCCTTGGGGTGGCAGGAGCTGTTCTGATATCTAATATGACTATGAGCAAATCGAATAAAGATACACAGGTTGCGATGGAGACATTAACACCAGAGCCGGAAAATGAAACGCCGGAACCAGCAGAAGCAGCTGAAACACCAGAGCCAACAGCAACACCAGAGCCAACAGCAACACCAGAGCCAACAGCAACACCGGAGCCAACAGCAACACCGGAGCCGACTCCAACGCCTGAACTAAGCTGGCAGGCAGCAGTCAGCAAGCAGGAGCAGGAGGAGCTTCAGTCAGACGGTACATGGCTTGATAAAAACTACATGAAGAGCCTGATGGATGTCAGTAATTCAAGGTATGGCTTATACGTGATGGATCTTACAGATTATGTTGATTATGAAATCGGAGAGGCAGAGACCCCATTGCCGGCATCTGCGCTGATAGGAATTCCAATCATGTATACAGTCGCAGAAGGTGTCAGCAGTGGTGCTTACAACATGAGTGATTTGGTTACATTTTCCTATACATATGCAAATGGACGTGGTGGATATAAGGAAGGGCAGAATGGTCAGTTGGTTTCTATTGGTGATCTTTTGAAAGTCGGATTAATGTACAGCGATAATAATGCATGGAATTCATTGATGGATTATCTTACATATGACCGGATCAATACAGTTTGCCATCAGTATGGATATGAAAGTGTAAGTCTGCAGAAAAAAATTGGTGAAGTTACAACAGACAGAGAAAACTATATCAGTCCAAAGGATGCAGCAATGATGCTGAATGCGATTTACCAGGATAACTTTACGGGAATTGACAGCTCCTTTTTGAGAAACTATTATTGGATTTCCCCTTCAGATACAGCTAATAGAGGAATGTATCCTGCCTGTGCCAATGCTGGTACCTTCCTGAACTTAAACGGAATCACAGATACCCGTTATAATGAGGTAGGTCTGGTGGAAAATGGGGATGAAGTATTTATTATGTCGGTGTTCACTACAGATGGAAGAAATGAGAGTACAACTCCTTGTGTAGGAAATGAAGCAGCTTATATACTGGCAAATCTGAAAGCGGGGGAAAAGTAGAATGGGAATGGATGCAAGAAACCGAACAATCATAAAAGTCTTTTTAGTTATATTTTCTATTCTGGCAGTGACTGGTTGTGGAATTTTGGGGCAGACTTTTATACGGCAAAAAAGCGATCTGAAAGCAGAACAGCAAGCGGAAAAAGTACTGGAAACAAAAGTAGAAGAAGAAAAACAGAAATTATCAGAGCTGGAAGAAAAAGAGGAAGCTCTGAACATGAAAATTAAAAAAGTTGAAGAAAAAGCAGAGCAGGAACGACAGCGGCAAGAAGAAGCGCAGCAACTAGAAGAACAGAAGCAGGAAGAACAAGAGGGAACTCAGCAGCAAGAGGAAGTTGAGTGATAATCCCAAAAGAAAGAAGGGAAAAGAAAAGTGAGAAAAAGTGAGAAGACCAGAATTATACTTATTATTATGACAGTTATATGCATTGTATTTCTGGCAGGAAATGTTTTTCTGATGTTAGCTGGATTCCGTGTAAATTCCCAGATACATAAAGTATCAGAAAGTGAGAAAAGTCTGCAGACAGAGCTGGATATTACAAAGACAGAAGAAGAAGCAAAACAGGAGCAGATAAAGAAAGATAAAGCGCATATAGAAGAAACGCAGGCAGAGGAAGAAAAGCAGGCAGAGGAAGAAGCGCAGGCAGAGGAAGAGGCACAGACAGGTGACGAAGCACAGGTAGAAGACGAAGTACAGATGCAGGAGCTTCAAGAATCATCAGAAATGATAGACGGAGAAAATGAAGGCAACTAAGGAATACGAGGGGTAAAAGTATGTCATTTATAAATAAGAACAAAAATATAAAGGGATCAGGTACACCTTCCGGAATGCCGGGAGGTTCTCCTTATAATGGAGGTACTTCAGGTTCTCCTTTTGGAAATCCAGGAAGTGGATCCTTTGGAAATTCACAGGGAAATCCATACGGAGGGAATCCATACGGAGGGAATTCTTATGGAAATCCGTTTGGAAATTCTGCTACAGGCGCCTGGGGTGGCGGAATGAATGGGATGAATAGATTTCAACAGCACAGAGAAACTCATTTTTCCAAAGCACTTCTGATCGCATCATTAATTGCAGCAGTTATCTTTTTTCTGCTCGGCGAAGTGATTGAACGAGCACTGGTCAAAGAAGTAAATTCTATTTTCTTTATGGGGGTTTACTTTGCAATATTTGGTCTGATTCTGGCAATTTGCCTTTTGATTGCGTCGAAGCTCAGTGGATTGGAAATTACATCAAAAGGGTTGGCAATCATAGGTATATGCATTGTTCTGCTTCTGGCATTGGGATGTTTATTTGAATTTCTTTATGAATTAAATTTTAATCAGTTAAAGATTTCTACAGATAAGTATGTATTTGCAATTGATAATTCAGGCTCAATGGAACAAAATGATCCGGAACAGAAACGAGTTGTTGCAGTAAAGGAACTCCTTGAAAATCGTGACAAGGATGTACAGTTTGCAGTGTATACATTTTCGGACAATATTGAATGTATTCGTGAAATGGCTCCGGTTTCAGATGGAATTGGAGACTTTACGATTTCTCCGGAAGGTGGAACTCCAATCGTAGGAGTATTAAGACAGATTGCGCAGGATATGGAAATGGGAACCCTGTCTTATGATGGCTGTCAGGTAGTTCTCCTGACAGATGGCTATGCTACAGATTCAGGATTTTTTGATGTGGATCTGAATTCGGTCTTAAAAGAATTTAATAAGAAAAATGTCAGTGTAAGTACGGTAGGACTTGGAGACGTAGACGAAAATATGCTGAATAATATTTCTGAAAAAACAGGAGGAATCAGTGTAACAACAGATAACGTGGACGATCTGGCAAATGCGATGGCCTCGGCAGTGAGAATTACAAATAATAATAGAAACCTTTTGTCTGCAAGGGCACGTACGAATCATAACTGGCTATATGCAATAATGAGAATTGTATTTCTGACGATTCTGGGTATTATTTTTCTTGGCATTAAGATTGCAGTTACAGATGATTCTACCAATATCAAAATGACAGTGATCACTTCATTGTCAGGAATTATTCTGGGAGCCCTGATTATGGAATTCGGACTTAAGCTGATTCTGACAGAATTCGTGGCAAGAGCATGTCTGGTTCTGCTTTTTAGCCTCATGATAACTACGATTGAGAAATTAGTGACTGTAGTAAGAGAGAGTGGGATTGGTAATCTTGGAAGAATAGGTATGTAGAGAGGAAAATGCATATGAAAAAGTGTATGGCATGCAATAGTGAAATAGATGATGATTGTCTGTATTGTCCAAAATGTGGAGCAAAGGTAGAAGAGAAGGAAGATTCTGAAACTGTACAGTCATCATTTGGGCAGCAGTCATCATTTGGGCAGCAGTCATCATTTGGACAGCAGTCACCATTTGGACAGCAGTCACCATTCGGGCAGCAGTTGCCATTCGGACAACAGTCACCATTTGGGGAGCAGCAGCCATTTGGAACAGAAAACTTACATGGAACAGAAGATCCGTATGGAGCAGAAGATCCGTATGGAGCAGATGGATTTTATAATGGCAATTCGGTATCTAATGATAATATAGATTCTTTTGGCAAAGACTTTAAAAGTCCTTTTACACAGAGTTCCGATAAGGAAGTGGAGATGGAAAAACAACAGAGTCAAAAGAAGCTGAAAGAGGATCCATATACCCGGGAGAATCCATATAGACAAGGAAAATCGTATATCCAGGAGAATCCGTATACCCAGGAAAATCCATATGAACAAGGGATTCCTCATGATCAGTCAGACCCATATAATTTTCAAAAACCAGATAAACGGAAAGGGATATGGCTTCCGGTTATGATTTGCGTTGGTGTTGCAGTTGTAGTGTGTGTGGCTTTATTAGCTGTAAAAGGAACGATACCCGTCTCTAAAGCAGAGCCAGCTCCAGTGGTAGAGCCAACTCCGACAGCAGAACCAACTCCAACAGTAACACCGACACCAACAAAAGAGCCAGATCCGACTCCAGTCAGTTACAAAGCTTCGGACATTACTGCAAGTCTGATTAATAAGGAGTCTGTGGATATGAGCAGGCTGAAAGAAGTAGCTATTGTATCAGCAGATTCTTCTTCGATAATTGAGCAGGATAATGTGGATAACAGAGCTATCTGTGTTTTTGATAACAATACTCAGACGGACTGGCAGGAGGGAGTCGATGGTCCTGGAATTGGAGAGAGTGTTACGGCATATTTTGATGAAACTGTAAAGGTTCATTATATATTGCTTAAACTTGGAAACTGGAAAACAGAAGAATATTTTTATGGAAATAACCGTCCTTCTAAACTCGGAATTACGATTGGAGATTTTAACACAGAAGTGCAATTCCCGGATACTTGGGAGGAATTTTGCGTGGAATTAAATCATCCGTATGAAGCATCTTCAATTACTTTCAGAATCGATGATGTCTATAAAGGTATAAGCTGGGATGATACTGCGATTACAGATGTTCGTGTTCTTTGCGATAAGGAGTGATGTGAAAAATGAAAAAAAAAGCAGCAGAGATCCTGACGTGGATTGTGTGCTTGTGCGTTCTGGCAGCAGTAGGTATTGCAGCTGCCAGAATTTATCTGAGAATGCAAAATACGCTGAAAGAAGAACAGGCACAGATAGAGACACTTAAAAAACAGTTGGATGATCTTGAGACAAACTATACAAAGATTAAGAAAAAAGTAGCGAAACTGGAGAAAAAAGAAAAGGTCAGAAGTGAACAGGAAAGTGCGGGTATAGAAACTTCTCAGACAAATGCAGAACTGATACAGAGCTCAGATACAGGAATTACAGACCTTCAGGTTGGCAGCATTGTAGATGAATCTCAGATTTTATGGTCAAATATGGATAATTATTTTCAGGCATATGAGATTATAGAAGGTGATGAAATTTATAACCGTATTATTGGAAAATCTTATCAGGTGAATGACAATGTTGCGCTGTCAGATCTGCGTTATCTGAAAGTATTACATTATAATTTTGAACATCAGGTTCAAGTCGGAGAATTAATCGTAAATGCACAACTTACGGATGATTTTCTTAATGCATTCAGATCCTTATACGAACAGGAATATGAAATTCAAAGTATGTATCTGATTGATAATTACTGGACTGGCGATGGTTCAACCAGTGATAATGCTTCTATTGAAGAGAATAATACTTCAGCATTTTGCTATCGTGTTGCAACAGGAAGTACGAAATTATCTAATCATGCATATGGCTGTGCAATAGATATTAACTCCCGGCAAAATCCTTATGTAACTTATGATGCGAATGGAAATGGTTCCTGTTCTCATGAAAATGCAAGGGAATATCTCGACAGAACAAGTGGAAAGGCGCATGTAATCACACATGATGATATCTGCTATCAGATATTTACAAACCTTGGATTCAGCTGGGGCGGAGACTGGGAGAGCGGGATTAAAGATTTTCAGCATTTTGAAAAGCCAATAGCTTGATTTTGTCTCCCTTAATATATTGGCACATTATTCTTTTTTTATATTTTGCTTCCTATATTTTTGTGGACTGCAGCCTTTGACCCTGGAAAAGACCTTAGCGTAATAGTTGGAGTCTGTGAATCCGGATTTCTGGGCGACTTCCATGATGCTGTCGCCGGAACTTAAGAGAAATTCCAGACTTCTCTCTACGCGGTATTCCTGCAAAAATGTAAATAAAGATACATTCATGTAGCGCTTAAATAAGCGGCTGCATTCACTTTCGCAGAGGTGGATTTCCTCTGCGATATTTTTCATCTGAATTTTGTTCATATAGTTGTGTTCCAGGTAGTCCATGATCTCACGCATACGATTACGTTCCAGTTTACTGTGTTCAGTATAGGGAAGATCTTCCGGAAGATTTTGCAGCATGCATCGCCACAGCTTCTGCAAAGTTCCGGTGATATCCAGTTCATAAAAAGCATTCTTTTCTTCATACAGACGTATGATGTCTTTTACATATCCGGCAAAAAGCTGATGCCATGGCTGGGAGTGGTCAATGTAAATTGCAGGAAGTGAGAAGTTCTGTACAAATGGTTCTACATATTTTCGGCGCAGGACGCTTTCATAAGAACCATAAATGATTTTCGGAAGAAAGGTAATGGAAACATATTTTCCATCCTGCATATCTTCCATGAAACCGGCATGAAGGACATTGGCGTTTCCGAGAAGGATATCTCCGGTTTTCATATGGTAAGTACATTGATTTACTTTATAAAGAATCTGACCGTCTAAGACAAGTGTGATCTCTATTTCCGGATGCCAGTGCCATAAAAAAGAACCGGATTTATAGCCGGAAAGCTGCTCGTAGCTTACCAGCAGAGGAAATTCGTCACTGCCGTGTTTTTTGAGTTCTTTTTGCGAGCCATCTGTTATAATTTCCGCCATTATAAAAATCCTCCTGATGCAACATAACATATTTCAGTTCAATCTTGGTTTTCTATATACTTTGAAGCTTATATTTATGTCAAAAGACTTGATGAATGATAAACTGAAAGTAACTATATTTTTATTGTACACGCATAGAGTGATAAACGCAAGATTTTACTATTTCTTCCTTAAATTATTAAGGAATTTTCCAACTCACGAAGGTATACTCAATTCCAAGAGTGAAGCCGTAATAAGGCTGCTTCGTTACTGGTAACAGTAACGGCTACTCCAAACTTTCATACACATATTCCCGTCTGCCGCTGGCTTTTCATACACTGCCACTGTAAACAACGAAAAGTAAGAGTATACAGCTGTTTATAAGCCTGTATATCAGCGGCCAGACCGGAAAATATCCGGAGGATTTTTGAAATGAATATTCCAAATAAAAATGAATTAACACGTATTTACGGCGAAGCAGAGAAATCAGCAGCCCGTTTTCAGGCAGTCGCTGATCACTTCGCAGAAATTTACCATCATGATACAGCAGAATTTTTCACAGCGCCTGGAAGAACAGAGATTATCGGAAACCACACAGACCATAACGGCGGCCGCGTAATCGCAGGAAGTATTGATATGGATACCATTGGTGCCGCTTATCCGAACAACAGCAATATCATCCGCATCACAAGTGAGGGATATGATAAAGAAGTTGTTGTTGATATTGAGAAGCTTTCTGATGTACCGAAGGCTCAGGGAACAGTATCTCTTGTAGCTGGTATGGTAGAAGCTATCCAGAAATTTGGCTTCAAAGTAGCCGGATTTGATGCTTACGTGACAACAAATGTAATCCGTGCAGCAGGTGTAAGTTCTTCTGCATCTTTCGAAATGCTTGTATGTTCTATCATTAACTATTTCTTTAATGATGGTGCAATGACATATATTAACTATGCAAAAGCAGGACAGTACGCTGAGAACGTATACTGGCTGAAAGCTTCCGGATTAATGGATCAGCTTGCATGTGCAGTAGGCGGACCGATTCTTCTTGATTTCTCTGATAAAGAGAACCCGAAATATGAAAAAGTAAACTTCTCCTTCCATGACTATGGTCATCACCTTGTAATCGTAAATACAGGAAAAGGCCATGCTGATTTAAGCCAGGAATACTCTGAAATTCCGATGGAAATGAGAGAGGCAGCAAAAGCAGCAGGTGCAGAACTTCTCTGCGAGACAACTCTTGAAGATGTGCTGGCGCATATGTCTGAGATTGAGAATGACAGAGCAATCTTAAGAGCGATTCATTTCTTCAAAGAGAATGAACGTGTAGAAAGAGCTGCAAAGGCTGTTGAGGAGAAAGACGGAGAGACTGTACTGAGACTTCTCAGCGAATCCGGAAAATCTTCATGGGAATTACTTCAGAACTGTTATCCGATCAAAGCCTACACAGAGCAGAAAATTTCTGTCGCACTTGCCCTTACAGATCTCTTCCTTGAGAAACTGGGCAAAGGTATCTGCCGTATTCATGGTGGCGGATTTGCCGGAGTTATCATGTGCGTAGTACCGGAAGAAGAGACTGAGAATTACGTTTCCTACATTTCTGAATTTGCAGGAAAAGAGAATGTATATCCGATGAATATCCGCACAGTTGGTGCAGTACATATCGAACTGTAAAAAATATATAGATTCATATTTTAGAAAGCAGTGGGTTCCCGCTGCTTTCTTTTTTCTCTTCAAGGGGGAATTTCTGTATTATAATTATATAAATCACGATAATTTTTGAGGGGATACGGATAATGAAGAAAAGATGGACGATGCGAAAAGCTCTGCTCGTTTTGTGTATCAGCAGCGTAGTATTTGCACTGCTTTTACAGACATTTCTGTTTCATCAGTCATTGCGCAGACAAATCCGGGTGGAGAGTATTTCAGACCATGAGCTGTCGTTGAATAAAATGCAGACAGATCTGTCTGATTTTATCCATACGATACGTGGAGAAATGCTCACAATTTACAGTGAACAGGATCTGATAAGTGCTATGCGCGATGCGGCAGAGAAGGATGCCAGTCTGAAGGACTATTACTGGAGAAGCTGGTATTTTGCGAGAAGACGATTTACGAAGGAGGCTCAGGTTCTGGCTATGTATCTCTATGATACGAAGGATAATCTGATCAGTACTTATCGTTATAATTCAGTTAGTGGGAAACAGAAGGACTCTTTTGCTATAAGTCAGGCAGATATTCACAATCTCCGCAGGGGAGGAAAAGTCGCAGAAATCCAAGGAATGTGCATGATCTAACTTTACGGTAAAATGGTTTCATGTTATCATTATTTCATGGAATTGCTATAAGAAAAAACGCGCAGAAAGTTGTTGTCTGACTGAGAGTGCGGTATAAGGAAGATACCCATTAACAGAGTAAATACGGAAAAAGAACGGGAGAGGATTTCGAATGATAGATGTACACAGTATAAGTACACACTGTACGAGGAGTGAATTTGTAGGAACCGCAGTTCTGGATACGATCGGGCTTGTGATGGCAGATACTGCGGTGAAATCAGCGCCTCTTTCCATTGCGAAATATATGACGCCGAATAAGGGAACCAGCCATTCCAATGAAGTGATCCTGGCAGTTTCCGGAGATGCCAGTGCTGCTAAGACAGCGGTATTAAATGCCAGACAGACAGGTCTGGAGCTTCTGATCGGAATGGGCAGTTATCCGGAGATACCGGGGATCCCATATTTGTAGAGATAAACTTTGTTCCCTGATTCACACTGCAGGTACTGAAAAAATCCTTGACTTTTTTTAAAACAGTCCGTATAATAACCAACGGTGAATTTAAGAAACAGATATTTGGTATTATTGGAAACGGTACATCCTCCTGGATGGTTATGAACAACACAAATCTCTAATTGATGTTATTCATACTATCTAAGGAGGATTTTTTATGCCTAAAAACAAGTTTCAGGAAGTTATTTTTACGATTATCATGGTGTTTGTAATGGTTTATGCCATGATCTGCTACAACATTGTACTGAACACAGGGACAATGACAAATGAGACATTTCTGTTAGCTTTTCATGAATTAACATTCATGGGACCGATTGCATTTATTCTTGATTTCTTTATCATCGGTGGTCTTGCAAAGAAGATTGCATTTGGTATTGTGGATATGAGAAGAGATAATCCGTTCCACCTTGTACTTGCAATCTCAGCAGTATCCGTTGCATTTATGTGTCCATGTATGAGCTTTGCGGCAACTGTGCTGATCAAACATGCACCGGTAAGCCAGATCATCCCGACATGGCTTCAGACAACAGCAATGAACTTCCCGATGGCATTCTTCTGGCAGATTTTTTATGCAGGTCCGTTCGTAAGATTCGTATTCGGAAAATTTTTTCCGGAAAAAGAAAAAGCAGCAGCTTCTGCTGAATAAAATATTGAGATTTGATCGCAGCATTCTGCATTTGCAGGATGCTGCTTTTATATTATAAGAAAGACCGCCTGACGATGCGTCCTTATAAAAACAGGTGTCAGAATTGATTTGTGGGAAATTTTTTTATGATATAAAGTATTGAAAGTTGACTTACTGAGGTTATTGTGGTTACTGTTCACACGCCACTATCCCGCGAGGTGTTTTGGCATGTGAATGCCAAAATCCTGAGACATATCGCGCGAATTTATGCGAATAGCATAAATTCTGTGCATCGCGAAGTGTGTTACTGTGCACGGAGTAAACAGTAACAAATTTGTTTTATTGACAGCAGAGAAAAAACAGGTATACTGAAAATATAAATAAAAAGCTTGCTGATAAAGGAGGAAAATAGTATGAGAAAAACAATGAAAAAGAGCTTGCTTTGGTGTCTGGTATTACTGATAATTTTTACATTTCAGCCAATATCTGTTAATGCCGCAACAAAGAAAACAAATCTGAAAGCACCGGTACTGTCCAGTTGGAAAAAGACATGGGATGGAAGGTGGAGTACACCGCCGGCAAATGGAGTTCAATATACAGTTACCTGGAATAAAGTTGCAGGAGCATCCGGATATCAGGTAAAGATATCAACAAAAGAAGGAAATTGGAGTGCCTATAGAAGCATTATAACAAAGAAACGTTCATATTCAGAAGCTGGCTCTTCAATTGAGCAATCTAAAGCTAAAGTCAGAGCATATAAAATTGTAAAGGGTAAAAAGCAGTATGGACCATGGTCAAAAGTGAAGATATCTGGTTTATGGTATTAAAAATGAGGGGAAAAGAATGAATAAGAAAAAAGTAAGAAAAAGTCTTCTGGCAGTTCTTCTGGCATTTGCTATGTTTATTGGAAATATACTTCCGGTATTTGCAGAGGGAAATATTCAGATTAATAAGGATAGTATTACCATAAAATCTGATGAAAGCTATCAACTTCAGGTAACTGTGAATGGAATTGAGCAAAATGCTGCATGGGGAAGTTCGGATTCTTCTGTTGCTGTAGTTGATAATACCGGTCTTGTAACTGGAAAGGCAGCTGGTTCAGCAGTGATCACAGCTATGGTGAATGGCTCTACAGTGGAATGTCTGGTTACTGTTTTGAAAAAAACGACCAATTCTACCAGCCGCTATAATGTTTTGATTCTGGATGCGTCAGGAAGTATGAAGGGAACTCCCGCCAGTGGTCAGAAAACCGCGGCAAAACGTTTTTGCCAGAAAGTGTTATCCACAGAAGGAAATAATTATGTTGCAGTAGTTGCGTTAAATAGTTCTCCTGTAGTAGTGCAAGGTTTTACTGATAATTACAGTGTTCTGAATCAGCGAATCAGTTCCATTACAGTAAATGGACATACAAATATGAATTCTGCATTGTCGATTGCAGATAATCTGCTTAATAGTGTGAATAAAAGTGGAACTGTTTTTAAGAATATCGTTTTGTGTTCAGATGGTTTGCCAACTGTGGGAAAACTTACTTCCTCAGGCAGATACAGTTCGGGTGACCATAAATGGTATGGATATGCGAATGCGTCATATAATACAGCAAAAGTTTCTAAAGACAAGGGATATTTTGTTTATGCACTTGGATTCTTTCATAATTCCAAAGGAAATGATCTGAAATTTGGAAAACGTCTTATGAAAGATCTGGCATCTAAAGATAAGTATTTTATAATACAGGATTCATCAGATCTGGATCATGTATTTGATAATATTGCTGACAATATTACAAAAACAACAATAAATAAGACTTCATTAACTTTGACAGCAGGTAGTAGTTATCAATTAAATGCAATGGTAAATGGTGTAACAAAAACGGCTATCTGGAGTAGTTCTGATTCATTGGTTGCTTCTGTAAACAGCAAGGGAAAGGTTACAGCGAAAATGGTTGGAACGACAACCATTACCGCTGAACTGAATGATGCAAGTGTCACTTGTGTAGTAACAGTAAAACCTAAGATTACTTTGAATAAAACAAAAGCTACTATTTATACAGGCGAGAAGCTTAAGCTAAAAGCTACAGTTAAGGGAAGCAATTCTGCTGTAAAATGGAAAAGCAGTAATTCTTCACTGGCATCAGTATCCTCCAGTGGTGTAGTGGAAGCAAAAAAAGCCGGGAAAGTCACAATTTCTGCATCGGTTGAGGGAGTCACAGCAAAGTGTATTGTCACGGTGAAAAAAGCGACCCATCCGGTATATTCAACATATTTTACATTTAAACCAACCTCATATCGTAAAGGATATTCCACGATAACAATTGATGAGCAAGGCATAAGAATTGTGGTAAATGATGACGCAGTTATTGAAAAATGTGCAGTATATCTTTACAAAAGCGGCTCCTATTATTACCGTACGATAGCGTTTAAAGGAGAAAATGTAACCAGCGCAAGAATTTCAGCATATGTTGCTTATAAAGGAAAAGTTCTTGATGATGGGATTTCGAGCAGCTATTTAAACAGTTGGGCGATGCGTAAAGATTCTAATGGTATTTGGAGTAACGCAGGAAGATTTGATACAAGCAAGGCAAATGTAACAAATGCTTCAGGACAGCTTTTGTCAAATATTAGAACTGGTATACAGAGTTCTAATACAAAGGTATTTAGTGATCTGAATAAAATGAAAAAATGGCTTGCACAGTAAGAAATAAATTTTAAATGAACCTGTAGATCTGTTATTCCGTATAGGGTTGCGCAACGAAAGTGAATTGTAGATATACTATTGACAAGAAGGACTGTTGTTTTAATAGATGATATTAAAACAGCAGTCCTTTTTATAGGAATTATGTGAACAGTAACCATATAACTTTTGCACATTGTATTTATTTCAATACACTATTGACAAATAATGTCATTTCGTGTAATATCATAGAAAACCTACCGAATAACTATGAAAAGTAGAAAATAACCATCAAGTTAACCGAATCAAGTAAGTCCCCTGCTTCAATTGCGAAGAGCAATAAGCAGTGGGTGGGACTTGCTTGTATCAGGAGGGGTACAAGCCCCTTCTGATAAACTGCGGAGCAGTTATTCGGTTATGAGCAAGTAGCGAAAGCGGATTGCGAATATCCGATTGACTGCGGTAAAGTGAATGAGAGAAAGAAAAGTAAACAAAAATCAAGGGAAACTCTGACAGGAGGGAAAGAGAAATGGCAGATTATGCAGCATTAAAAAAAGGCGGATTCATGCGCCAGAAACAGAAAGATAATTTTTCATTAAGAATCCGTGTAGTTGGCGGACATCTGGATGCGAAACAGCTTGCGAAAGTAGCTGAGGTTTCAGAGAAATATGGTGAGGGCTACGTACATCTTACTTCCCGCCAGGGTGTGGAGATCCCATTCATCAAATTAAGCCAGATTGATGAAGTGAAGGCGGCACTGGAAGAGGGAGATGTAGTTCCGGGTGTGTGCGGACCGAGAGTTCGTACCATCACAGCCTGTCAGGGTGCAGCCATCTGTCCAAGCGGATGTATCGATACTTACGCATTGGCACAGGAACTGGATGAGAGATACTTCGGACGTGAGCTTCCTCACAAATTTAAATTTGGTGTTACCGGATGCCAGAACAACTGCTTAAAAGCAGAGGAGAACGATGTAGGAATCAAAGGTGGTATCAAAGTAGCATGGCAGGAAGATAAATGTATCCAGTGTGGTGTCTGCGTGAAAGCTTGTCGTGAAAGTGCCATCACATTAGAAGACGGAAAGATCACAGTAGATTCTTCCAAATGTAACTTCTGTGGAAGATGTACAAAAGCCTGTCCGACAGACGCTTATGACAATACTCACGGATATATCGTTTCTTTCGGAGGAATCTTCGGAAATCACATTAATAAAGGAAAAACAGTGATCCCATTTATCGAAGATCACGAAAAACTTCTCAAGGTGTGTGATGCAGCAATCGGATTCTTCGAGAAGAATGCGAAAGCCGGTGAGAGACTGAAATTTACGATTGACCGCGTAGGCGAGGACGAATTCAATAAAGAAATCCTGGAGGCATATGAAAATGAGTGAGATTAAATTTGATGATACCGTAGATATTACCGATGTTGTCTGCCCGGTAACTTTTGTAAAAGCAAAGGTAGCACTGGAGGAACTGGATGAAGGTCAGATCTTATCCATCCGCATGAATGATGGAGAACCGGTACAGAATGTACCACGAAGTATCAAAGAGGAAGGACATCAGATCCTGAAACTTGATGATAATGAAGATGGAACCTACACACTTTATGTGAAGAAAGCAGGAGACTGATCCGTGAAAGCGGGAAGCCGGATAAAAAAGACAAGAGACTGAGAATAAGAGGCTGAATAAAAAAGACAGGAACTGACAGGAGTGAACTATCATGGCAGAGAGATTAAACGGAGAGACTTTTAAAGAGAAAGCTTTCCAGCCAGGAAAACTTACACTGATTGATTTCTATTCCGACAGCTGCGTACCATGTAAGAGAATGGTTCCGGTATTTGCAAAGCTGGAAGAGAAATACGGTGATCAGATTTATATAGGAAAAGTAAATGTAGCTTACGAGCAGGAACTTGTAGAAGAATACAAAGTTATGTCGGCGCCGACACTGATTTTCCTGAAAGACGGAGAACAGATCGAGAAGCTGACCGGAGCAAAGAAAGCGGCAGATCTGGAAGAAATCATTGATAAAAATCTTTAAAAAATTACACATATAAAAACATACAGAAATGGAGAACAGAGATTATGGTTATCACAGTAGCAGGAGATAAAAAAGAAGTAAAAGACGCAATCACAGTGGCAGAACTGATCGTACAGGAAGATGTAGAGACTCCTCAGTATGTAACAGTATCTGTAAACGATGACTTTATCGACAAGGCAGAATTTGAAACTTACGCATTAAAAGAAGGCGACAGCGTTGAATTCCTGTACTTCATGGGAGGTGGAAGATAGTGGCATTTACAAATGATCAGCTCGAACGATATTCCAGACATATTATTCTGAAAGAGGTTGGAGCAAAAGGACAGAAAAAACTGCTCAATTCCAGTGTTCTGATCATCGGAGCAGGCGGACTTGGAGCACCGGCAGCTCTTTACCTTGCGGCAGCAGGTGTGGGAACGATTGGAATTGCAGATGCAGATGAGGTAGACCTTTCCAATCTTCAGCGTCAGGTCATCCACGCAACAAAAGATATTGGCAAACCAAAGGTACTTTCCGCAAAAGAATCCATGGAAGCCATCAACCCGGATGTGACAGTTAAAACTTACCAGACTTTCGTAGATTCCGAGACAATCATGGATCTGATCAAAGATTATGACTTTATCATCGATGGAACCGACAATTTTCCGGCAAAATTCCTGATCAATGATGCCTGCGTTATGGCAAAGAAACCATTTTCCCACGCAGGAATCCTTCGTTTCCAGGGACAGCTGATGACATATGTTCCGGGAGAAGGGCCATGTTACAGATGTATATTCAAAGATCCGCCGCCAAAGGATGCCGTACCTACCTGTAAACAGGCCGGCGTTATCGGAGCGATGGGAGGCGTTATCGGAAGCCTTCAGGCGATGGAAGCAATCAAATATCTTCTGGGAGTTGGCGATCTTCTTACAGGATATCTTCTTACATATGATGCACTTACAATGGAATTCCGTAAGATCAAACTTCCGAAACATGTAAAGAACTGCCCGGTATGCGGTGAGCATCCGACAATCACAGAGCTGATCGACTATGAACAGGCAGAATGTGACGGAATCTGATTCGCTTTGGTCGATTCAGATAAGCCTTCTGCTTCGGCTGCGAAGAGCAATAAGTAAGCTGCGAAAGCGGATCGTAAATATCGGCTGGAGATAAAGGAGCAAGAAAAATCATGATCACAATGTCAAAGAATGACTACGAAATAATTTTAAAACATGCCAGAGAAAATCTTCCGGAAGAAGCCTGCGGATTGATCGCAGGAACTAAGGATGGAAATGATAAATCTATCAAAAAGGTTTACTGCCTGACAAACATCGATCATTCCAATGAGCACTTTTCGCTAGATCCGAAAGAACAGCTTGCAGCAGTAAAAGATATGCGTGCGAATGGTCTGGTACCTCTTGGAAACTGGCATTCCCATCCGGAAAGCCCGTCCAGACCTTCAGAAGAAGATAAACGACTGGCTTATGACAGCACAGCAAGCTATATGATTCTTTCTCTGATGGATAATGAGAATCCTGTTCTGAATTCTTTCCATATAGAAGGAACGGAATCTGAGAAGGAAGAACTTGTATTACTGTAAAGCAAAGCAGGAGAGAAATAAATGATCAGAAAATTATTTGCATTTGGCCTGGCAGCTGTACTGGCACTGACACCGGTACAGGCTTTTGGAAAAACAGTGTCAATCACCAATGTTTCCTATGACCCTACCAGAGAAATGTTTGAACAGTACAACAAAATATTTGAAGAACACTGGAAGGAGAAAACCGGGGAAGATGTAGAAGTGACACAGTCCCATGGCGGTTCCGGGAAACAGGCATTGGAAGTAGCCAATGGTCTGGATGCAGATGTAGTAACACTGGCACTGGAATACGATATAGAATCCATTGAAAACGCAGGACTGATCGAGACAGGCTGGCAGGATAAGTTTGACAATGAAAGTTCTCCGTATACTTCGACCATCGTATTTCTGGTAAAGAAGGGAAATCCCAAAGGCATCAAAGACTGGGATGACCTGATAAAGGATGGTGTGGGTGTGGTAACTCCGAACCCTAAGACATCCGGAGGTGCGAGATGGAACTACATGGCAGCATGGGCTTACGCAGATAAGAAGTATGACGGAGATGAAACCCGGATGAAGGATTTCATCAGGAAGCTTTATCAGAATGTAGTAGTTCTTGACTCCGGTGCAAGAGGTGCAACCACTTCTTTCGTAGAGAACGGACAGGGCGATGTGCTGGTGGCATGGGAAAATGAAGCATATCTTTCCATGCGTGACTATCCGGATGAGTACGAGATCGTTACTCCGAGTGTGAGTATTCTGGCACAGCCGTCTGTAGCAGTGGTAGATGAAGTAGTGGATTACAGAGGAACGAGAGATGTGGCAACTGAGTATTTAAAATATCTGTATTCCGACGAAGCGCAGGAGATTGAAGCAGAGAACTACTTCCGTCCGACCAATGAAAAGATCCTGAAAGAACACAGTGATGTGTTTGACCTGAGCGTAGATCTGGTAAACATCAGTGATTACGGCGGATGGGATGAAGTGCAGAAAAAGCACTTCACAGATGGTGGGATCTTTGATGAGATCTATGAAAGAGAAAAGCAGAGAGGTGGTAATTGATTGTCAACGATCCATCACCTAAAGGTAATGGGCTTGTAACTGCCCAGTCGTAGTAACGGCTTATGTCTCCGACCTTTAATCCCTAAAGTGGCGTTACATCATAGGGTGGTTAACAGCACCCTTTACAGACAAGATATACTCATCTGTAACTGTATCAGGTACTAAACTTCCCATGCTATACAGCAAACATTCTTTTACGGTCAAGATTTTACGCAATACACGAATTTTGTATTGCAACCTCATATCTTGTCAATGTACAAAAGAGTGCCTTTGATGAGTTACACATCTAACGGTTTTCTCTTTATAAACTGTTACAATAAGTGTAGCATATTTAGTAACAATTAGCAAGGCTTCTTCCACCGCCTAAAGGCAGTAGGTTTCCGTCTACGACAAACGAAAGGATTTATTTTATGAAAAAAAGAAATAAACCAGTGATTCCAGGATTCGGACTCTCCATGGGAATTACCATTTCCATACTAAGTCTGGTGGTTCTGATCCCACTTGCCAGTCTGGTGATCTACACAGCACAGATGAGCTTTAAAGATTTCATTGAAACCATTACAAGAGCCAGAGTATTGGCTTCCTTTTACACAAGCTTCATATCCGCTTTTGCAGCAGCAGTGATCAATGGGATTATGGGAACTATCCTCGCATGGGTACTTGTAAAATATGAATTTCCGGGCAAGCGGATCATGGATGGAATGATTGAGCTTCCGTTCGCACTGCCAACCGCAGTTGCAGGTATCGCGCTGACATCCTTAACTTCCGATTCCGGACTCGTCGGCAGCTTTTTTGCCAGATTCGGTATCAAGATCGCATACACAAGGATCGGTATTACAGTAGCCATGATCTTCGTAGGAATTCCGTTTGTCGTACGAAGCGTACAGCCGGTTCTGGAGAAGATGGACAATTCCTACAGCGAAGCAGCTGGAGTGCTGGGAGCAAAGAAATCAACGATTTTCTGGAAAGTCATTTTTCCGGAACTGAAACCGGCGATTTTTGCAGGAACCGGACTTGCTTTTGGCAGATGCCTTGGTGAATATGGAAGCATCGTATTTATCGCAGGAAATAAGCCATATTACACAGAAATCACACCGCTGATCATTATGTCAGAACTTCAGGAATTTGATTATTCCAGCGCAACGGCGATCGCACTGGTGATGCTGGCGGTTTCATTTTTCATTCTGTTTCTCAATAATGTGATCCAGCAGAGAAACGCGAGAATCTTACGGGGAGGAAATGCCTGATGGACAACAATGTAAAGACTTCAGAGAAAATCACAAAATGGCTGCTGATCGGTATCAGCGTCCTGTTTCTGGCAGTAATGCTTCTCCTCCCGCTGATTACTGTGATCACAGAGGCTCTGCGAAGCGGCTGGAAAGTTTACCTTGAGGCGGTAACGGATGAGTACACAATTAAAGCACTTCTCCTTACGGTCAAAGCAACACTGATCGCAGTCATCTTTAATACCATTTTTGGTATCTTCGCAGCCTGGGCACTGACTAAGTTTCAGTTCAAGGGCAAAAAACTGCTGACCACATTGATCGATCTTCCGGTTACGATTTCGCCGGTCATTGCAGGTCTGATTTTTCTTCTGATTTTCGGACGTCAGAGTCCTGTTTACTTTTTCCTTATTAAATTCGGAATTAAAGTTGTATTCTCTGTACCGGGAATCATCATTGCAACTGTATTTGTAACATTTCCTTTTATTTCCAGAGAACTGATTCCGGTTCTGGAAACAGAAGGAACAGACGAGGAAGAAGCCGCAGCACTGATGGGAGCGAACGGCTGGACGATCTTCTGGAAGATTACTTTTCCTCATATTAAATGGGCGTTGCTTTATGGAGTTGTGCTCTGTACGGCAAGAGCCATGGGAGAGTTCGGCGCAGTATCCGTCCTTTCCGGACATTTAAGAGGAAAGACAAATACCCTTCCTCTCCATGTCGAGATTTTATTTAACGAGTTTCAGTATGTTCCGGCGTTTGCCGTATCTTCATTGCTGGTGATCATGGCAGTTATCATTCTGGTGGTCAGAAGCGTGATCGAATACAAAGGAAAGAAGGAAGCCTGATATGTATGTAGAGTTAAAAAATATAAATAAGACCTATGGTTCCTACCAGGCATCAAAGAATGTAAATTTCGGAATCGAAAAAGGCAAGCTGATCGGTCTGCTGGGACCAAGTGGAAGTGGAAAAACAACCATTCTTCGAATGATCGCAGGTCTGGAAACTCCGGACAGCGGCGAGATCATTATCGATGGAAAAGTAGTCAACGATGTGCCGGCCAGTGAGCGAGGAATCGGATTTGTATTTCAGAATTATGCGCTGTTCCGTTACATGACTGTTTATGATAACGTAGCATTTGGTCTGAAAGTTCAGAAAGTAGATAAAAAAACAATAGACACCCGGGTCAGAGAGCTGGTAAAGCTGGTAGGTCTGGAAGGACTGGAGAAAAGGTATCCGAGTCAGCTGTCTGGTGGACAGAGACAGAGGGTAGCATTTGCCAGAGCCCTTGCACCGAATCCACAGGTGCTGCTTCTGGATGAGCCCTTTGCAGCGATTGATGCAAAGATTCGTCAGGAGCTGAGAAGTTGGTTGAAAGAAATGATTGAGAAGCTGGGAATTACCAGTATTTTCGTTACACATGATCAGGATGAAGCAATCGAGGTAGCGGATGAGATCATCATTACCAACGCAGGACGGATTGAGCAGAAAGGCACTCCGGTAGAAGTTTACCGAAACCCGGAGACAGCTTTTACCGCATCTTTCTTCGGACAGCCATCTATACTGAAAAATGCAGATGATTTCCACACATTTACTCAGGCGGAGGGTGCAGACAAGATTATTGTCCGTCCGGAATTCGTAAAAGTTTCCAGACTGGATGAAGTAGAAAAGTTCAGATCTTCCGTATCTCAGGGAGTGGTTGAACGGGTTTCCTTCCGGGGAGATAATCTGGAACTTCAGATCAGAGTGAACAATTCGGTGGTAACAGCAAGAAGAAGCCTTGAGAAAGCAGATGTCAGGGAAGGGGAAATCGTTAATGTGTTCCTGTACAGGATTTTTGCACTGAGAGACGATACGGTGCAGCTGATTGAGAATGAAGCTGTAAGAGATGATTCGGTAATCATCTAAATAAGTAATGCAGCATTTGGCTGAAATCGAGATGTATACTAACTCGGACAGCAAATCCTGGCATGATTATTATTTTACCGAAATTCTACCTGATATTAATTCATTAAACAATGATAAATGGTAAACTGTAAGTGATAAAAACAGCGTTACATAAAATTACATACTCAGGTAGGTTGTAAATATTCTGTCCAGGTAATTTTATGATAGAGCAAATTAAGAAATAAACAGGAAGCATACTTTCGGAGGAAAGGGTATGAGAACAGAGAGAATCAAGACCGACGTACTGATCATCGGCGGCGGAACAGCAGGCTGTTTTGCAGCATACGTCATCGGTCAGAAAAGCGACAGAAAAGTTCTGATCGCGGAGAAAGCGAATATTAAACGAAGCGGATGTCTGGCAGCAGGTGTCAACGCATTAAACGCATATATAACAGAAGGCAGAGTTCCACAGGATTATGTGGATTATGCCAAAAAGGACGCTCACGGAATCGTCAGAGAAGATCTTCTTCTGAGCATGTCAGAGCGACTGAATCATGTGACAAAAGTGATGGAAGATCTGGGTCTGGTCATACTGAAAGATGAAAATGGCAAATACGTTGCCAGAGGAAATCGAAACATCAAGATCAACGGCGAGAACATGAAGCCAATCTTGGCAAAAGCGGCGGCTGAGCAGGAAAATGTCACAGTTTTAAACCACGTAAACATTACAGACTACAAAACAGAAAACGGAAAGATCACAGGTGCGGTGGGATTCAGCGTAAATGAAGATATTTTCTATGATATCGACGCAGAAGCAGTCCTTTGTGCGACAGGCGGTGCGGCAGGACTTTACAGACCGAATAATCCGGGATTTTCCAGACATAAGATGTGGTATCCGCCATTTAACACAGGTGCAGGATATGCAATGGGATTACTTTCCGGCGCAGAGATGACAACTTTCGAGATGCGTTTCATCGCATTGAGATGTAAAGATACGATCGCTCCGACAGGAACTATCGCGCAGGGCGTAGGAGCCAGACAAGTTAATGCACATGGCGATATTTACGAGACAAAATACGGCCTGACAACTTCTCAGCGTGTTTATGGTACGGTCATGGAGAACCGGGAAGGAAATGGCCCTTGCTATCTCAGAACAGAAGGAATTTCCAAAGAACAGGAACAGGATCTCTACAAAGCATACCTGAATATGGCACCATCTCAGACCTTGAAATGGATGGAAGACGGCAAGGGTCCTTCGGAAGAAAATGTAGAGATCGAAGGTACAGAGCCATATATCGTAGGCGGACATACAGCCAGCGGTTACTGGGTAGACAATAACAGAGCCACAACAATCGAGGGATTATATGCAGCCGGAGATGTTGCAGGTGGATGCCCGCAGAAATATGTAACCGGTGCACTGGCAGAGGGCGAGATTGCCGCGGAAGCAATTCTGAAATATCTGGGTAATAAAGATGCCGAAACCAGAGGCAAAGGGGCAACTGAAAAACAGCGAGATGCATTTGGACAGACAGAAGAGAAAACCGTAACAAAAATAGCCAAAGATACAGAAATAGTAGAAGATAAAAAGCTTTCTGAAATAGCAGAAGCAAAGAAAGCAGAGTATGAATCTCACTTAAATGCTCCCCGTTCCCTGATGAATGCAGAACAGCTTGAAGAAGCAATGCAGAAGATCATGGATCAGTATGCAGGCGGAATCGGAACCGATTACAGATACAGTGAGACAAGCCTTGCGAAAGCAGATGAAAAGATCGCAGCACTGCTTCCTGTTGTAGATACACTGGCAGCGACAGATGCTTATGAGCTGATGCAGATCTATGAACTTCGTGAGCGACTGATCATATGCCGCGCAGTTATCGCACATCTGGCAGCAAGAAAGGAAACCAGATGGCACAGCTTCGGAGAGAATACAGATTATCCGGATCAGAGTGAAGACTGGATGAAATATGTAAACTCCTGTATGGAAAATGGTGAGATCAAAATTTTATATAGAGATCTGGTAACAAAAGAGAACGCTGGTAAGCAGGAAACAGCAAATACAGCAGAGAAAGGAGCAGGTGAAAGATGAGCATTCGGATTCAGAAAAGCAAATGCGTAGGATGTGGCAAATGCATCGAAGCCTGTCCCGGAAATCTGATTAAAAAGGACAAAGAAGGAAAAGCCTTCATCCGTCAGGTAAGAGACTGCTGGGGATGTACTTCCTGTATCAAAGAATGCAGCCACGACGCCATCCGATTCTTCCTTGGAGCTGATGTGGGCGGCAGAGGCGCAAGCATGGTCGTATCAGAAAAGCCGGACATTTCCACATGGACAGTGGAGAAGCCGGACGGTACAAAGATTACGATTCAGGTTAATAAGAAGGATGCCAATAAATATTGACTGGTATTAACTTTGAAAGAAAATTTTCCAAGAATATGGCAGAAAAATATCCGCCAGATTTTTCAAAATATATTTAACAAACAGAGGAGGATAATGCAATGAGTAACTTATCTCATCTTGATGAGCTTGAGGCAGAAGCAATTTATATTATGCGAGAAGTAGCAGCCGAGTGTGAAAAGCCGGTTATGCTTTATTCTATAGGAAAGGACAGCTCCGTTATGCTCCATCTGGCGCTGAAAGCATTTTACCCGGAGAAACCACCTTTCCCGTTCCTGCACATTGATACAACATGGAAATTCCGCGAGATGATCGAATTTCGTGACAGAGTCGCAAAAGAAAACGGAATTGACATGCTGATATACACCAATGAAGAAGGTGTGAAAGCAGGAATCAATCCATTTGATCATGGTTCTGCATACACAGATATCATGAAAACACAGGCATTAAAACAGGCCCTGACAAAATATGGGTTTACAGCAGCATTTGGCGGCGGCCGTCGTGATGAAGAGAAATCCAGAGCGAAAGAAAGAATTTTCTCTTTCCGTAATTCTGCTCAGGCATGGGATCCGAAGAACCAGAGACCGGAAATGTGGAAACTCTACAACACCAAGATACAGAAAGGTGAAAGCATGCGAGTATTCCCGATTTCCAACTGGACAGAGAAGGATATCTGGCAGTATATTCAGCGTGAAAATATCGAAATCGTACCATTATATTTTGCAAAAGAAAGACCGGTCATCTACAGAGATGGAAACATTATCATGGTAGATGATGACAGATTAAAACTTCGCCCAGGTGAAAAGGTCGAACACAAAAAAGTCAGATTCCGTACTCTTGGATGTTATCCGCTGACAGGTGGTATCGAATCTGAGGCAGATACACTGGACGAGATTATTGATGAGACATTAAGTGCTGTTTCCTCTGAACGTACCAGCCGTGTGATCGACCACGAGGCAACAGGCAGCATGGAGAGAAGAAAGAGAGAGGGGTATTTCTAGGATGAAAGGATTATTGAAATTTATTACATGCGGAAGTGTGGATGATGGAAAATCCACTCTGATCGGACATATTCTTTATGATGCAAAGCTTCTCTATGCAGACCAGGAAAAAGCTCTGGAGCTGGATTCCAAGGTAGGAAGCAGAGGCGGCGCCATTGATTATTCACTTCTTCTGGATGGCCTGATGGCAGAACGTGAGCAGGGTATCACAATCGACGTTGCATACAGATATTTTACAACAGATAACAGAAGCTTCATCGTTGCGGACACACCGGGACATGAAGAATATACCAGAAACATGGCAGTTGGTGCTTCTTTTGCAGATCTGGCAGTTATCCTTGTGGATGCTTCCCAGGGCGTTCTGGTTCAGACAAGACGCCATGCAAGAATCTGCGCACTGATGGGAATCCGTTACTTTGTATTCGCAGTAAACAAAATGGATCTTATCGGTTATGATGAGAAGCGTTTTCGTGAGATCGAGAATCAGATCGCAGCACTGGTAGAGGAATTAAAACTTGCCAATGTAACCATTATTCCGGTATCTGCCACAGAGGGTGACAATGTCACAACAAAATCTGACAATATGCCATGGTATGAAGGCGAAGCACTCCTTACACATCTGGAAACCGTAGATATCAAGGAAGACACAGAAAAAGGTTTCTACATGCCGGTACAGAGAGTCTGCCGGCCCAACCATGAATTCCGCGGATTTCAGGGACAGATCGAGAATGGCTCTATTAAAGTCGGTGATCTTATAACTACACTTCCGAGCAAGGAAGAAGCTCATGTAAAGAGCATTCTGGTTGGAAACAAAGAAGCCGAAGAAGCAGTACAGGGACAGCCTGTCACCATCCAGCTTGACAGAGAAGTAGACGTTTCCCGAGGATGCGTGCTCACAATCGATTCCGGTGCAGTCCTGACAGACTCTGTGGAAGCAGATATCCTCTGGATGGACGACAATGCTCTGACAGACGGCAAGAATTTCTTTGTAAAGATTGGCACAAAGATGATCCCAGGTCTGGTTACAAAGATTAATTATTCCGTAGACGTAAACACAGGCGAAAAGAAAAACGCCTATACTTTAAATAAAAATGAGATTGCCTCCTGTACTCTGGAGTTCTCAGAGAAGATCGTGGTAGACGAATTTGACAAGCACAGAACACTTGGAGAACTAATTCTGATCGACCGTGTCACAAACATGACATCTGCCTGCGGCGTTGTGAGAAAAACTCTCGTTTCCCAGGATAAATCCCAGATTGGTAAAGTAGACGAGCAGGTTCGTGCCGGACTTAAGGGTCAGACCCCGGTTGTCGTAGAATTCCCAATCGGCAAAGAAGGAATCACACTTGAATTTGCAGAGCAGGTAGAAAAAGGGCTGACTGTACTTGGAAGACATACCTATCTGTATCATCCGGCAGCAAGTGAAAATTATGCAGAAACCGTCCGCCACCTCAAAGCAGCCGGGCTGATCGTACTCCTTGTCCTTGATGAAAATACAGCAAAAGACGAGACACTCAAAGGGATGGAAGGATTCTATGCAAACTGGCAGTTGGATGGACTTACTGTGAAAGACGCAGTAGACTTCGTGAAGAAGAAATCTGTATTTGCAGTACAGAATGCACAGGATGGAAACTATATCTGATCGGATCAGAAAAATGTAAAGACAGCATATGGAAAACGGTCTGTGTAAGTATGTGAGTAAACTATTGCAGAATAAATTCCGAAAAATAATATAAACCGTCACAGATAACGAACATTTCTGTGGCGGTTTTTTGCACTCAAATTGATTCCTTGACAAGTTTTGGCATTGCGGATTATACTCATTTCTGAATTATATTAATGCAGACAGGATATATACGTTATGAATGAGAAAACAAATTCAAACAACAAAAAACGAGAGGTGATTCTGGGAACATTTCTGACGATCATTGGCGGCATTCTGTGGGGAATCTCCGGTGTCTGTGGTCAGTTTCTATTTCAGAACAAAGAGGTAACGGCCTCCTGGCTGGTGCCGATACGTCTGGTAACAGCAGGAGTTCTGCTTCTGTGCTACTATTTCATCAGAATTAAGGGAAAAACCTTCGACATCTGGAGAAGTAAGAGAAACAGGGGGGATATTATCATTTACGGACTGGCGGGAATGATGTTGTGTCAGTACAGCTATTTTCAGACAATCGAGTGGTCCAATGCCGGAACTGCAACAGTCATTCAGTATCTCGGACCTGCGCTGATCGTTGTGTGGGTATGTCTGCGCACAAAACGTCTTCCTGAGAAAAAAGAAGTGCTGGGCGTAACCCTTGCGGTGACAGGAATTTTTCTGATCGCAACACATGGAAATCCTACCTCACTGGCGCTATCACAGAAAGCACTGATTATGGGACTGATTTCGGCAGTTTCAGTAGTCATATATACGGTAAAACCAGCCAGATTGCAGGCGCAGTTTGATACACCACTTGTACTGGCATGGGGGATGCTGATTGGCGGCGTGGTGCTTATGGCAGTATTTCGTCCGTGGAACTATCAGGTGATTTTTGACGGAGAAGCATTTGTGGCACTGGCTTTTATTATTATTTTTGGAACAATGGCCGGATTTTCCATGTACCTGACAGGTGTGAAGATGATAGGCTCCGTAAAAGCCAGTCTTTTCTCCTGTGTGGAACCGGTAGCTTCGATGGTGCTGACCGCGGTCTGGATGAAAGTAAGCTTTACGACACCAGATCTGATCGGAACTTTGCTTGTAATTGCGACGATCATTATTCTGGCGGTTCCGACAAAGAAGAATAAGAATTGAGTAGCTGCTGTTCATGCGTTATTATGCTGCTGAGAACGGAGTGAACCGTAATACAATATCTATTTTCGGAATGCCCCAAGTTGTATTCAGATTACATGGGATATTGCAGAGTATGGTATAATAATCTCTATGTAATGGGGTATACATGGGGATGCAAACTATAGCAATTTGCAGTTATTTGTATTTATCTTTCGTATCTTAGAGATATTAAGCAGATAATTGTGTATGTGTTTAATAGTTGTAGTGATTTTTACAGTAAAAATAATCAGTATGAAAATATTCTGATCATCCAAACGGGAGGTATTTCGATGCGATTAGAAAAAGTGCAGGAAGCATTAAAAACAAAAAATATTCATTATGAATACACAGAAGAAAATGGATGTGGAAGCCTTGACTTTATGTTCCGTGGTCTGAGATTCCATGTGTGGGAATACGAAGACCGTGTCTGGGGAGCAGAGACAAACGTATTCGAAGCAGGCAGAAGCCAGGATATTGAGGGTGATTATGAAGAAATTATCTCTAAAGAAATCCTCTCATGGCCGGATATGATGCCGGGGATGTAATTACGATATATAGATGTCAGATATATCCATTAGGTAACTATGTGAGAATTCATTCTGAGGGGAGTGAGTACGACGAAAAAACATCAAATCAAATCAATAATATTAGCAGCAGGCATTGCAACAATTTGTATATTCTCAAACGTTTATGCGTCAGAAGTTGCAGGCCCACCAAGACCAGCTGCGATGAAGCCAACATCAACACTTACACCAACGGCAACACCAAAACCGACAGCAATACCGAAGCCGACGTCAACACCAGTGCCGACAGCGACACCAGAAGCAGCTAAACAGAATCCGGCAGATCAGGGAACGCTGAGCAAACCAAATCATCCGGATACAGTCTCAGCAGACAAGCTTGTTTTCATCGGAGATTCCAGAACAGAAGGACTCAGAGATGCAGTGAACGATGACAGCGTCTGGTCCTGTCTTTCTTCCATGGGCTATGACTGGATGGTATCAACAGGCGTGCCGCAGGTAGAAGATCAGATAGAAGATAATACGGCGGTCATTATTCTGATGGGAGTCAACGACCTCTATCATGTCAATGATTATCTCAGCTATATCAATTCCAAAGCAGCTGAATGGGCTAGTCGTGGAGCACAGACGTATTTTGTCTCCGTAGGACCAGTGCAGAACGATCCATATTGCAGTAATGCGGAAATTGAGAGCTTCAATGCAGCAATGCAGGCCAACTTAAGCGGTGTTACTTATATAGATGTGTATTCTCATCTGGTATCAGAAGGATTTTCAACCGTAGATGGAACACACTATCCTGACAGCGTGTCCATAGACATTTATAACTTTATCCTCGATCATCTGGAAGAACAGAGAAGTGGAATTTGGGGATAAGCATAATTGCAGAAATAATAATTATACTTAATTTTAGAATATAGTGGAAATATGGGAGCTGTTGTACTAACTATTTAGCACAACAGCTCTTTTACTTTGATTATAGGGAAGTGTTAGTCAGTTTCTGTGACTGTAATTTCTTTCTGAAAGTCTTTTGTATAATGTATCTCATAATCTGATGTAACAAAAAATGCCTGCACATCATCCAGGGATTCTGCCAGTTTCAATCCATCTTCAAGTCCAAGCGCGAAGCAAGTCGTGCTTAGTGCATCTCCATCTACAGACTGATCAGAGATAATCGTAACTGCGATTAGTCCATTGTCATAAGGATATCCTGTCTTGGGATTCAGCAGATGATGGTATAAAGTTCCATCCTGTTCAAAACATCTCTCATAAACCCCAGAAGAAACAACAGATTTATCTTTAATATCCATAACAGC
Source organism: Blautia sp. HCP3S3_B11 (assembly GCF_052064435.1). Classification (NCBI taxonomy): domain Bacteria; kingdom Bacillati; phylum Bacillota; class Clostridia; order Lachnospirales; family Lachnospiraceae; genus Blautia; species Blautia sp. HCP3S3_B11. Next base: position 131,074 of record NZ_JBQHVP010000011.1, read on the forward strand.
AATCGTTTCGCTTCGATCCGCAAATGGTTTCTGAATTCCAATCTTAAATGAAGAATCATCAGGCTTTCCACCGATACAGAGAACATTTCCGCCAAGATTAATAATCGCACTTTTCACATCCTGAGAGATTAGATATTCTTTCAATCGGTCTGCAATATATCCTTTGGCAATAGCACCTAACTCTATGGCAGTGTCGTCAGTTTTTAATGTAATCTCATTATTGTCTTTTCCGCCAATGGAGATGTTGCGATAATCACATTTCGACAGAGCAGTCTGAATCAGGCTGTCTTCCGGTACTTGCGGATCTTCAGCGGTAAAATCCCACAAAGAAGTTAATGGCTCAATCGCAATATCGAAAGCACCATACGACAGCTCAGAATAATAAAGTCCCTTCTGAATCAGCTCAGCCAGAGAATCTGATACCTGATAGGTATAATCTGTTCCATCTACAGGTGTGAGTTGTCTGTGATTTAGTTTATATAATTCGCTGTCACTTGCGGTGCGGCTGAATATTTTTTCATATTTATCGCATAAATTCATACATTCGGTAAGGAGATTTCTGTCCTGGGAATCATAAATAGTGACAGTAACTGCAGTATTCAGTTTAATTGCGGTAGTGGAAATTGGTTCCTGAGATTCTGACTCTGTGGTTTGAGTAGTGTCTGTTTCTGCAGAACATCCGGACGTAATCGCAGAAGACAGCACAAAAGTCCCTGCGAGTATTGAAAAAGTACAGTGTTTTATTATTTTTTTTATAGATCTATGATATAATAACATAAATGTAACCTCTTTAATAAACATATCTGGTAGGGGTGGAGAGATAGATGATACTGTTCAGGTGCTTCCTTACCAAAATGGAGTGGATAGTAACGTGGCTATAAAGAAACATTGTAATTAGTTGATAGCAATTTATCATTATAGAAACACGCTTTAGTATATCAGAAAAGACATACTCTGCACAGGCAGAAAACAATCTAAATGGGATAAAAGTGCAGAAGGAGCAATTACCCAGATAAAAGATAAACAGTATGTAGAGGCATTGAAAGACTATCAGGGAAATCTGATTCTTGCGGGAATAAACTATGATAAAAAGACTAAGAAGCATAGTTGCAAGATCGAGAAGCTGGAGATATGTAAAAGTTAAATATACATGAATTAAAAAATGTACCGTTTGCGAAGCTGGTTTGAGCCGGAATCGCAAACAGTATTTTTCTGACTATGCATTATTATATGGTTTTGTTCTGCTTGACTATTAGATTGGAATGTCCTATCTGAATGAGGAGAACATCGTATCAGATAGAAGTGGCGAATTCTGGTGCTTTGTAGACTGTGGCGAAGGTCTGAACACGCAGGCAGCCTCCCTGGCAATATTGATTTATTCCATGAGATACGGAATCCGTCTTGCCAATTATATAAATCAGGAGAAGCGCCTGATCGGATTATATGTTACACAGGAAAAACAATTCTTAAGAATCCGAACAGAGAATTATTGTGATGAGAAACTTGAATTCACAAACAGTCTGCCGGTGACAACGAAAGCAGATAAACACTTACATGGATATGGAATGAAGAGTATCCGTACCATTGTAGAGAAATATGGGGGATCAGCAGTGGCATCCCAGAAAAATAACTGGTTTGAACTGAAAATCCTGATTCCAGTCACAGAAAGGGGAGATTAACGATGTCCGATGCAGTAAACTGCGAATATTGTGTAAACTACAGTTATGACGACGATTACGAATGTTATACTTGCGAAGTAAATCTCGATGAAGACGAGATGGTGAAATTTATCACCGGAAGCTTCCATCAGTGTCCATATTTCAAGATGGGCGATGAATATCGTATTGTGCGCAAACAGATGTAAGTATTCCTTTTATAAAATGCCATCAGGCACTATAATAGGAAAAATAGTTACAATCTATAACTAAGAGAGGAAAAAGATAATGAAAAATGTTTATATCATGGATCACCCATTGATCCAGCATAAAATCTCCATGCTGAGAAACAAAAACACAGGAACAAATGAATTCCGTAAACTGGTAGAGGAAATCGGAATCCTCATGGGTTATGAAGCCCTGAGAGATCTTCCGGTAGAAGATGTGGAAGTGGAAACTCCGATCGAAACCTGTATGACACCAATGATCGCCGGAAAGAAACTGGCAATCGTACCGGTTCTGCGTGCAGGTCTTGGAATGGTCAACAGCATCCTGACTCTCGTTCCGTCTGCAAAAGTCGGTCATGTAGGACTTTATCGCGACCCTGTAACACACGAACCGCACGAATATTACTGTAAACTTCCGGAATCCATTGATGAAAGAATTGCAGTTATCGTAGACCCAATGCTCGCAACCGGCGGCTCCGCAGAAGCGGCTATCGATTTTGTCAAAAAACAGGGCGGCAAAAACATCAAATTCATGTGTATCATCGCAGCACCAGAAGGACTCAAACGTCTCCACGAAGCACATCCGGATGTGCAGATTTACTGCGGACATCTTGATCGTGAATTAAATGACCATGCTTATATTTGCCCGGGACTCGGCGATGCCGGAGACAGAATTTTCGGAACGAAATAAAAAATATTAAAAATCACTCTTGACAACATAAAGTCAATGTGCTATTCTATGCAAGAACGCTGCCGAAGACAGTAGGTGCCGTAAGGCATAAGTTGTAAACGCCTACCGAGGACTAAGTATTCTTTAATGTTTATGGAAGATTACGCAAGCCTTACTGTCATGCAGTAAGGCTTTTTCTTTACTCATTTGCAGCGGTATACAAAATCTATAAGGAGGTGTACCATTTCATGGCAAAAGTAGAACTTAAACAACCGATCGTAGAAGAAATCATCAACAACGTGAAAGAGGCAGAATCTGTAGTACTTGTTAACTACAGCGGTCTTACAGTTGAACAGGATACTGCTTTACGTAAGGAATTAAGAGAAGCTGGTGTTCAGTATAAAGTATACAAGAACACAATGATGCATCGTGCATTCGAGGGTACTCAGTGTGAAGAACTTATCCAGCACTTACATGGAACAAACGCTCTGGCAATCTCTGCTACAGACGCAACTGCTCCGGCAAGAATCCTTGATAAATTCGCAAAGAAGAACCCGGCTTTAGAGTTAATCGCAGGTGTCGTTGAAGGAAACTACAACGATCAGGCAGGTATTCAGGCACTGGCTGGAATCCCGTCCAGAGAAGAACTTCTTGGCAAACTGCTTGGAAGCATCCAGTCTCCGATTACAAACTTCGCTCGTGTGCTTAATCAGATCGCTGAGAAAAACGGCTCTGAAGCAGCAGCTGAATAATTTTCATTAATGCCCAAGGGCACAAAAAGAACGAATCTAAAATAATATTATATGGAGGGAATTTAAAATGGCAAAATTAACAACAGAAGAATTTATTGCAGCAATCAAAGAATTATCTGTATTAGAATTAAACGACTTAGTAAAAGCTTGTGAAGAAGAATTTGGTGTATCCGCAGCAGCAGGTGTTGTAGTAGCAGCAGCTGGAGCAGCTGGAGAAGCAGCTGAAGAAAAAGATGAGTTCGACGTAGAACTTGCAGAAGTTGGACCAAACAAAGTTAAAGTTATCAAAGTTGTTCGTGAAGTAACTGGCTTAGGTCTTAAAGAAGCTAAAGAAATGGTTGACGGTGCTCCGAAGGTTGTTAAAGAAGGCGCATCCAAAGCAGAAGCTGAAGACATCAAGACAAAACTTGAAGCTGAAGGTGCTAAGGTTAACCTTAAATAATTATCTTCCTATTATGTATAGAAGATTTACAAGCAGGAATGCCAGTGGTGTTCCTGCTTTTTTTACAGAGCTGGAGGATTACAGACTATGATGAACAGGACAGCAGCAGGGATATTTGGCATTATTATGGCGGCGCGGCTTTGCCTGACCACATACGTAGGTGTAAATGTACAGGCTGCCCAGCAAGAGGAAGAGCAGTTATTTGAAGACGCATCTGAAAGTGACGGATCTTTTGAAGATGTTTCCGATGCGGATGTGCAATCAGCAGAGAATCTTGCGAATGAATTTACAGAAAATGAATCTGAAGTGGATGGCTTTGATGACGGAAATACGGAGAGTTTTTCCGCGGGAGATGACGATCAGACTCAGAAAGAGATGCAGGAGCTTGTGCTGAATGTGCAGGATGGAGAAGACATCACTGTAAAATTAAATACATTGCTGGCTCAGGCAAGAGACCGTGCAACCGATGAAAAACCATGCAAAGTGATTATTCCGCCAGGGAACTACATACTTACAGGAACTCTTCATATGTACAGCAACATTTATCTGTACGCAGAAGGTGCCACGATAACGAAAACTTCACCGAGAAAAGAGATTTTACTTCGCCTGGGAGACAGTCAGACATCAGAAGGCGGATATGATGGATATCGCAATATAACAATCGATGGTGGTATCTGGGATGCAAACTATGAATCGGTGGAAAATAAAGAAGAATCTGGTGGTTTTGTAGGTTTCAGAATAGGACATGCTACAAATGTCACAATAAAAAATGCCATATTTCTTAACAATCTCAAATCCCATTTTCTGGAGTTTGCGGGCGTAAAGGATGCAGAAATCACAGGGTGTGCATTCAGAGGCTACTGGAAAGATTATGAAGGCGGCGGTCAGGAATGTATTCAGCTGGATGCCTGTATGCCGAAGATTTTCCCAGGATATCTTCCATATGATGGAAGTGTCTGTGAGAATATCGTGATAAAGGATAACACTTTTGAGGATGTATTTGCAGGAATCGGCAGTCACAGTATGGTGTTTGACAGACCATATAAGAACATTACGATCTGCGACAATCAGTTTGCCAATCTGAGAAAGAGAGCAATCTGGTGCCTGAACTATCAGGATACGGTGATAACCGGAAACGTCATGAGTAATGTTGGTGGCGGAATCTATGTGCGTTCCGTTTATACCAGAAATGCGCACACTCTGGATGGTCAGGAACTTTCAGCGGCCGGAAACCAGTATGCGGAGAATATTCGGATCGAGAATAACCAGATCGCAATTGCGGATCCGGCACTGATAGATAATAAGCAGTGGGATGGATATGGTATCTGGATCAGCGGGGAAATATCTCAGGGGTCAGCCGGAGAGAATAAACCGTCTGAAGATGATGATCTGGAAAATACTGCAAGCCCGGCGGCAAACGGTGTTCCGGCAGGGCGATATATTGTCCGGGGCGTTACTGCCAAAAACAATTTGATCAGTGGATATGGGGACGGAATTAAGCTTACCTGGGCTGAGGATTGTATATGCCGGGGAAACACAATAAGGCTTTCACAAAACCAGGTGTACAGTAATACGGGAATCAGCGTTGCGAAAGGCAGCAATATCCGGATTTTATATAATGATATGTCTGGTGGAAACGATTATGGAATCTATATAAATGGAACAGAGGCAGCAAAGAAAATCTGCCTGGTTTATAGAAATACCATATCCGGATTTTCGAAAGATGGAATCTGTGCGTTGCGATTTGCAGCAGGAGGCCGGATTGAGAGAAATAGGGTAAGTTCAAATCTTAGAAACGGTATTCTTGTTAAATATACAGAAAATAGTATTGTTAATGGAAACTATACTTATAAAAATGAAGGAAAAGGAATACTTTTACAGAGATGTCCGTCAGCGGATATAACGGATAATTTTTCTTCCGGAAATGGCAGCAATGGGATCGAAATCAATGCAGAAAGCGATAATTCCAGAATTCAGGGGAATATATGTGGATCAAATAGCAAATCAGGTTTGTGCATTACAGATTCAAAAGGGATTTCTGTGGATGGAAACACATTTGACAGCAATAAGGACTATGCGGCCGAATTCAGCAACTCCCGCATTAACAGCAGTAAGGATAATGAATTCAATGAAAATGGTCATTCCGACAGTATCCGCGCAAAGAACAGCAAAATTTCTGAGGAATAGTTAATATGTACACTGTGAACAATTAACAAAGACGTTATTGATAAAGAATCGCAGATTTTTATATAGAGAAAAAACAGTAACCCAATTTTTAAAAAAGTATAAAAAAATCAAAAAAAAGTGATTGACAGGCACAACTTGCTGTGCTATAGTGAAGAATGCTATATTATGGCAAGATGTGCCTTTATGTCTTTTGGCAAAAAGGGTCAAGTTATAATAAATTTAAAGAAAAAACAGGGGTGAAACGTCAATGGAAAAAAACAGAATTCGTTCTGTAAAAACTGGAAAAAGCATGCGTATGAGCTACCAGAGACAAGAAGAAGTCCTGGAAATGCCAAACCTGATCGAAGTCCAGAGAGATTCTTATAAATGGTTTCTTGATGAAGGACTGAAGGAAGTCTTTGATGATATTTCTCCGATCGCGGATTACGCCGGAAAGCTCAGCCTGGAATTCATCGACTTTACATTTGACGAGAAAGATGCAAAATATAATATCGAACAGTGTAAAGAACGTGACGCAACTTACGCCGCACCTTTGAAGGTTCGAGTGAGACTGATTAACAAAGAAACAGAGGAAATCAACGAACACGAGATTTTCATGGGAGATTTACCTATCATGACAGTTACAGGTACCTTTGTCATCAATGGTGCAGAGCGAGTAATTGTCAGCCAGTTAGTACGTTCCCCTGGAATCTATTACGCAATCGCGCATGATAAACTTGGTAAGAGACTGTTCTCCAGTACCGTAATCCCGAACAGAGGTGCATGGCTGGAATACGAGACAGACTCTAATGATGTTTTCTACGTACGTGTTGACAGAACAAGAAAGGTTCCAATCACTGTTCTGATCCGTGCACTTGGCGTAGGAAGCAATGCAGAGATTATTGACCTCTTCGGTGAAGAGCCAAAGATTCTTGCAAGTTTTACAAAGGATACATCCACAAACTATCAGGAAGGTCTTCTTGAATTATACAAGAAAATCCGCCCGGGTGAGCCGCTTGCTGTTGACAGCGCAGAGAGCCTTATCAACGCAATGTTCTTTGACCCGAGAAGATATGACCTTGCGAAGGTTGGACGTTATAAATTCAACAAGAAACTCCACTTCAACAAGAGAATCGTTGGCCATAAGCTGGCTGAGGATGTTGTTGATGCTTCTACAGGCGAGATCCTGGCAGAAGAGGGAACTGTTGTAACAAAAGAAATGGCAAATACCATCCAGAACAGCGCCGTTCCATATGTATGGATCCTTGGCGAGGAAGACCGCAGAATCAAGGTCCTTTCCAACTTAATGGTGGATATCCGCCACTACCTTCCGGAGATCGAAGATCCGAAGAGCATCGGTGTTACAGAATCAGTATACTACCCTGTTCTCGAGAATATTCTGGAAGAAAATGACACATTAGAAGACAGAATCGCAGCGATCCACAGAGATATCCACGATCTGATTCCGAAGCATATCACAAAAGAAGACATCTTTGCTTCTATCAACTACAATATGCATCTGGAATATGGCCTTGGCAATGCCGATGATATCGACCACCTTGGAAACCGTCGTATCCGTGCGGTAGGTGAGCTGCTTCAGAACCAGTACAGAATCGGTCTTTCCAGACTGGAACGTGTGGTTCGTGAGAGAATGACAACACAGGATACGGACAATATTTCTCCGCAGTCCTTAATCAATATCAAACCTGTAACTGCAGCAGTGAAAGAGTTCTTCGGTTCTTCCCAGCTGTCACAGTTCATGGATCAGAACAATCCTCTTGGTGAGCTGACCCATAAGAGACGTCTTTCCGCCCTGGGACCTGGCGGTCTGTCACGAGACAGAGCCGGATTCGAGGTTCGAGATGTCCATTACTCCCATTACGGTAGAATGTGCCCTGTTGAGACACCTGAAGGTCCTAACATCGGTCTGATCAACTCCCTTGCATCTTATGCAAGAATCAATCAGTACGGATTTATTGAGGCACCTTACCGTAAGATCGACAAAACAGATCCTAAGAATCCTCGTGTAACAGATGAGGTTGTATATATGACCGCTGATGAAGAGGATAACTACCATGTAGCACAGGCCAATGAGCCTCTGGACGAAGAAGGACATTTCGTTCATAAGAATGTATCCGGTCGTTTCCGCGAAGAGACTCAGGAGTATGAGCGTCATATGTTCGATTACATGGACGTATCTCCACGTATGGTATTCTCTGTCGCTACAGCTCTGATTCCGTTCCTGCAGAACGACGATGCTAACCGTGCGCTGATGGGATCCAACATGCAGCGTCAGGCCGTACCGCTTCTGACAACGGAAGCTCCTGCAGTTGGTACAGGTATGGAAGTGAAGACAGCAGTTGACTCCGGTGTCTGCGTAGTTGCAAAGAAATCCGGTACTGTACTTCGTTCCACATCTACAGATATCAGCATCAAGAACGATGATGGTACAAAAGATGATTATCATCTGACTAAATACTTAAGAAGTAACCAGAGTAACTGCTACAACCAGAAGCCAATCGTATTCCAGGGTGAACACGTAGAGGCCGGACAGGTTATCGCAGATGGTCCTTCCACAGCAAACGGAGAGCTTGCTCTTGGTAAGAACCCGCTGATCGGATTTATGACATGGGAAGGCTACAACTACGAGGATGCTGTACTTCTTAGCGAAAGACTTGTTATGGACGATGTTTACACATCTGTTCATATTGAAGAATATGAGGCAGAAGCCCGTGATACCAAACTCGGACCGGAAGAGATCACACGTGATGTTCCTGGTGTCGGCGATGACGCACTGAAGGATCTTGATGAACGTGGTATCATCCGTATCGGTGCAGAAGTTCGTGCCGGTGATATCCTTGTTGGTAAGGTCACTCCTAAGGGAGAGACAGAGCTTACTGCAGAAGAGAGACTTCTCCGTGCGATCTTCGGTGAGAAAGCACGTGAAGTACGTGATACTTCTCTGAAAGTACCTCATGGTGAATACGGTATTGTCGTAGATGCCAAGGTATTTACAAGAGAGAATGGCGATGAGATGTCCCCTGGTGTAAACCAGTCCGTACGTATCTATATCGCACAGAAGAGAAAGATTTCTGTTGGTGATAAGATGGCCGGACGTCACGGTAACAAGGGTGTTGTTTCCCGTGTACTTCCTGTAGAAGATATGCCATTCCTTCCGAACGGACGTCCTCTTGATATCGTGCTGAACCCTCTGGGTGTGCCTTCCCGAATGAATATCGGACAGGTCCTGGAGATTCACTTAAGTCTTGCTGCGAAAGCACTTGGATTTAATGTTGCCACACCTATTTTCCAGGGTGCCAATGAGCATGATATCCAGGATACACTGGAACTTGCAAATGACTATGTAAACACAGAAGATTTCGAAGAGTTCCGTGAGAAATATAAAGATATTTTAGCACCGGATGTAATGCAGTATCTGGATGAGAATAAAGCCCACAGAGCACTGTGGAAAGGCGTTCCGATCTCCAGAGATGGTAAAGTGCGTCTTCGTGACGGACGTACAGGCGAATATTTCGACAGCCCTGTAACAATCGGTCACATGCACTATCTGAAACTGCACCACCTGGTAGACGATAAGATTCATGCACGTTCTACAGGTCCTTACTCTCTGGTAACACAGCAGCCTCTGGGTGGTAAAGCTCAGTTCGGTGGACAGCGTTTCGGTGAGATGGAGGTTTGGGCACTGGAAGCTTACGGTGCATCTTACACACTGCAGGAGATCCTGACAGTTAAGTCCGATGATGTTGTTGGTCGTGTTAAGACATACGAAGCAATCATCAAAGGTGACAATATTCCTGAGCCGGGTATTCCGGAATCCTTCAAGGTTCTCTTAAAAGAGCTTCAGTCTCTTGGTTTGGACGTGAAGGTACTCAAGGATGACAATACAGAAGTACATCTTCTCGAATCTGTAGACTACGGTGACACAGACCTTCGTTCTGTCATCGAGGGAGATTCAAGAAGACATCACGACAGAGAAGAAGACTACGGCAAACACGGCTATACAAAGCAGGAGTTTGACGGAGAAGAACTCGTTGACGTTGAAGAGGACGAAGATGAGGAAGACGACTTCAATGAACTGGATGAGGTTCTTGAAGACAATGACGAAGAGTAAGAAAGGGGAAAGAATACATGGCAGAAACAACTAACGCCAATGAAACATATCAGCCAATGACTTTCGATGCCATCAAAATCGGACTGGCGTCCCCTGAGAAAATCAGAGAGTGGTCAAGAGGCGAGGTTTTAAAACCTGAGACCATCAACTACCGTACCTTGAAACCGGAGAAAGACGGACTTTTCTGTGAAAGAATCTTTGGACCGAGCAAGGACTGGGAGTGCCACTGTGGAAAGTACAAAAAGATTCGCTATAAAGGCGTTGTCTGCGACAGATGTGGTGTAGAAGTTACCAAATCTTCTGTACGTAGAGAGCGTATGGGACATATCGAGCTGGCTGCTCCGGTATCCCACATCTGGTATTTCAAAGGAATTCCGTCCCGTATGGGTCTGATCCTTGACATTTCTCCGAGAACTCTGGAGAAAGTTCTTTACTTTGCAAACTATATCGTACTGGATCCGGCAGATTCCGGACTCCAGTACAAACAGGTACTTACAGAGAGAGAATATCAGGATGCCCGCGAGGCTTATGGATATAATTTCCGCGTAGGTATGGGTGCAGAATCTATCAAAGAGCTTCTCGAAGCAATCGATCTTGAGAAAGATTCCGCAGAACTTAAGAAAGAATTAAAAGATGCTACCGGACAGAAACGTGCGAGAATCATCAAACGTCTCGAAGTTGTAGAATCTTTCCGTGAGTCAGGAAACCGTCCTGAGTGGATGATCATGACTGTTATCCCTGTAATCCCGCCAGACCTTCGTCCGATGGTTCAGCTGGATGGCGGACGTTTCGCAACATCTGACTTAAATGACCTTTACAGAAGAATCATCAATCGTAATAACCGTCTGAAGAGACTTCTGGAGTTAGGTGCACCGGATATCATCGTTCGTAACGAGAAACGTATGCTTCAGGAAGCAGTTGATGCCCTGATCGACAATGGTCGTCGTGGACGTCCCGTAACAGGTCCTGGAAACAGAGCCCTGAAATCCCTTTCTGATATGCTGAAGGGTAAATCCGGACGTTTCCGTCAGAACCTTCTTGGTAAACGAGTTGACTATTCCGGACGTTCCGTTATCGTCGTAGGACCGGAACTTAAGATTTACCAGTGTGGTCTTCCGAAAGAAATGGCAATCGAGCTGTTCAAACCATTCGTTATGAAAGAGCTTGTTGCAAACGGAACTGCACACAATATTAAGAACGCTAAGAAAATGGTTGAGAAGCTGGAGCCGGCTGTATGGGATGTTCTGGAAGATGTAATCAAAGAACACCCGGTTATGCTGAACCGTGCACCTACACTGCACCGTCTTGGTATCCAGGCATTCGAACCGATCCTTGTAGAAGGTAAAGCAATCAAACTGCATCCGCTAGTTTGTACTGCGTTCAACGCCGACTTCGATGGTGACCAGATGGCCGTACATCTTCCGCTTTCACAGGAAGCACAGGCAGAGTGCCGTTTCCTTCTGTTATCACCGAACAACCTGCTGAAACCTTCTGATGGTGGTCCTGTAGCCGTTCCTTCACAGGATATGGTACTTGGTATCTACTATCTGACACAGGAAAGACCTGGAAATAAGGGTGAAGGCAAATACTTCAAGAGTGTAAACGAAGCAATCCTTGCTTATGAAAATAAAGTAATCACACTGCAGTCCAGAATTCATGTTCGCTGCAGCAAGACAATGCCGGACGGAACTGTTCTGACCGGTACAGTAGAATCTACACTTGGACGTTTCCTGTTCAACGAAATCCTTCCTCAGGATCTTGGTTTCGTAGACAGAAGTATTCCGGGAAATGAACTTCTTCTTGAGGTTGACTTCCTGGTAGCTAAGAAACAGCTGAAACAGATTCTTGAAAAAGTTATCAATACACACGGTGCTACAAAGACTGCTGAGGTTCTTGATGCAATCAAAGCTACAGGTTATAAATATTCCACACGTGCAGCCATGACTGTTGCCATCTCCGATATGACCGTTCCGCCTCAGAAACCGGAAATGATCAAACAGGCCCAGGATACTGTAGACCTTATCACAAAGAACTACAAACGTGGTCTTATCACTGAAGAAGAGCGTTACAAAGAAGTTGTTGATACATGGAAGAAGACTGACGATGAGCTGACACATGCTCTGTTGTCCGGACTTGATAAATACAACAACATCTTCATGATGGCTGACTCCGGTGCCCGTGGTTCCGATAAACAGATCAAACAGCTTGCTGGTATGCGAGGACTGATGGCCGATACAACCGGTCACACAATCGAGTTACCTATCAAGTCAAACTTCCGTGAAGGTCTTGACGTACTGGAATACTTCATGTCTGCGCATGGAGCTCGAAAAGGTATGTCCGATACCGCTCTTCGTACAGCCGATTCAGGTTACCTGACAAGACGTATGGTTGACGTTTCTCAGGATCTGATCGTACGTGAGACAGACTGCTGTGAGAACAGAGATGAGATCTCAGGTATGTATGTAGAATCCTTTACAGACGGTAAAGAAGAGATCGAAGGACTTCAGGAACGTATCACAGGTCGTTTCTCCTGTGAGACAATTAAGAATAAAGATGGCGAAGTTATCGTTAAAGCTAACCATATGATTACACCAAAACGTGCAGCCCGTATCATGAAAGAAGGCGTGGACAACCAGACTGGCGGATCTATCGAGAGAGTTAAGATCCGTACAATTCTTACATGTAAATGTAAAGTTGGTATCTGTGCGAAATGTTACGGTGCGAACCTTGCAACAGGTGAAGCTGTTCAGGTTGGTGAATCTGTTGGTATCATCGCTGCTCAGTCTATCGGTGAGCCAGGTACACAGCTTACCATGCGTACCTTCCATAGTGGTGGTGTTGCCGGTGGAGATATCACACAGGGTCTTCCTCGTGTCGAGGAGCTTTTCGAGGCAAGAAAGCCGAAAGGTCTTGCCATCATCACAGAGATTCCTGGTGTTGCTGTTATTAATGACACTAAGAAGAAACGTGAAGTTATCGTTACAGATCAGGAGACAGGTGAATCTAAGACTTACCTTATTCCTTATGGATCCCGTATTAAGATCACAGACGGACAGATTCTTGAAGCCGGTGATGAACTTACAGAAGGTAGCGTAAATCCGCATGATATCCTGAGAATTAAAGGTGTTCGTGCAGTTCAGGATTATATGATCCGTGAAGTACAGCGTGTATATCGTCTCCAGGGTGTTGAGATCAGTGATAAGCATATCGAAGTTATTGTTCGTCAGATGCTGAAAAAGATCCGTATCGAAGATAACGGAGATACAGAATTCCTTCCGGGAACACTGGTTGACTTCCTTGAATATGAGGACGTTAACGAGCAGATGGAAAAAGAAGGCAAACAGCCTGCAGAAGGAAAACAGGTTATGCTTGGTATCACCAAGGCATCTCTTGCTACAAACTCCTTCCTGTCAGCCGCTTCCTTCCAGGAAACAACTAAAGTTCTGACTGAAGCCGCTATCAAGGGTAAAGTTGACCCGTTGATCGGTTTGAAAGAGAACGTAATCATCGGTAAACTGATTCCGGCTGGTACTGGTATGAAGCGTTACAGAGATGTAAGACTGAACAGTACAATGCCTGAGACAGAAGCTCCTGTTGAAGAAACAGCAGAGGAACTTCAGGATGAAGAGATCAAAGACGATGAGATGATCACAATGGATGAAGAACTTCCGGAAGAGGAAGAATTCGATATTGAAGAATTTGATGCAGATGAAGCTGATGATGTGGAAGATGCTGATGATACAGAAGATAATGAATAATTCCTGATTTCGGCACAGGATTTTTATCCGGATTGATTGAATTGCGAATATTCGCTTTAATATGAATGATAAGAGGACTACTATACTGGCAGAATTGCTGGTATGGTAGTTCTCTTTTTTGATATTATAAAAAGATTTAACCAAAAGATTGACCCAAAAGATTCCAGTGGAGATAAAAAGAGAAAAATACAAAGAAGTCGGGTTTTGTGTTATAATTTGCAGATAAGACGAAGATTTGTTTTATGATTTTGATATTATAATGAAAGTATTATAGATATAAGACAAAGAAGGAGGTGCAGCATGGATAAAGAATTGCCGGTTTCGGCATGGCCGGAATGGAAGATTATAGAGAAGATCGGCGAAGGTTCTTTTGGAAAAGTTTACAAAGCGCAGAGAACAGAACGTGGAAAATCTTTTTATTCAGCCATTAAGATCATCAACATACCCGGAAGCCAGAGCGAGCTAAACAGTGTACGTTCCGAAACGGGAGATGACCAGTCCACCAGACAGTATTTTCAGAATCTGGTAGAGGAGTGTATCCAGGAAATCAGCACCATGGAGTATTTCCGGGGAAATTCTTATATTGTTTCTGTAGAAGACTTCAAGGTTATGGAATATCTGGATGCCATAGGCTGGGAAATCTCCATACGAATGGAATATCTTACCAGTTTTATTGATTATTGTGCAGAGAAACAGCTGACTGAAAATGAAGTGATACAGCTTGGAATGGATCTGAGTAAAGCACTGGAGTATTGCCGGAAACTTAAGATTATTCACAGAGACATCAAGCCGGAGAATATTTTTGTATCCAGATTTGGCGATTTTAAGCTTGGAGATTTCGGAATTGCCCGTGAACTTGAGCGGACAATGAGCGGATTTTCCAAGAAGGGAACTTACTCCTATATGGCTCCGGAGATGTATAAGGGCGAGAAATATGACAGCAGAGTAGATATTTACTCCCTTGGAATTGTACTATACAAATTGATGAACCACAACAGACTGCCATTTATGAGTTTGGAAAAGCAGTTTATTACATACAGAGATAAAGAGAATGCATTAAATAAGCGTGTCGCAGGTGAGAAGATGAGCGTTCCGGCGGATGCAGGAGAGTTGTTCGCACAGATTATTCTGAAAGCCTGTGCCTGTGATCCTGCGGAGAGGTACCAGACTCCGGAGGAGTTTTATCGTGCGCTGGATGATCTGAAGAATGGAAGAATTGTAAAGAATCGGCAGATATCGCAAAGCGAGATGCCTTCATCTAAGATTGCATCAACTGTTGGAAACCAGTATAGGACACCACAAATTACATTCGAACAGAGCTCAAAGAGCCAAAATGAAAAGAAAACGGGATCAGATATACGGGATGTACAAGAGCAGAATGTGTCTAAAAAGAAAAGCCAGTCAAGTGGACAAAATATTTCAGACAGAAAGAGATTGTCAGATGCTCCATTACACAGTTCCGTAAATAGAAAGACAGCAGCTGTTACATCAGGGCAAAATCCGAATAGGACGAGAACAGCAGATGCATCAGTACAGACTGCTGTATCAGCAGATAAAACGCAGCAGCAAAATGCAGGCGCAGCAACAAGTGCTACATTTTCAACGGTCAGAAATATGAGTGCTACAGCCTCAGCGGTTAGAAGTACAATTACTCAGGAAACACCATCAGAGACAGTTGCGATGAGATCTGCCAGAGCGGTAGAAGCCAGAAAACGCAGACGCAGAAAGAAGCAGCTATTGCGAAGGGCGCTGGTTGCAATCGCAGCAGGAGCAGCAATACTGGGTATGGCAGGCATTTACTATAAAGTAAGTCTGCGTAATCAGCAGGCAAATCAGGAAGATAACCCGATTGCAATTCTGGAGGATAAGAAATACAGCTCCTCGAAATCTGATTCCAAAGATTTCTCAAAGACATTGGATACGATCAAGGAGCGGGCAACAACGATTACTGACAATCTGGACAGCTATGACTGGGTTGGTACAGAGGGAACTGTTTTACGATATCTGCGCAGAGTTAAGACTACTCAGCAGTCAGACGGAAATATGGACATTGAAAGCGAATGCATGAAAGCTCTGGTTTACCCGGCAGAGTCAGAAGACGGTGTTTATGAGGAATATTTCTATTGGGGTGAGAAGCTTTTCTTTGCATATATCTGGTATGATGAAACTTCAGAATACTATTATTATGATGACGGTGAGCTGATCCGCTGGATCGATTCCAATGGCAAATGCCATGACAATGAAACAGATAATGATGAGTTTGTAAAACGTGGCGAGAAATACTGGAATAATTCACTGAAAGCATTGAAGGGAGAAGGTACAAAGACAGACGATGGCGTATCAGATTGAGTGTGCATATACCTGCCATATGGGAAATGTCAGGGCAAATAATGAGGATAATTTCTGGTGCTTTGGAGAATCCCTTCCAATGAACAATGAGGGGACAAAAGGCATCTGTTCGAAGATTATTTCCGGAAGCAGAGTACCGGCAATGGCAGTATTTGACGGCATGGGAGGAGAAAGCTGTGGAGAAGTAGCAGCTTTTCTCGCTTCCGAAGAATTTGGAAAATTTTACAATACAAATAAAAGAATGCTGAGAGATATCCCGGAAGAGTTCATAGATGGCATATGTAAGAAGATGAATCAGGCAGTATGCAGTTATGGGACGGACAACCATATTCAGAGTATGGGCAGTACCATGGCGATGGTTCTATTTACGCCGGAGTCTATGTTTGCCTGCAATCTCGGTGACAGCAGAATCTATCTCTGGGGTGAAAATAAACTGCGCCAGATTTCTACCGATCATGTTCTGGGAAGGCCGATGGTGGGAAAAGCTCCATTAACACAGTATCTGGGACTTCCAGAGGATCTGCAGATGCTGGAACCATCTGTGGCAGAAATCGAGCATAAAGAAGGTTATAAATATCTGCTGTGCTCGGATGGGGTGACGGATATGCTTTCGGACAGAGAAATCGAAGTAATTCTGTCGGGAGATCTGGGGCTTTCAGAAATGGTAGATACTCTTTTACAGACTGCACTGGATAAAGGCGGAAGAGACAATGTGACGATCGTGCTTTGCGAAGTGCAGAAGTTAGATACGGTCCGAATGGTAAAAACATGGATGAAAAATCTGAAAGATAAAAAATGAGAGGTGAAGGCAGTATGAAAAATCGTATGCAGGATCTGGACTTTGAGCAGACGGTGGCATTTGATAAAGTACAGGATTATGAATTTACCAGAAGGGCAGCTCAGAGATTCCGCCAGGTAGTAAGCCTTGACAGTTTCGAAGATGAGGATGCAGATGTTATTTTTCATTATTTATATAAAGAGATGGAGTTGGTATCCTTTGGTGATCACCTGAAGCGTTATATTTATGAGAGAGCAGAACTGGAAGAACCTTTCTCAGAAGTTCCACAGGAGGTATATAAGGAAATCATACTGGATTCATTTAAAGAGACCTATACCCCTAAGTCAATGAATCCTACCTCAACGAAATTATCGGCGCTAGTCAATAACTGGCTGAATCAGGCTTCAGTAAAAAGAGAAACCGTTTTCCTGCTTGGATTCGGATTAAAAATGACAGCCGAAGATGTTTCGGATTTTCTGACCAGAGTATTAAAAGAGCAGGATTTTGATTTCCACAATCCGGATGAGGTAATCTACTGGTATTGTTACAGTACCCAGCAGGGATATCACAAAGCAGAGGAGTTAAAGAAGAAATATGAAACGCTCTCTCCGGTAGAAATGGATAATACTCAGGTTCTATACGGAAATAATCTCTGTCTGGATACAGAAGAGAAGCTGATAGATTATCTTGCAAAACTGAAGGCCAAACGAGTAGATCCGATATCCGAGAAAAGTCAGGCATTCCAGGAATTTACGAGACTGCTTTATCATGCAAAACAGATCATCGCCGGACTTTATCAACATGATGAGGAGGAAAAAGGCGGGGGTAAAGTGTGGACAGCAGAGAGAATCACACCGTCCGATGTGGAAAAAGTAATCTGCAGTGGGATTCCGATTAACAAAATGGGAAATCTGAAAAAGATGTCGGCCTCCATTCTCGCAAAACATTTCAGCCAGAAGCGTTTCAGCAGACAGAGAATCACGAACATCCTCAGCCACAAACTCCCGGTGGAGCGATTTGACCTGATCACGCTGGAGTTTTTTATTGTATCGCAGGAGCTGGAGGATGATGATCCATTTAACAGATACAAGCATTTCCTTGATGAGATTCAGGGCATCCTGCTTCGATGCGGAATGGGCGAAATCTACATAGTGAATCCTTATGAATGTTTCCTTCTTATGTGTCTCCTGACGGACTGCCCTCTGGCAGTGTTCTCGGAGATATGGGAGAAGTCCTATGAAGAGGGAGAAACTGAAGAGGCATAATGGTATAAACAGGAGAAGCCTTTTGCTTTAAGCAGGATAAATCAGTTCGGGATTGCCGGACGTAGATTGTTCTATTCTGCATAGGCAGAGGGCTTCTTTTTTGCTCTTATTATTTTGTTAAAAGAACTGCGATTTGTGCATAATATATAAAAAAAGATATATAATATTGTTGAAAATATTAGAAAAGTAAAAAACAACATAATTGACTCTTGACCATGAATCGTTTCAACTATATGATAAAACTATCAAATGAATCGTTTCATTTTTTGAAACAACCATTGATATCAATAATGCATTCATAAAAGTGTTTATCTGAATCCGGCAGATGGAAAAATACTTTTGTGGATGCAAAAAAATAAAAGCAAAAAATAAAACGTTTCAAAACTAAACTCAAAAAAGGAGGAAAAATAAATGTATAAAAAACCATCTCTGCCAAAACAGTTTCTTATATATATTGGTATGACAGTGGTAGCATTAATTTTTATGTTTCCACTGATCTGGATGATCGTTTCTTCTTTTAAAGATGATGCTATGATCTTTTCAGATATTACCAGTCTGAAGGCTTTTGTACCGGCATTCAAAGAAGACGTATTTTTTAACTATAAAGAGGTTATCTCAAAGCTTCCTCTTGTAAAAGCAATGCTGAATTCACTGTCATATATTATAGTTATCATTGCTTTGGGACTGATCGTAAATTCTATGGCAGGTTATGCATTTGCCAGATTAAAATTTCCAAAGAAAAATCTGCTTTTTGCACTGATCGTGCCTCTGGCAAAACCGGTGTATGCAACTGTTGGTATTCTTGTATTTATTGCCTGCTGGAATGATTTTGTATGGCCGGTTATGGTAATCTCAGACAGCTCCAAGCAGACCATCCAGATGGCTCTGAGCAGTCTGTTCAGTATCCAGCCGGTTAACTATGGAAATGTTATGGCTGGTCTGACACTGGTAACAATTCCGGTACTGATTATTTTCCTTAGTCTTCAGAAATACTATGTGGCAGGAATTGCATCTACAGGAGCGAAAAACTAATCTGTTGAAGCCATAAAAAATGAAATGAGCAACAACTGGAAGTATAAGATTTTTGAACGGAACAGCTAAATGGAGGATACAAAATGATATTAAACGTTGAAAAACCATATATCTGGCTCCCGGTAAGCAAGAATGCACCGGAGAGAAAACTGCATTTTTATATAGAAGGGAAAAAAATCCAGGAGATCGATATTCATCTTGGAAAAACAGATTGTGAATTTTACGGATGCTGGGATGCTTCTGCGTTCTTAGGAAAAGATCTGCAGATAGAGGGTGCAGACAAGGAACTTCTGGAAGGGATTTTCTGTTACGGAAAACCTTATGATAATGTATATCCTTATCGTCCGAAACTGCATGCTGCACCTGTAACAGGATGGCATAATGACCCTAATGGTATGGTTTATGCAGATGGATTTTATCATCTCTATTATCAGTGGAATCCATATGGAAGTATGTGGGGAAATATGCAGTGGGGTCATGTAAAGAGTAAGGATCTCTATCACTGGGAACAGGAAGGACTGGCTATTGCACCGGATGAAACAGGAACTGTTTACTCCGGCTGCGGAATTCAGGATAAAGCTAATCTGACAGGCTATGGCGAAGGAGCTTTGTTGTACTTCTATACAGCTGCAGGCGGCAGAAATCAGTGGTCTGTGGATGCCGGAAATCTGTTCACCCAGAGACTGGCGTATTCTACAGATGGAGGAAAAACTCTTCAGAGATCAGAAAAATTCTGTATGCCGCATATTGTAAATGAGAACAGAGATCCTAAGGTTTTTTATCATAAAGAAAGTAAAGCATTTATTATGGTATTATACCTGGACGGATATGATTTTGCTGTCTATCGCTCAACAGATCTGCTGAACTGGGAGGAAACTCAGAGAATTTCAGAGCCTGGAATGTGGGAGTGTCCGGATCTTCTTGAACTGGAAGTTAAAAATGTGCCAGGGGAAAAGAGATGGGTATTCTGGTCCGCAGATGGTTACTATATGACCGGAGAATTTGACGGGTATAAATTTAAACCTGATGGATGCCGTAAATCAGGGTATAGCTCTGTTCTGCCCTATGCAGCTCAGACATTCAGTGGTGTAGATGACAGGGTGATCAGTATGGCATGGCTCCGTATGAAGAATGACAGAGGAAATTACAGAGGACTGATGTCCCTTCCTACGGAATTATCCCTTGAAAAAGAAGGCAATGACTATAAAATCTGTTTTGCACCTGCCAAAGAGCTTGAGAATTTGGAAGCAGGATGGTATGATAATCTAAAAAGCACAATTTCTCCTGAGGGACAGGCATGCAAGATCGTTCTGACTCCGGAAGCAGGTACTAAGGGAGAGTGGAGACTGACAATAGGAAGCCTGAGACTGACAGCGGATTTCTACAGCAATATCCTGAGTATTGAGGATACAGAAACACATGTATATTATATGAGGGAAAGAATCTCAACAGAACAGGAAATCAGCTTCATTTTTGATCAGGAAGTTATTGAGGTATTTGCAGAAAACGGAAAGGTATATGGCGCAGCGGAAACAGGAGAGAATATTCTGGGTATGGACTGGGAAGTTTTCAGAACAGAAGATTTAAAAGTTTCAGAAAAAATGTGTCTGTATAAATAAAGATTTTTACCGGATCAGGTAAGAATCCTGTTTCAACTATAGTCTGTCCGGATGAGAAACATGAGCGCAGATCGCGAAGCGTCTGCGTTCATGAGCATATAGTGGAAGTAGATGATTTTGTCCGTTTTATAAGCGATATACAGTAAAAAATATCAGGAGTTGTATATGGTAACAATTAAAGATGTGGCACAGGATGCAGGGGTGGCTGTTGGAACTGTTTCCAAGGTGCTGAACGGACAGCATGTAAGTGAGAAAAACAGAATAAAAGTAGAAGCTTCTGTAACAAAGCTTGGGTATCAGATGAACTTCTATGCCAGAGGTCTGAAGACAAAGAATACTTATACAATAGCGGTAATTGTACCTGAGATACTGAATCCTTTCTTTGCAGAATGGGTTTACTATATTGAGCAGGAACTTTATAAGAACGGCTATAAAATGCTCTTATGCAATACACAGGGAATGCCTGAGAAGGAAGAATATTATTATCGTATGGCAGAGCAGAATAAAGTGGATGGCATTATCTGTGTTACATATCAGGATGTTGAGCCATATGTATCGGAAAATATCCCTCTTATCTCTCTGGACAGACATTTTCACAAAAAAGTAAGCTGTATCAGTTCAGATAACTATCATGGAGGAGAACTTGCTGCACAGAAAATGATTTCAACAGGAAGCAGACATCTGCTTTATCTGAGAAATGGGTCAGAGATTTCCGGAGAGACGTTGAAGCGGGGAAAAGGATTTAAGAGATATTGTGATGCTCATGGAGTCTCCTGTGAAACATTAAATCTGGGAGATGATTTTGATCTGATCAGAGGAAAAACTTCTGTGGAAGAGGTATTGAGGAATTTTATCATATCTGCAAGAAAGACCGGAAAAATGAGGTACGATGGTATCTATACCAGCACAGATCTGCTTGCGAAAGCTCTGCTGGAACAGCTGCAGTTTCTTGGTGTGGAAGTTCCGGAGGAAGTGCAGCTTGTGGGACATGATGGAATACAGTGGATGAACAGCGGAAAATATCTGGTATCAACAATTGTACAGCCGGTGTCGGATATGGCACGAAAGAGCGTGGAGCTTTTACTAAAGAAAATAAAGGGAGAAGAGATTGAGACATTGACAATTCTTCCTGTTAAATTTGCAGAAGGAGGCACAACCCGTTAAGGGTGTGCCTCCTTCTTTTAATCGAATCAGGTAAGTTCTTTGTTTCAACTGTGAATATCTATCTGATTTATGACAATTATCTGGACAGATTGTAGATTCAGAAGATAGTGTTTATTCATTATAATATCCGTAGATAGCGCGTGCATCTGCAGCAATGGTGCTCTGGGCTGCGCCGGTATCGGTGAGATCCTGTGACATGAAGCATACAACAAGATCAATGCCTTTGGCGGTGTCATAGATGATCGCTGCATCATTTTCTACTGTGTCGAGTTCGCCGGTTTTGTTAGCGGTGCCAACGCCCTCAGGGAGCTGAGCCGGAATCTTATTCTTGCGTTGCTGTGTTTTTAACTGGAAGTACATGGCGTCTGCATTTGCGAGAGTAGATGATGGAAGAGTTCCATTGACTACCTGATAAATCTGTTTTAAGAATGTTCCACAGTCTTTGACGGATGTATAATTGTCACCATTTTCTTTGCTGGCAAGAAGGAGCCGGTTCATCTGTGTGCTGGTGAAACCATGTTCCTGACAGAAATTATTTACTTTTGTCATACCGGCGGCATCATTGCCGTTTCCGAGCCAGTTTACCAGAGTATTGGCAGCATCATTATCACTGACGGAGATCATGGCAGAAATATTGCTGTCTATTTCTTCGCTGTTATGGGACTGGGCAATTGTTCCATAATTTTCGTAGACAGCACCCATGATATAAAGTTTGATCAGGCTGGCAGCCTGCATTGGAGTGTCATTGATCGTTCCATCGGAATCTTTCAGCAGGTTGCAGACATATACGGACCAGGTTCCGTTATCTGTTGGGAGTAGTGACTGTACCTGATTCAGAAGATTATCCATGCTGGAGTCTGTGTTGTCAGTGAATGTGGTGCCGGAAGAAGGGGAAAGTGTTCCTTCCTGTTCTGATCCTGGAGCGGGTTCTGGTGATTCAGACTGGGCGGCAGCAGTTGTTTCTCCTGTTGCTGTCTGAACGGAACTTTCCTGTTCTCTTAGTTCATCCAGCTGATCTGCCTGGCTGATGAGGGTGTTCGCATCAGTTGAGATATCCTGTACGGTGTTGGAAAGTGTCTGTACTTTCTGCTGGAGGGTGACAAGATGGTTCAGTGATAAGAAGGAGACTGCACCCAGTGCAATAACAGCAACTGTCAGTACGCCAATCACTGTATACAGGAAAACTGGTTTTTCGTTTTTGGAAAATCTGTTAGTTTCATTATTGTTGTTATCAGAGTTTTTCATGCTCATTTGATTGTTTCCTTTCATATTAATATAGAAGAAATTGTGGTACGATTATGATGCGAAATAGCTGTCAATTCCGTTTGCGATTCCCTGTACCATGGCCTTCTGGAATTCGGTATCGTTCATTTTCAGGTCATCATTCTGACTTGTCATGAAGCCCATTTCCAGGATTGTGACAGGAATGGTGCTCCAGTTGATTCCGGTCATGGTGTCGGTGTATTGGATTCCAAGGTTTTGAAAACCGGTTGCGGCACAGTAGGAATCGATGATGCACTGGGATAAACGATTGGACTGGTCGAACAGTTGTGGAATATATGGGTTGTTCTGGGATGGAGACATTGTCAGGGCTCCGGATGCTGTGTGGGAGTCATCTCCGTTTGCATGGATTCTGACATAGATTTCTGATCCCTGTGCAGCAGCATATTGAGCACGCTCCATGTTGCTGATTGCTGTTTCGTTGTCTGTTCTGGTCATTACGACCTGATAGCCTCGCTGTTCGAGTTCGTCTCTTAATTGGAGAGAAATCTCAAGGTTGAGCTGATATTCGGGTACGCCGCTGTAGGTTCCCTGAGTACCGGTGGAGCATTTGGCTTTCATTTCGGAGGAGCCGGGACCGTTTGGCTCTAATGCGCTCATATCTACGGATTCGCTTTGGTGTCCGGGGTCTATTCCTACTATATGGCCATTGCCTTCTGGCTGGGAGGAGAAAACGCTGGTACTTGAGTCTGAACCGGAAGAGGTGTTGGCTTCGTTGAAAACGGATGGTTTGGATGGCTCTTCTGTGATTTCGGCTTTTTCCTGTGTTTTCTTCTGGGAGGCTGTTTGTTGTTTTTGTTTCATGCGGTCGATGTTTGATTGAACGGTGTCTATGGCGGTTGCATATTTATCGACGGCTTGTTTGACTTCGTCGCGTTTGGTGGTGAGCTGCTCGGACATGGTGTCGACTTCTTTTTCGGTGGTGGTGATTTGTTTCAGGGTACTTTTATTGAAGAAGATAAGGGCTATGATGCATAGGAGGCCTGTCAGGAATAGAAGTACGCTGATCATGCTGGGTTTCTTCATTTTGGGGTGTCCTTTCTTGAAAATTTGAATTGTTGCTTTGGTTGTTATTATAATGAAAGGGGAGGGAAAATGCAATTGTGAATGAAAGCGTGGCAGGGGGGACGCGCCGGAAAATATTTTCCGGCGCTGACTGTTGGCTGGGACTGGTACCCTATCCGATCGCTAAGTGTACTTTTGACGTTGCTTGTTTTGTTATTTGTTGTGTTTTGTTGTGTCGTTGTCAGTTGACGATGCCACTACATTGACTCTTTCTACCGCCTTGCAGGCTGACAAAACCTTCGGTACTGAAAGTACGATTACTGGCTGGATGGAGTACTAGAGCGTGTTTGAAAAATCATTCCCGCAATATATATGGATTTATGGGAACTGTTATCGATAACTCTGTTCGGAGGCTTGGTGAGGTCTTGGTGTATTTTGCTTTTAAAAGTTGAAGTGGGTAGCTAATTATAATAGGAAGAGAATAGTGTCTTGTCTGGATACATTTGGGGAGAGATGGCAGTTAAGATTTTTGGGGAAGGGGTATTGTCTGATAAGTTTATTGCGGTGATGTGGTGTATGAAAAAAGAAATTTACGGTAATGATAAAAATTAGAAAAAATCATGTAAATTTCATGCGAAATACCTTGACAGCGTGGATTTTACGGGATATAATGAGCAAGCGTGCAAAAGGAACGTTTAATTTTTTTGTGCGTAATTACACGAATAGCAACCGCAAGGCCCCATAGAAAAATCTATGGAGAAATAAATCGGGAGGTGAAATGGAATGCCAACATTCAACCAGTTAGTAAGAAAAGGACGCCAGACATCTGTAAAGAAATCTACAGCTCCGGCTCTCCAGAAAACATTCAACTCTTTAAGAAAGAAAGCAGTTGAACAGTCTGCACCACAGAAACGTGGCGTTTGTACAGCAGTTAAGACTGCAACTCCTAAGAAGCCTAACTCAGCTCTTAGAAAAATCGCCAGAGTTCGTCTTTCCAACGGAATCGAAGTAACAAGCTACATCCCAGGAGAAGGTCACAACCTTCAGGAGCATAGCGTTGTTCTTATCCGTGGTGGAAGGGTTAAGGACTTACCTGGTACAAGATACCACATCATCAGAGGTACTCTTGATACTGCAGGTGTTGCTAACAGAAAACAGGCCCGTTCTAAATACGGCGCTAAGAGACCGAAAAAGAAATAATTCTAAAAAGGTTTCATAAGAATTTTAAGAGCTGATCCTATTGTTTGGGACAGCAGGAATTAATCAATCGAAAATTCACGGAAGACTAGAACTATGAATTTGTACGGTATTCCATATACCCTGCCGGTTGCGGGTTAAATATAGGACCTTACCAGTGCGAACATGCAATAGTTATCTGCGTGAGTACCGATGATTTAATCACAATGATTAAGGAGGGAAGTAACGTGCCACGTAAAGGACATACTCAGAAAAGAGACGTTCTGGCAGATCCAATGTACAACAATAAAGTGGTTACCAAACTTATCAATAACATCATGTTAGACGGTAAGAAAGGTGTAGCACAGAAAATTGTTTACGGTGCATTCGCCAGAATCGAAGAAAAAGCTGGTAAACCAGCACTTGAAGTTTTCGAAGAGGCTATGAACAACATCATGCCACTTCTTGAAGTAAAAGCTAGACGTATCGGTGGTGCTACTTATCAGGTTCCGATCGAGGTAAGAGCAGACAGACGTCAGGCACTGGCTCTTCGCTGGTTAACAATGTTCTCTCGTAAAAGAGGCGAGAAAACAATGGAAGAAAGACTTGCAAATGAGCTTTTAGATGCAATGAACAACACAGGTGCATCCGTTAAGAGAAAAGAAGACATGCACAAGATGGCTGAGGCAAATAAAGCATTTGCTCACTATCGCTTCTAATATAGGAGGAAAATCCATTGGCTAAAGAGGGAAGAGAATATCCATTAGAGCGTACCAGAAATATTGGTATTATGGCTCATATCGATGCGGGTAAAACAACTCTTACAGAACGTATCCTGTATTATACAGGTGTCAACTATAAGATTGGTGATACTCATGAAGGTACTGCTACCATGGACTGGATGGAACAGGAGCAGGAGAGAGGTATCACAATCACTTCAGCGGCTACAACATGTCACTGGACTCTGGAAGAGAACTGCAAACCGAAGCCAGGTGCTCTGGAACATCGTATCAACATCATTGATACCCCAGGTCACGTTGACTTCACAGTAGAAGTTGAGCGTTCTCTTCGTGTACTTGACGGTGCTGTCGGCGTTTTCTGTGCTAAGGGTGGTGTTGAACCGCAGTCTGAAAACGTATGGCGTCAGGCCGACACTTACAATGTACCACGTATGGCATTCATCAACAAGATGGATATCCTTGGTGCAAACTTCTACGGTGCAGTAGAGCAGATCAAGACTCGTCTTGGTAAAAACGCAATCTGCTTACAGCTGCCAATCGGAAAAGAAGATGATTTCAAAGGAATCGTTGACTTATTCGAAATGAAAGCTTACATCTACAACGATGAAAAAGGTGATGATATCTCCATCGTTGATATTCCTGAAGACATGAAGGAAGATGCTGAGCTTTATCATACAGAGCTCATTGAGAAAATCTGTGAGCTTGATGACGACTTAATGATGGAATATCTTGAAGGTGAAGAACCAACTGTTGAGAGACTGAAAGCAACATTAAGAAAAGCGACATGCGAGTGTACAGCTGTTCCGGTTTGCTGTGGTTCTGCTTACAGAAACAAAGGTGTTCAGAAACTTCTTGATGCTATCCTTGAGTATATGCCGGCTCCTACAGATATTCCTCCAATTCAGGGAACTGATCTGGACGGTAACGAAGTAGTGAGACATTCTTCTGATGAAGAACCATTCTCAGCTCTGGCATTTAAGATTATGACAGACCCATTCGTTGGTAAACTTGCATATTTCCGTGTATACTCCGGTACAATGAATTCCGGTTCTTATGTACTTAACGCTACTAAGGACAAGAAAGAACGTGTTGGACGTATTCTTCAGATGCATGCTAACAAACGTATGGAACTTGATAAAGTATATTCCGGTGATATCGCTGCAGCAATCGGATTCAAATTCACAACAACCGGTGATACAATCTGTGACGAGCAGCATCCGGTAATCCTGGAGTCCATGGAATTCCCAGAACCGGTTATCGAGCTGGCTATCGAGCCTAAGACTAAAGCTGGACAGGGTAAACTTGGTGAAGCTCTTGCAAAACTTGCAGAAGAGGATCCGACATTCCGTGCACATACAGATCAGGAAACAGGACAGACCATTATCGCTGGTATGGGTGAGCTTCATCTGGATATCATCGTTGACCGTCTCCTTCGTGAATTCAAGGTAGAGGCTAACGTAGGTGCTCCTCAGGTTGCTTACAAAGAAACAATCACCAAACCTGTTGATATCGACAGCAAATATGCTAAACAGTCTGGTGGTCGTGGACAGTATGGTCACTGTAAAGTTAAATTCGAGCCTATGGATGCCAACGGTGAAGAACTGTACAAGTTCGAATCCACAGTCGTTGGTGGTGCTATTCCGAAGGAATACATCCCGGCAGTCGGCGAAGGTATCGAAGATGCTATGAAAGCTGGTATCCTTGGCGGATTCCCAGTAGTCGGTGTATACGCTAATGTATACGATGGTTCTTACCATGAAGTCGACTCTTCTGAAATGGCATTCCACATTGCAGGTTCTCTTGCATTCAAGGATGCTATGCAGAAAGCAGCTCCTGTACTTCTTGAGCCGATCATGAAGGTAGAGGTTACAACACCTGAAGATTACATGGGTGATGTAATTGGTGATATCAACTCCCGTCGTGGACGTATCGAAGGTATGGAAGATATCGGCGGTGGTAAGATGATCCGTGGATATGTACCGCTTTCCGAAATGTTTGGATATGCTACAGACCTTCGTTCCAGAACACAGGGACGTGGTAACTACTCTATGTTCTTTGAGAAATATGAGCAGGTTCCGAAGTCTGTACAGGAAAAAATCCTTTCTAAGAAAGACTGATAATTATTGATCATCTGCAGTCTGCCGGTGTTTAAAGCCGGCAGGGTGTAGGAGATATAAAGTTACTGTTCACTATGTTCTCAGTAATGTGTGAACTGTAACGATACAACAATTGATAATAATACACTGTTTATAGTGTGAAACTTATCAAATTGTATAAAATGCTTGCAAATATTCCGGTTATGCAATATAATCAAGAATAGCAAGTTTAAAACCGAAAAAGGCGCTCTATAATATATAAGAGCCAAATGTTTTAAGGAGGACGTTTTAAAATGGCAAAAGCTAAGTTTGAGAGAACAAAACCGCATTGTAACATTGGTACCATCGGACACGTTGACCATGGTAAAACAACTTTAACTGCAGCTATCACAAAAGTTCTGGCTGAAAGAGTTGCTGGTAACACAGCTACAGATTTCGCTAACATCGATAAAGCTCCGGAAGAAAGAGAACGTGGTATCACAATTTCTACAGCACACGTTGAGTATGAAACAGAGCATAGACACTATGCACACGTTGACTGCCCAGGACATGCTGACTACGTTAAGAACATGATCACAGGTGCAGCTCAGATGGATGGTGCTATCCTCGTTGTTGCTGCTACAGATGGTGTTATGGCTCAGACTAAAGAGCACATCCTTCTTTCCCGTCAGGTAGGTGTTCCTTACATCGTTGTATTCATGAACAAATGTGATATGGTTGATGATGAAGAACTTCTTGAACTGGTAGAAATGGAAATTCGTGAACTCTTAAGCGAGTATGACTTCCCAGGAGATGACATTCCGGTAATCCAGGGTTCAGCTCTTAAAGCTCTTGAAGATCCGAGCAGCGAGTGGGGAGACAAGATCATGGAACTTATGGATGCTGTTGACAGCTACATTCCAGACCCACAGCGTGACACAGATAAACCATTCGTAATGCCTGTAGAGGACGTATTCTCTATCACAGGTCGTGGTACAGTTGCTACTGGTAGAGTAGAGGCTGGTGTACTTCATGTATCTGACGAAGTTGAAATCGTTGGTATCAAAGAAGAAACACGTAAAGTTGTTGTAACTGGTATCGAAATGTTCCGTAAACTTCTTGATGAAGCTCAGGCTGGTGATAACATCGGTGCACTTCTTCGTGGTGTTCAGAGAAACGAAATCGAGCGTGGACAGGTTCTTGCTAAACCAGGAACAATCACATGCCATACAAAATTCACAGCTCAGGTTTACGTTCTGACAAAAGATGAAGGTGGACGTCATACTCCATTCTTCAACAACTATCGTCCACAGTTCTACTTCAGAACAACAGACGTAACAGGTGTT
The DNA here is from genome assembly GCF_052064435.1 of Blautia sp. HCP3S3_B11. Lineage (NCBI taxonomy): Bacteria > Bacillati > Bacillota > Clostridia > Lachnospirales > Lachnospiraceae > Blautia > Blautia sp. HCP3S3_B11. Next base: position 160,706 of record NZ_JBQHVP010000011.1, read on the forward strand.
TGCAACCTTCCAGAAGGAACAGAAATGTGCATGCCTGGAGATAACATCGAAATGACAATTGAACTGATCCACCCAATCGCTATGGCTCAGGGTCTTACTTTCGCTATCCGTGAAGGTGGACGTACTGTTGGATCAGGACGTGTTGCTACAGTTATCGAATAATTTTAGCATAACATCTTAATTATATATATTGAGTACCGTAAGGTACATTGTGTCCAAACGTAAGATACCCCGGAACCGTAAGGTTTCCGGGGTTTTCTGTCGAGTGGAAAGTAAAATCACCTATGAGTTTTCAAGATAAAAGTAAACAGAAAATTAATCAGTAAGACGAAGTACAAACAAACTAAAAACCGAATAATCAGACCAGCGGTGCCAAAACGGTGCCAAAAAGAAACTCCTGCGAATGTTTGCTATTCACAGGAGTAATTTTTTTACCAGCCTTTGATCTGTTTGATCTGTTCAGCACGTTCCGGATCACGATGATATTGTAGTTTCAGACGGATTGTTTTCAGATCTTATTTATTGCATTTCCTGCATCATCTGTAAAAGGTTTGGATTTTATGTAAGTTTGGATATCGAATGAAATCCAAACGTTTGGATTTTCTCAGGCATAGCCATGTGGCTTATCTCATTGAGAAAGGTGTAGAACCGTTACTGATTCGGGACAGATTAGGTCATAAAGATATTCGTATCACATTGAACACTTATGGACATCTTTATCCAAATCAGCAGAGGAAGATTGCAAATCTGTTGGATAATGAAAATGTAGTTACCGGATTGGGAGAAGAAAGAGATGAATGTTGAAAAGGCAAAAGAAAAAGCCCAGATAAATAATCTGAGCAAGTTCTCTGATAATCAGATTCACTGATATACCATCTTGGCAGATTCAGTATATCACGAATCGGGAAATACGACAATTCCCGAATATCTGTTCATCAGAGACTTGCCCGGACGGGCAGGAGGAGATGATGAAATGAATATGAATGAAAAAAATAAAATTGAGAATTGCAGAATAGAACCAAAACTGAAACTGATCAACATGGATTCAGTCGAGGTGGAACAGATAGAATGGCTGCTTTATCCGTTTATTCCTTATGGAAAAGTGACCATTATACAGGGAGATCCAGGAGAAAGCAAGACAACGATGGTACTTCAGATTATTGCAAAACTGACCAGAGGAGAGCCGATTCTTCCTGTTACTGATACAACGAAAACAAAAGAAAAACGAAGTGATGAAGTCGATAGTGGGAATGAAGATTTAGATGCCGAAGATAATATGCAGGAACAGTCTGCAGCGTCACCCGTAAATGTAATCTACCAGACAGCAGAAGATGGACTTGGAGATACTATCAAACCCAGATTACTTGCTGCAGGTGCAGATTGTTCAAAGGTGCTGGTGATTGATGACAGCGATCAGCCACTGACGATGGCAGATGTCAGATTGGAAGAAGCAATCGTGCAGACAAAAGCAAAAATGGTTGTTCTTGATCCGATACAGGGATTCCTGGGAGCAGATGTAGACATGCACCGGGCAAATGAGATCAGGCCATTGATGAAGCGTATCGCAGTGCTGGCAGAAAAATATCACTGTGCAGTCATTTTAATCGGTCATATGAACAAAAACAGCAATGGCAAATCTTCTTACCGTGGACTTGGTTCCATTGATTTTCAGGCTGCTGCAAGAAGTGTCCTGATTGTCGGGCGAGTGAAGGATGAACCGGAAGTAAGAGTGGTATGTCATACGAAGAGTTCTCTTGCACCGGAAGGAACGTCCATTGCATTCAGACTGGATAAGAATAATGGGTTTGAATGGATTGGAGAATATGATATCAGTGCTGATGAACTTCTTAATGGAGACGGAAGAGGACAGAAAAGCCGGAAAGCAAAAGAATTTCTCCTTGAGATACTGGCAAATGGAGGAATGACTCAGAAGAAAATTGCAGAAGAAGCAGAAGCCAGAGGAATTAAAAGTAAAACGCTATGGAACGCCAAACGGGAACTTGAAATTGATTCCGTAAAACGTGGAAAGCAATGGTATTGGATGTTGCCAGAATAAAAATGTACAGATTCCATACGAGTTATTTTTTCAACTCCTACAATATTTTTTGATGGATAACTACGATGGCGAAGAAATAATCCGGTTGGGATTGGAGAAAAAACTGGATGCAATGGTGAATCGTGAAGTATATAGCAAATCCAAAACAGCACCAACGGAAGAAGAAAGAGAAAAGTTCCGGCAGGAATATCTGGACAGACGGGGAATACCGGAGAACTTTCGATGGACGGTACGGCTGTCGAAAGTGCTTTTGCGTTACTTTTGACAAAAGTAACAAAACCGCCGTATCCGGCGAATATTTCTTTTTATACTATAGCTGGCAAAGATACAAATTTATGTGCCATGTCTGGCACTGGTTTTAGAAAGCGGGGTGAGGAATATGACGATGAAACGAACAATCAGTGGTATGATCGGGACAGGGTCTCTGGCTCATAACAGACGAGATTTTATAGCAGAAAATGTTGATCCAGACAGAGTGCAATTAAATATTTGTTACCGGAATGAGAATCTGAAAGAAGTCTATATGTGAGCAGAAAGGGCAGTCGGAAGGCTGCTCTTTGGCAATCTAAGAATAGAGTTTTGGGATAGAATATGATAAAATGTAAGAGATAAATCGGAAGTTGCAGAATTGATAAATTTACCTTTTGAAGAAAAAACAGTAATCTTGTATAAGAATAAAAAAACAAGCATTATCCATCAATTCAAATATAAGGTAAAAAAGAGTATCAATCGACGAGGAGAAAAATAGATGAATATTACAAGTCTTGAAATTGCACAGGCAACAATGGATATGTTCTTTTGTTTGTTCTGTCTAATAATATTTGTTTCAATTAAAGCAAATAATCCAAAACAGAAGAGTATGAGGATGTTCGTTCGATTATTTCTTATTGCTACAGTTCTGTTTTTTGGAGAGACTTTGGCATATATTTTTAGAGGTAACCTTGGTCTTTTTAATATTTTAGTAACTAGAATTGCTAATCTTATGGTATTTGCTATGAACATAGCAATGGCAAATACCTATGTTAGGTTTGTTAGTTCTGTTTTTGTTGAAAAAGGTGCTGAAGTAAGTGGCAATAGTGTTAAAATTGCCAATATCTTTTCGTGCATTAATATTTTCATTGTTGTGGTTAATTTGTTTTATCCATGGATGTATTATTTCGATGAGGCAAATTATTATCACAGGAATAATTCCTGGTATGTATATACACTAATATCACTTGTCGTCATATTTATAGGAGCAGGTATGGCGATTAAGTATAGAAAGTATTTGAAAAAACGAAGCTTCATTTCAATGATGCTGTTTTCGTTTATTCCAATAATTGCAACAGTTGTACAGTCCTTTATTTATGGATTTTCTATAACCAATTTAGGACTGGGAATAGGTTCATTCGTAATGTTTGCTGCATATATGTATGATTGGTCTCATAATGGGGATGAACATACGAATATGATTAATGACAGCAGATTTGATGCTGTTATTATGTTTATCATAATGCTACTTAGCATGAGTGTTTCCATCATAGCATGTGTTAATGTGATTCAGCAGGTAACTAAGGAAAACTCTGAAATACAGAGCAGAACAATTGCGCAGATGGTTTCAGCAAAGGTTGAGAATGAATTTATTAAGCTAATTACTGTTTCTCAGACGATTAGCAGTGATATTGATATAAGAACCTATATAGAGGGGAAAACCAGAGAAGAGGCGGAGAGTGTCAAAGACGATATAACTAATCGTCTGGTATCCATTGGTAATGAATTTGATTATAAAATGGTATTTGTTGTTTCGGATAAAACAAGAGCATATTATACATATAGTGGAATAAGTAGGTATCTTGATGTTGAAAATGACAGCCATGATATATGGTATAAGGATTACTTGGATTCAGGGAAAAGATATACAGTTAATGTTGATACTGATGAAGATAATAACTGGAGTCTTTCGGTGTTTATTAATTACGGTATTTTTGACACGAATGGAGACATTTTGGGAGCATGTGGTGTCGGAGTTGATATGAATGACCTTGTAGACATACTTGCCAGGTTCGAGGAAGAATACAATATCAAAGTATATTTAGTTAATCATGATGGACTTATACAGGTTGATACGGATGTAAGTTCTATAGAAACAGGCTACTTGGATAATTCATATTTTGGCAATATATCAGATGATGATTTTTATTATCAGTTATCGGAGAATGGCTGTTATATGACCAAGTATCTCGAAGGATTTGATGGGTATATAGTAATAAGAGATAATAATCCTGTTAAATTGGATGTAAATAAAATTATACTTCCAATTGTTTTAATCTTTATTGCAGGCGTATTAATAATGGCAACTTCATTTGTTATTATTAGTATGAGAGAGAAGAAGGCAAAGGATGCATACAACAGAAGATATGAAGCATCTATAAAGGACGAGCTTACAGGCTTATATAATAGACGAGGGTTTGAAGTTGACTGTGAAATAATCAAGAAAAATAATAACTTAATAGAATACGTTCTTGTTATGATGGATTTGAACGGTTTAAAAGCAGCTAATGATAATATTGGTCATGAAGCAGGGGATGAGTTAATTATTGGCGCTTCGAAGTGTATGGATAATGCATTCTCAGGTCTTGGAAGGACGTATCGTGTAGGTGGCGATGAGTTTGTTGCATTACTGAGAGGAACGAGAGAAGAAGCACAGGATGCAGTTAAGACATTTGATTATTTAACTGAAAACTTCCAGGGAAATCTTATTTCTGAACTTAGTGTGTCTAAGGGAGTAGTTGTTTGTTCAGAACATATAGAACTTAATTTTGAAGAAATTAAGGCAATGGCTGATAAGTTGATGTATGCAGATAAGGATGAATATTATAGACGAACAGGAAAAGATAGAAGACGAGTTTGATTTATAAATTGATATTTAATCTATGTAAAGAACCCAACAACTTTCAGTTGAACAAAATCGCTGCGCGATGGCCTGCCAAGGCTGTGGCGCAGTTTTCTACTTTTTCTAAAATAGGCAGTGACAGGATTGTCCCAAGATAGTATTGTTAAAGTACCACCAATAACAAACTTCAAACACGGGCTTAGTCCCAACAACTGCCTATGAAAAGAATATCATCTTTAGGCTGCTTACACAAGCAGTTTTATTTTGCAAATGCACCTCCATGATGGGTAGTTACTATTGTTATTACCACATTTATTTCATGGAGGTTATTTTATGTACGAATCATATATGAATAAAATCGAAGATGTTGGCAAGCTTAGAAATCTGAAACCCGGCACCATTCGAACTTATAAAAATAATGTCAGAGATTTTCTGAAATTTATCAACAAACACCCTGAAGATCTCACTTGTGAAGACGCAAGAGATTTCCTTTTATATTTAAAGGACAAAGGCGATAAATCATCTACCCTTAATAATAAAAATGGATCATTGGTATTTTTCTATAAGCGTGTTTTAGGAAAA
>NZ_JBQHVP010000012.1:0-149913 GCF_052064435.1 Blautia sp. HCP3S3_B11
AAGTATGCCCATACAAAAAAACAAAAAGCAGGAATCGTAGTTTTATAAATGCTTACGATTTCTGCTTTTTGCTAAAGTTAATGACATTGTGTAAATACAAGGCTTTCGAGCGTTTTAAGAGCAGGGGATGAGAGAATCGAACTCCCACCAAAGGTTTTGGAGACCCCTATCATACCATTTGACCAATCCCCTATGTGAATTCTTTTGAAGAATTTCTTTTACTGTTGCAATTATACATATAAAAGCAACGATTGTCAAGGCTATTGTGCAATTATTATAAATAATTTTGCCCACATTACTGAAAATTAGTGTCAACAGTAACATGCAGAGCGGAGATGGAGGGATTTGAACCCTCGCACCGGTTGCCCGGTCTACCGCATTTCGAGTGCGGACCCTTCAGCCACTTGGGTACATCTCCGGATTAATATCAGAAAACAGTTCTGAATATATTCAAATCTGTATATATTCCGGAACTGTTACTTATTATATAAGGAATTAACGGAAAGGTCAATTCTTTTTTATTGACGAATTCTTCTCTCTGTAATAAGATAATAGCAAAATACAGTTATTTATTCTTGGTATTTCTGTGACTGGGTAAATATGAAGCTTATATATTTCATATCAGTTAATAGATATGTGTGATGTTCAGAAAGGTAAATGACTGTCAGAAAGTAGAATAGGATGACAATCATGACAGATAAGAAGAAAACAATTCTGGAGGCAGTGGAGAAGCTGACAGATAATTATCGCAAAGAAGATCTTTTTCTTGGAAAGGACAGAGACCGTCTTCCAAATAAGAAAGAGATTATTAACTTTATTAAAGATATGAGATCTATTATTTTTCCGGGATACTTCAGCGTAGACTCCAGTGCGAAGATGTTTCCGGAGCATTATGTGGCATATCGTTTAAATGACCTGTATGACTGCTTACAGGAGCAGATCGAGGTGGCATTTCTGTATCAGGGAGAGCCAGAGCAGCAGGCAAAAGACCATGCAGAGCAGATTACAGAGAGATTTTTTGCCAGCGTACCGGAGATTCAGTCCATGCTCCTGACAGACTTACAGGCGGGCTTTGATGGTGACCCGGCTGCCAAGAGTAAGGAGGAGATTATTTTCTCTTATCCTGGATTTTATGCAATTTATGTATACAGACTTGCACATGTCCTCTATCGTGAGGAAGTGCCATTTATCCCGAGAATCATGTCAGAGTATGCGCATGGTTATACCGGAATTGATATCAACCCGGGTGCCACGATCGGAGAATATTTCTTTATTGACCATGGTACAGGTGTTGTAATCGGTGAGACCACAGAGATTGGAAAGAATGTAAAACTTTATCAGGGTGTGACACTTGGTGCACTTTCCACCCGTCAGGGACAGTTACTTGCCAATGTGAAGAGACATCCGACCATCAGAGATAATGTGACAATTTATTCTAATTCTTCTGTACTGGGCGGTGAGACAGTGATCGGAGAGAATACCATTATTGGTGGTAACACATTCATCACAGAATCTATCCCTGCAAATACTAAAGTCAGCGCAAAGAGTCCTGAGCTTGTAATCAAGAAACCGAAAAGCGCAGTAGAAGCTAAGAATGTGTGGGATTGGGAGAATTGATAATCTATACCAAATAAACTTTAAATAGGTTATTTGTTTAGGTTATTTGTTGGAGAGTTGTATAGGTCAGATGGATTGTATATATTTGTCTGACCTATAGCAATTTCAGAAAATAATGCGAATTATATGCTATTTTGATTGTGAGTTGCAAAGATAAGAAGTTAGTCATAGAATTATGAGCAAATTTCTGTAATTTTTGAAGTAGCTGGAATGAGGTACAGCCTTGTTTTTTACCTGAAATTGTGCATACTGTTAAAAAAATAGAAAAAATTCAAAAATAGTGTTGACAAATGAAGTTTCATCATATATACTAATCTTCGTTGATGCAACAGAGATGCACAGACAACAAACTGTGCGGGTGTAGTTCAATGGTAGAACACCAGCCTTCCAAGCTGGATACGTGGGTTCGATTCCCATCACCCGCTTATGCGATAGTGGCGTAGTTGGTAACGCGCGACCTTGCCAAGGTCGAGACCGCGGGTTCGAGCCCCGTCTATCGCTCTTAGGACTTCGGATTTTCCGAAGTCCTTTTTTCTTTTAAGAACCACTATAAAAGAACTGCGGCATATCCATTTGATAAATATGCCACAGTCCGTTAGGAAGGATTATAGTATAGAATTATAATTTCAGATGTCGGCTTGTACTCAGGATTGTTCTGAGATAGTGTCGGAATCACCGTAAAAGGTCAGAAGATAGAGTCCGCAGATTCCAACCAGACCATATACGATTCTGGAAATCCAGCTCATGCTTCCGAAAAGGAGAGCGACCAGGTTCAGATTGAAAAAACCAATCAGTCCCCAGTTAACAGCTCCGATAATGGCGATAGTCAGCGCCGTATATCTTAAACATTTGCTTCCCATAAGTCACCATCCTTTCATAACCTGTCGCTGTATACAGCTTTTACAGGAATCATAAAGCCAGTACACCGTTTTCGAATAATGTACTATACATTTCATATTGTTTCACGGAAAATAAAAAATATACACAGCCTTCAAATTTAACCAAATCAAGTAAGTCCCTGCTTCAATTGCGAATATCCGATTGACTACAATCGTTATTTTACTTTAAGAATCTGTTTTGCAGTTGTATCTTCATCAAAGGAATATGCTTCCTGTGCCTGAACGGTGACATCACTTTCATCTGTCAGTGTAAATGCCTGACATACATTTACAGTCTGTCCCGGCTGGATTTCTGCTGTATAATGATCAATTGCATCATCATTATTCTCTGGAATAGCAGCCTCACAGACTTCGCCATGCTGGTAAGCTTTCAGACTTACATCAACCATAGCGCTGGATGCGGAAGCTGAATTGTTGGTGTAATCATAATAAACCATAATACATGGATTTCCTGAAAAGTCTTTGGTGATCACATGTTTCGTGTATTTGATCGTAAATTTCTCTGTGGTAAGATTCAGAATGTCATCAGCAGTTGCCTCTGGTGCATTGGCTGTGGAATTTTCGCCGTCTGCATTGTTAAGTGAATTGTTGATTTCTTCCTCTACACTCTTGAAATTAGCAGACATGATTTTTACTGTTTCATCATCCAGAGAAACGATTTTCCATCCGGAATCTGTTTTAATTACCGGGTAGGTGATATCTGCTTCTGAGAATACATCTTTCTCTACTTTCTTTGCCTGTTCATTCAGAATAGATGCAAGCTTTTCCTGAGTTTCTTCTGTTGTGAGCTGATTTCCGGCATAAGCGATTGAAACGATCTGACGGAGAAACTCTGTGATGGTTGCCTTGTAAATATTGGTTCCGTCAATGTAAGTAATGTGAGCGGTGACAGAAGCAGTACCATTCTGAATGTCAAATCTGTTCTTTGTGATCTTGTAGGTCATTTTCTTATTGATTTCTGAGAAGAAATCAGTGTATGCAGCGTTTCGGACATCTGCATTGTCCAGCGCAGAGAGATCACTGCTCTGAATCATAGATTCCATTGTAGTAAAGTCCATATTCTTCATGCTGTCAAGAAATTGTTCCACTGCTTTGCGTGGCTGCTGGCGCTGATAGAAATAGAATCCTGTGCCTCCGCCAATGGCGAGAACCAGGATTAAAATAAAGATAATCAGCCCGGCGTGTCCTTTTTTATTCTTTTTTGTCATGTTTCCTCCTGTCTTAGAGTTATAGTAATTCCATAAAATACTGTAATTAATCCAGTTTATCGGAGCGTGAAGTCCTGCTGTACTGTCTTATTTGTATTATTTTGTTACTGTTCACACACCACTATCCCGCGAGGTGTTTTGACATAAATATGCCAAAATCCCGAGACATACAAGCCAAAATTCCATTGCCGCAGACAATCTGGAATTTTAGCTACGTTACTGAGAACGGAGTGAACAGTAACATTATTTTCTGAAATTGCTATAAGCTTTGAAACGTATTGTACTGTAGGGACTGCTGTTTACGAAGCGTGTCGTTGTTCACCTGTGCTACATTGGTGAATACGGATTGAACGCTAACAGCATATAAAATGTAACAATTTGATTATAACAGAATGCGTTGACAATGGCAAATACCTTACCTATAATCAAAATAACAGGATAAGGTAAGGGTATAACAATAATGAAAACAGGAAAGAAGGCGTGAATTTATGAAGTACGAGAGCTCTTTTAAATCAGAGGCGGATAATCTTGAGATTTCGATTATGGCGGTGATACCGGATAAGAAGCCATATCGCGCAGTCGTGCAACTGGTGCATGGAATGAGTGAGCATAAAGAGAGATATCTTCCGTTTATGGAATATCTGGCGAAGCTTGGATATGTGACAGTGATTCACGATCACAGAGGACATGGAAAAAGCGTAAAATTTCAGGAGGATCTGGGTTTCACGTATGGCGGAGGCGCACAGGCGATGCTTCAGGATATCCGTACGGTAAACAGAAAAATACATGCCAGATATCCGGAACTTCCAGTGATTTTGATGGGACACAGTATGGGTTCGCTGGCGGTAAGAGCATTTATAGCAGAGCATGACAGCTGTGTCGATATGCTGATCGTATGCGGCTCTCCAAGCTATAATACAGCAATGCCTCTGGGCGTAGGAATTGCGAAGCTGGAGAAAACACTTTTTGGATCCAGACATCGAAGTAAACTGATTGAAGCGATGTCTTTTGGTGCGGGCGTTGCCAAGTTCAGAAAAGATAAAACATGTACCGCATGGATCTGCTCAGATCCTAAAGTGGCAAGAGAATATGAAGAATCTGAATTATGTGGATTTACCTTTACGGATGATGCGTATCTTGCGCTGTTTGAGTTGATGAAACGTGCTTATGATGTGGAACATTTCTCATGTACAAATCCGAAAATGCCGGTATTGTTTGTAAGCGGTGCAGAGGATCCATGCCTGATCAATGTGCGTCATTTTGCAAAGACAGTAAAGGCAATGCGTCATGCAGGTTACAGGGACGTAAAAGGAAAACTGTATCCGGGAATGCGCCATGAGATTCTGAATGAAATCGGAAAAGAACAGGTTTATCATGACATAGCGGTTTATATGCGGAAGAAAGGATTTTAGGGCCTGGAAAAGCATATAGGTTTCTTTGGATGTATAAAATGAATATATCTGGTGAAACTATATAAATCCTTAATATTTTAAAATATTGTGGATGAAAAGGAGAATCAGATATTGAAAAAAATTAAAATATTGCTGCTATTGGTAGCTACATTTGTCTGTGTAAATTGCAGCGGATGTGCGGACAGAAAACAGGAAACAGAGCAAGGAGAACTTGTAAGGAATGAGACTGTCGGAGATTACTGTTCACACGCAACTATCCCGCGAGGTGTTTTGGCATGAAAATGCCAAAATCCCGAGACATACCGCGCGAATTTATGCGAATAGCATAAATTCTGTGCATCGCGAAGCGTGTTACTGGGCACGGAGTGAACAGTAACTGTCGGAGAAATCTGGCAGTCTTTCTCTTTCAGAAGACTTTACGTCTGAGTAAAAAAATGGTAAGATAATAGTCAATTTAACCGAACCCACAAAAGAATTGGAGGTTTTTATGGAGGAAAATAAGAATAAAGAACTACAGGAAGATACACAGGCAGTTGTGGAAAATCAGGAGGAAACGAAATCTCCTAATGCACGATATGCACTTTGGATCCTGGCTGGAGGTTACTTATTATACACAGCTTATAGCCTGTGCAAAGGATTTATAGCAGGTGAAGAAGGTACAAGCGTTGGATTTCTGCTTGCCGGAATTGCGTTTGCGGTAATTGGAGCCAGATTGGTCTTTGTAAGCATCAAAAATATGATTTCAGAAGACCGGCTCAAGAAAGCAAAGGAAGCAACAAATGCAGCAGTGAAAGCGGCAGCAGGCGGAGAATTTGCAAAAGAAAGTGAACCGGAAATACATAAATCTATGAGCATTGCTGAGAGGGCAAACCTTACGAAAAGACTGGATGATGAAGAGGAAGATGAGAAAGAATGAAAGTATTGATCACATTGCTGAAACCCCTTTCTTTTCTGCCGGCACTGCTGATGATGTATATCATTTTTTCATTTTCAGCGCAGCCGGGAGAGGTTTCCGGAAATCTGAGCTATAAGGTAAGCTATGAAATCGTAGAAATGAAAAGCGAACTTTTATCAGAGAATTTAAGCAGTGAGGAACTGGCTTATAAAGCGGATGGGATCCACTATTATGTGAGAAAAGCTGCGCATATGACAGAGTATTTTCTGCTTGCAATTGCGATTTCCTTTCCGTTATATGTGTATGGAGTGAGAGGAATCTGGCTGATGCTCCTTGCCGGAATCGTCTGCGTAGGATTTGCGGGACTTGATGAATATCATCAGTCGTTTGTTGGCGGTCGTACTTCAGCGATAAAGGATGTGGGGATTGACAGCAGTGGTGCTTTTATCGGTATACTGTTAGTACAGGCATTTTGCTGGTCTGTGTTAAACAATCCGAATAAAAAGAAGAAAAAGAGAAAATAATTAATATGGACTGAAAAAATGTGAAGTATCTGCTGTAAAAACAGAAGCTTCACATTTTTTGGAATAGAATTACGAAAGCTTGTCCAGTCCCATTTTAGTGTGGCGGATAAAAATATCTCTGATCGCCTGAATCTCCCCCAGTCCTTTCAGCGTACAGGTGACAGAATAGCCCTCTCTTTCCAGAATGCTTTTCCAGGAATCATCATCTTCTCCGGACATATCATTGGTCGCGTGATCTCCTGCAACGATCATAAAAGGTGCCAGATGAATATGGGCCGGATGAAGTTCTTTTAACTCATCAAGAAAACTTTCGATAGAAAAATCCCCCTCAACAGTTCCCATATGCATATTTGAATAACCAAAATGTTTAAACAGGCCGTCCATTTCCGGATAGAGTTCATTGGCAACATGTTCTGTTCCATGTCCCATAAATAAAAGAACTTCATCAGAACCTGGATGATATTCGGAAGCCATGGCCTGACAGACTTCTTCTTTGTCCTGTCTGGTGATCATCAGGGAATCGCAGATGATAATAGAATCAAAATCATTCTTAAATGCCAGAACCTTTTCTTTCATCGCATCACTTTCAAATCCGGTGATCACATAAGTTGGCTGTACGATCACGTTTCGGATTCCATCATTTTTGATCTGATTCATGACTTCATCGATATCCATGATGTGGATTCCATCTTGTTTTAAGAGTTTGGCACGGATGCGCCGACTTGTCCACGCGCGATATAACGGATATTCAGGATATGCGTGATGCAGATCCTGTTCTATTTGTTCAATTGTTTTTTTTCGTGTTTCCTCATAACTTGTACCGAAACTGATAACAAGAATTGCTGTTTTTTCAGATGCACCCATTTGTGATCTCCTTATATAAAATATAGTTGCCACAAGCTGTCATTTCCGCGAAACAACTGTGACGGTAACAAAAGTAAATACGCACTCATATAAGATATTGCAACCTTTCAGTTACGATATCTGCTCTATTATACAGGGGAAAATACAGAAACTCAAGCAAAAGCTGGAGTCTTTTTCAAGCATGCTATAGTATTTCGTTACTGTTCACTCCGTGCCCAGTAACACGCTACGCGATGCAAAAAAATATGAACCTCCTTGTGCAAAGCCCAAGGAGTATCGTTTGCTTCGCAAACTTAATTTATGCTAAGCGCATAAATTCGCGCGGTATGTCTCGGGTTTTCTGTGACCTTCGCTCACAAAAAACACCTCGCGGAATACTACCAGTGAACAGTAACACGATCATTCTTCTGCCAATAATTATTTTTGTTGCGGTCTTTGAAAAACAGACTATGGATGGTATAATGGCAGATAGAGTAAAAGCATAATAATGAATATATCAGGGAGGAAAAACTATGTATCAGTCATTTAAAGGTGGACTTGGTGGAATCGCGCTTGCAAAGCATGGAAAAAGCCGTGCGATCAATGCAGAGAATCCTCATGGAGAAAAGGGAAAGGGTGGAATGGCAGCAAGCCATCTGGGACCGTCAAGAAAAGGAAGCCCTTGTCTGAGAGATATGGAACCAGGTACAATTGTAACTCTGGCAGAAATGGAAGGACCGGGAGAAATCAATCATATCTGGATTACAGTAGATAATAAGACTACAGATGCAGATTGCTTTGTATTGAGAGATCTGGTTATCAGAATGTATTGGGATGATGAAGAAACACCATCTGTAGAGAGCCCTCTTGGAGACTTCTTCTGTTGCGGGTTTGGAAGGGAATGTATTGTGAATTCTGTGCCAATGGCGGTTGTGCCAAGCAGAGGATTTAACTGTTATTTCCCGATGCCATTTAAGAAAAAAGCAAAGATTACACTGGAAAATCAGCATGCAAATAAAATTCCGGCATTTTTTTACCAGGTAGATTACTGTCTGTATGATGAACTTCCGGAAGACATTACTTATTTCCATGCGCAGTGGAGAAGAGAGCGCCTGACAGAAAAACAGAAGGATTATACGATTCTTGATGGCGTGAAAGGAAAAGGTCATTATGTAGGAACTTATATCGCACTTACAACACTGGAACGATACTGGTGGGGAGAAGGCGAGGTGAAATTTTATATTGATGGAGATGACAAATATCCAACAATCTGTGGAACTGGGTCAGAAGATTATTTCGGTGGTTCCTGGAGCTTTGCTAAGCAGGTAGATGGAAAGACTGTGGAGCAGAATTATAATACGCCGTATCTCGGATACCCGTACTATTCAGCACATGATGAACTGATCCATAATTTTTATCATAATGATGACTGTCCTCCAATGAGGGGATTTTACAGATGGCATATTCAGGATCCGATCTGTTTTGATGAAGATCTTCGAGTGACAATTCAGCAGATTGGCGTCGGTTACAGAGGGTTATTTGAGCGACAGGATGATGTAGCAAGTGTTGCTTACTGGTATCAGACACTTCCTCATGCACCGTTTGCACCATTGATGTCAAAGGAAGACAGGTGGCCAAGATAAAACAGGCTAAAATTTCTACAATACTGGCGTCAGGAGATAAAAACGTAGATCTGATTTCCATTAATGATGAAATGGTTTCGGAATTCAAACATAAGGGATATCTGGTACCATGGGAAGAAATGGTAATGACAGAAGAAGTAAGAACCGGATTTCCTCAGAAATATCTTGAAAATATCTGCGAAGAAGATGGACATATATATTCTGTGCCTTTTTATGATGGATGTTATGATGTTCTGGGTAAATCAGCAACTGCTAAATCAGACAAGTCAATATAGCCTGGCAGGATAGTGGCGTGTGAATAGTAATGAAAAATTTAATTACGGATATTAAATAACAGGAGGCACATTTTTCATGCAGAATCAACAACCATCAACTTTAAAGGAAATCCGTGTTCACGGTACCCAGAATTTTCCCTGTGCGTTTTATCAGACGGGAACCAGGATAAAAGGAAATATGGTGAAGCATCACTGGCATGAAGAGGTGGAACTTCTGTACTTTTCGGGCGGTGAGTTCTGCCTGGAAGTGAACATGGAACGTTTTTATATTTCGGAGGAGTGTTTTTACTTTATTAATCCGGGAGAACTGCACAGTATTTCTGTTGAGAAAAACGGGAGATGCGTGGAAACTGCAGTAGTTTTTCATATGGATATGTTGAATTCTTCGTATTCGCTGGAACAGATTCAGACGAACCTGATCCAGCCGATTCAGAATGGAAGCATGCAGTTTCCGAGATGCCTGAAAAAAGATAATCCGGCATTTGCTCAAGTGCAAAGGACTTATAAAGAGATTCAGGATACGTTTGGCGGCGCGGCATTTAAGGGTAACTATTATGATGGTGAAGCGGTTACGGATGATATTACCCGACAGTTGTTTATCAAATCGGCATTACTTCGGATTCTGGCGGTGTTATCGGCCAATAATCTGTTTGAAGTAACAGAGAAGAATCATGACAGGAGAATTGAAACAATCAAGACAACCCTGACTTACATACAGGAGAATTATAAGGAGAAAATTTATATCCGTGATCTGGCAGGGCTGATAGGGATGAATGAGCAGTATTTCTGCAGATTCTTCAAGAAGGTTATCGGGCGTTCGCCTATGGAATATGTGAATGAGTACAGAATCAAAAAGGCCATTCACTATCTGAAGGAATCAGATCTGACTGTTACGGAGATCTGTCTGGAGTGTGGATATAATAATCTGGGAAATTTCCTGAGGGAGTTCCGAAAATATACCTCAACGACACCATTGCAGTATCGGAGGCATTCCTTAAAAGAAATACAGTAAGATACCAAGGTCAGGGACAAAAGACCTTCTGAACCTGACATCATAATATGTAAAAGTCAAAATTTCGTATTTTTTTATCAAAAAATGATAAGATAGATGCTTTTGTTTTTGCTATAATTTTATTCAAATGAAAAGAGAACTTAGGCGCTAAAGGTAAGATGGTATGATACCGGGGAAAAGAGCAGCAGTGGCGCCTGTTAATAATCAAAAATAAAAACACAGGAGGATTTTTACAATGGTAAAGAAATGGTGGAATGAAAAGGTTGCTTATCAGATTTATCCGAAGAGTTTTTATGATACCAACGGAGATGGAATCGGTGATCTGAGAGGTGTTATTGAGAAACTTGACTATCTGAAGGATCTTGGAGTTGATATCATCTGGCTTTCTCCTTGCTATCGTTCTCCGTTAGCTGACCAGGGATATGATATTTCTGATTATTATGATATTGATCCGCGTTTCGGAACTATGGCAGATATGGATGAGCTGATCGCTGAAGCGAAGAAAAGAGATATGTACATTCTGATGGATCTTGTTGTAAACCATTGCTCTGATGAACATGAATGGTTTAAGAAAGCATGCGAGGATCCGGATGGAAAATACGGCAACTTCTTCTATCTCAGAGACAAGAAAGAAGGAGAACTTCCAACTAACTGGCGTTCTTATTTTGGTGGTCCTGTATGGGAAGACCTTCCTGGAACAAATAAACAGTATCTGCATGTTTTCCATAAGAAACAGCCAGATCTGAACTGGGAGAACCCGGAAGTAAGAGAAGAAGTATACAAGAACATCAACTGGTGGCTGGAAAAAGGTCTTGGTGGATTCCGTATTGATGCAATCATCAATATTAAGAAAGCGCTTCCGATGCATGACTATGAGCCGGATCGTGAAGACGGTCTGTGCAGCATCAAGAAGATGCTGAAAGAAGCAAAAGGAATCGGTGATTTCCTTGGTGAGATGAGAGATCGTACATTTAAGAAATATGATGCGTTCTCTGTTGGTGAAGTTTTCGATGAGAAGGATGAAGAGATTCCGGATTTCATCGGCGATTCCGGATATTTCTCCAGTATGTTTGACTTTGAGGAGACAATCTGGGGAGCATCTGATAAAGGATGGTATGACTGCAAACAGATTACACCGGATGCTTACAAAGAATGCTGTTTCACAACTCAGAGAAAGATTGGCGATATCGGATTTGTTTCCAATATTATCGAGAATCATGACGAGCCTCGCGGTGTCAGCAGATATATTCCGGAAGGTGACTGCTGTGACGCAAGCAAGAAGATGCTTGGTGGACTGAACTTTATGCTTCGTGGACTTCCATTTATCTATCAGGGACAGGAACTTGGTATGGAGAATGTGAAATTTGAATCTATCGATCAGGTAGATGATATTTCTTCATTAGATGAGTACAAAGTAGCTCTGGATGCAGGATGTACACCGGAAGAAGCGTTGAAAGTAATTTCCAGATTCAGCCGAGACAATGCCAGAACTCCAATGCAGTGGAATGATAAAGAAAATGCAGGATTTACAACAGGTACACCTTGGCTTGGCGTAAATGCAAACTACAAAAAGATCAATGCAGAGAGCCAGATCAATGATCCGAATTCTGTAAGAAGCTTCTATAAGAAACTGATTGCACTGCGCAAGAATCCGGAGTACAAAGAGACTGTTGTATATGGTGCTCTGGAACCTGTCTGGGAAGACGTACATAACCTGATGGCATATTATCGTAAAGGTGACAAGACTCTTCTCGTAGTTGGTAACTATCAGAAAGAGTCACAGACAATCGAGCTCGCAGGAGAGTGCAAGAAAGTTCTGATCAATAACTATGATGATGTAGCCATGGATGGAAATAAGATTGAGTTGAAGGGTTATCAGTTCCTTGTTATTGAAATGTAATAAGGAAAATGAGATAGTCAAAAAGCAATATAAAATTGAAAGAATGATGGAGAGCGTGGAGCAATCTATGCTCTCTATTTCTGTTTTGGGAATCTAATGTAGCAGTGAATTGATTCTTGTTTGGTACATAGATATAGAGAAAAAAGAACGAAAAACCAGAAAAGCATTTTGAAAGAGTTTCGTTCTTTTTATGTATAGTTATGCGATGAATTAATCCTGTTTATCGGAATTCAGAATTTTAACACTGTCACGTACAACAAGTTTAACCGGAAGTGTAATATTAGTAGACTTTGGAGTCCATCCGTCAATTATTCTGAGCAGGTACTCGACAGCCATAGTTCCACGCTGAAAGATATTCTGGTGAATCGTAGTAAGGGGAGGACAAGCTATCTGTGCATACAGATTGTCATCGAATCCCGTGATAGAGAGGTCTTCCGGAAAACGGATGCCCCTTTCGCGGAGATATTTCATCAATGTGACTGCATAATAATCTGAGCAGCACATAAATGCAGTGAATTTGTGTGCGACAGCGTAAATCTCTTCCATACTTCCCTGACGTTCATATTTAGATGGACGGATTACGATAAGATTGTCGAGATCTACATCTATGTTATATTCCTGAAGGGCACGTTGATGACCGGTATAACGGACATAATCTACACCTTCCATATTATCAGCAAGGAAAGCAATCTTCCGGTGACCGCACTCCAGAAGATATTTAGTCATCAGATATCCACCCTGCTCATCATCAAGACCGATGTTTACATATTTGGCAATATTCTTTGGCGTATAACTGTCGATGAGGACAACAGGATTCTTATATTTACTCTTGATTCGCAGGTAGTCATCATGGAGCATACCGATAAGAATCAGTCCCTCGGTGTTCCAGCTTACTACATTGCGGACGATTTCGTTGATGTCTTCGGATGTATAAAGCATCATATAATATCCATGTTCGCGGATTGCTGCCTCCAGAGCACCAAGCAATTCTCCGTGAAATGGATCTGCAAAAATATTTTCATATTTGTCTTTGCGTCCTTTTATGACAATTCCAATCAGTCTGGAATGATTCTGCGCAAGGTTCTTTGCACTCATATTAGGTACATAGTCATATTCATCCAGAAGTTTCTGGACTTTTTCGGCAGTTTTCTGAGAGACTTCGCTGGTTTTTCCGTTAATGACGTTAGATACCGTTGTGGTACTGATTCCCAGCATTGCCGCCATTTCTTTGATTGTAATCATTTGAAACACCCCGATGTAAAAAAGTCTGTAGATATAAGAGTGAAAATGCAAAAGTATTTTGAAATCTTATATCCTGTTATGTGGATATTTTAGCACAATGATATACAAAAACGCAAGTATTGCACAAAAAAACTTGGAATAAATGCAAAAAAATTGTCACTGTTGTTCATAAGTCTTGGGATAAAATAGAAGAATGCCGCCAGAATAATCTGGCAGCATCCTTCTGAGTCTGTATATGAGAAAATATATTTCCGGTAACTGCTCAGTATTTTTCACAGTCACTGATTCTTCAGAAAATCACAGTAATCTGGGAATTACTGTGATTCATAAGAAGCAAAATCATTTATTATTTCTGGATTACGATTGCCTCATAAGGTCTGAGGGTAATCTTTTCGCTTACTTTAGCATCGTTGTAGTTGGAAATCAGAATCTTTCCGTCTGTGAATTCTTCCGGAAGTTCTACTTCGCGGGTATTTTCACTGAAGTTGCAATATACGATGAGTTTTTCATCTCCGAGTGTACGGATGTAAGCGTAAATATCTTTATCGTCATCAAGAATCAGATCATAGGTACCGTAAACGATCAGATCACTTTCGTGACGAAGTTTGATCAGTTTCTGATAATATTTAAATACGGAATCCTCGCGGCTTACCTGGTCTTTTGCATTAATCTTAGTGTAGTTCGGGTTCACCATGATCCATGGTGTAGCATCGGCACCGGAGAATCCTGCGTTGGCACTGTCATCCCACTGCATTGGAGTTCTGGCATTGTCACGACCTTTGTAGCCGATTGCTGCCATCATTTCTTCCTCGGTCATTTTGCCCTGTTCCGTTAATTCGTGGAAAGCATTGATACTTTCGAGGTCGCGGAAGTTTTCAAGAGTGTTGAACGGGCAGTTTGTCATACCAAGCTCTTCACCCTGATATACGTAAGGAGTACCCTGCATCATATGAATACAGGTTGCAAGCATTTTTGCAGAGATTTCTCTGTATTCATCGCTGTCGTTACCGAAACGGGAAACGCTTCTTGGCTGGTCGTGGTTCTCCCAGTAAAGGCTGTTCCATGCAATGTCCTGGAGACCTTTCTGCCAGCGGGTAAGAATTTTTTTGAGGTCACGAAGATCCATTTTTCTGGTTGTCCATTTGCCGGCTTTTTCATCGCTGTCAACATCCATATGTTCAAACTGGAATACCATGTTCAGTTCTTTTTCGTCGCTTCTTGCGTATTTCTTTGCTTCTTCGAGAGTAACACCGGAGCATTCACCTACTGTGATGGTATCTGCATTGTTTAATGCTTTCTGACGCATTTCCTGAAGGTATTCATGTACATGAGGACCGTTTGCAGATACATTAAATGTTGCATATCCGTTGATTCCAGGTTCTTTGTCCGGGAGTTCCGGCTGCTCTTTGGAAATCAGGCTGATAACGTCCATACGGAATCCATCAACACCTTTTTCCAGCCACCAGTTCATCATGTCGAAAACTTCCTGACGTACGACCGGGTTGTCCCAGTTGAGGTCTGGCTGTTTTTTAGAGAACAGATGCAGGAAATACATATCTGTTGTTTTATCATATTCCCATGCAGGACCGGAGAAGCAGGAGCCCCAGTTGTTCGGAAGGCTGCCGTCTTCTTTTGCAGGACGCCAGATATAGTAATCTCTGTATGGATTGTCTGTGGATTTACGGCTCTCGATAAACCATTTGTGCTCGTCAGAAGTATGGTTTACAACAAGGTCCATCATAATTTTGATGCCTTTTTCGTGAGCTGTAGCGAGCATACGGTCGAAGTCTTCCATTGTTCCGAATTCGTCCATGATATCCTGATAATCACTGATATCGTATCCGTTATCATCATTCGGTGATTTGTAAACAGGAGAGAGCCAGATAACATCAACACCAAGCTCTTTTAAGTAGTCAAGTTTGCTTGTGATACCGTTCAGATCACCGATACCATCTCCGTTGCTGTCGCAGAAGCTGCGAGGATAAATCTGATATACGACGCTTTCTTTCCACCATCTTTTTTCCATTGTAAAAACCTCCTGAAATGATTTATTTTATAAGTTTTTATGTTTAAGTTTTATTGACTGCTGTGGTGCTGAAATTGCGCCACAACATATTCTATCTACATTATAAATACTTTTTGAGAAAAATGCTTTCAATATTTTGACGGATTTGTATATTATTTTGACTTCTTGCCTGGAAATTGCTATAGAATAGAAAACAGTAATAAATATGTGGCGATCACAAGGATTTTGGTTGGCTGTGCTCTTGTATGTGGAAGCCAAATATTGTATAGTATAGATACTATAGCGTTTCCAGAGAGTATCTGGATAAAGAATATTCTGGGCAGTGAAAACAGATATAATTGTGAGGAAAAATGAGAAGAATACAGATTATTGTAAATAACGGAGCGGGAACAGGGCAGGCACACCGGGTATGGAATGAGACACAGTGTCTGCTTCGCGGGTATAAAATAAAATATGTGGCGCATACAACCAGATATCAGGGACATGCGACGAAACTGGCAGAGAAGATTTCTTCCATGAAGGGTGATGATCCTATTTATCTGATCGTAGTTGGCGGCGATGGAACGCTCAACGAGGTTCTGAATGGAATTACAGATTTTGACAGAGTACGGCTTGGAGTAATTCCGACAGGTTCAGGAAATGATTTTGGCAGAAACTTAAAATTGCCAAAAACACCGAAAGAAAGCCTGAAACAAATCTGCGCCAGTATCAGAAAAGACCAGCGGGGAGAAGAACTATACAGGATAGATCTTGGACAGGTAAGCTGGGATGGCTGTGATAAATCGCGGATTTTTGGCATCAGTGCCGGACTTGGACTGGATGCACTGGTGTGCAAGAAAGCTCTCCATTCCAGACTGAAGCAGGTTTTAAATCGCTTCCATCTGGGAAAACTTACATATCTTGCATTAACGGTGCAGTCACTTTTTATAATGGAAACTGCAAATGCAAAAGTGATAACGGAACATGGTGGATTTATCCTGCCGAAAATGATTTTCGCAGCTGCCATGAATCTGCCGGCAGAAGGTGGTGGTGTCCCGATGGCACCGGAAGCTTCACCGGAGGATGGTCTGTTGTCTTTGAGCAGTGCATCCGGCATCGCAAAGTGGCGGACATTTTTCTTACTGCCACTTCTGGTTGCAGCCAGACAGGAGCATATCAAGGGATTTAATATCCGGAATGAAAGTGGTTTCCGAATGATTCTGGATAAACCGATGGTGCTCCATGCAGATGGAGAATATTGCGGAGATGTAACGCGGGTAGAATTCAGATGTCTGGAGAAGAAATTGTGGCTGCTGCATGAATAGATTAATTCACTTTGTCTCAAGTAACGTAAATAAAGTCAGGACAGTTGTTACTGTTCACACGCCACTATTCCGTGAGGCGTTTTGGCATGAAAATGCCAAAATCCCGAGACATACCGCGCGAATTTATGCGAATAGCATAAATTAAGTTTGTGAAGCAAACGATACTCCTTGGGCTTAGCACAAGGAGGTTCATATTTTCTGCATCGCGAAGCGTGTTACTGAGAACGGAGTGAACAGTAACGGACAGTTGAGTGGAAAAAACAGAAATGTTATAATGCAGTAAGAGAAATATAGAAAGCAACAGAGAAAATAAGAAAGTGAGAGAGTAGAAAATAATGAGTTACGCAGATGATGTATTTATAAAAATGTGCCAGGATATCCTGGAGAATGGTACGAGCACAGAAGGAGAGAAGGTCCGCCCGGTGTGGGAGGACGGAACACCTGCCTACACAATTAAGAAATTTGGTGTGGTAAACCGATATGACCTTCGGAAAGAATTTCCGGCCATGACGCTTAGACGTACTGCATTAAAGAGTGCTATGGATGAGATTCTCTGGATCTGGCAGAAGAAATCCAATAACATCCATGATCTTCATAGCCATATCTGGGATAGCTGGGCAGATGAAAATGGTTCTATCGGTAAAGCTTACGGATATCAGCTTGGAGTGAAACATCAATATAAAGAAGGCATGATGGATCAGGTAGACAGAGTCATCTATGATCTGAAAAACAATCCATTCAGCCGTAGAATTATGACAAATATTTATGTGCATCAGGATCTTCACGAGATGAACCTGTATCCATGTGCATACTCTATGACATTTAATGTAACTCAGACACCGGGAAATGAGAAACTGACATTGAATGCAATCCTCAATCAGCGTTCTCAGGATATTCTTACAGCAAATAACTGGAATGTCTGCCAGTATGCAATTCTGCTTATAATGATCGCACAGGTATGTGATATGGAGGCAGGAGAACTGCTTCATGTGGTTGCTGACTGTCATATTTATGACCGTCACATTCCTGTGGTAAAAGAAATGATCAAGAGAAAACCTTATCCGGCACCAATTGTTAAACTTAATCCGGAAGTGAAGGACTTCTATCAGTTTACAACGGATGATCTGATTGTAGAAAACTATGAGACATGGCCGCAGATCAAGAATATTCCGGTGGCTATTTGATAAGAGAGGAGAATTCAAAATGAATGTTATTGTAGCAGCAGATCAGAATTGGGGAATCGGTAAGGATAACAAGCTTCTTGTAAGCATTCCGGCAGATATGAAGATGTTTCGCGAAGAAACAAGTGGAAAAGTAGTAGTGATGGGAAGAAAAACTCTGGAAAGCTTCCCGAATGGACTGCCACTGAAAAACAGAACTAATATCGTAATCACAAAAAATAAAGACTATGATGCTAAAGGCGCAATTGTAGTACACAGCATTGAAGAAGCACTGGAAGAAATAAAGAAATATCCGACAGAAGATGTTTACTGCATTGGCGGTGACAGTATTTATGAGCAGATGCTTCCATATTGCGATGTGGCACATGTTACAAAGATTGACTTCGCCTATGAAGCAGACAGCCACTTTCCGAATCTGGATGAAGACGATGAATGGGAGATTACAGCAGAGAGCGATGAGCAGACATATTTTGATCTGGAATACCAGTTTGTGAAGTATGAGAGAAAGAAATAAGACAGAAAATAAAAGATTGACGGCAATAACGGGCAAGTCAGGAAAAGAAAATCAGAATAGCCGGCTTTGAGAGACAAAAGAAATGTTTAAATAAAAAATCCTGCAGAAACAAGAAACGGTGTTCTGCAGGATTTGCTATTTACAGAAAAAATTATTCGATAACTTTTAACCATCCTTCAGGAGCCTGAATACGTCCCATCTGGATTCCTGTTAATGTATCATAGAGTTTCTGGATAACCGGACCCATTTTCTCCATTCCGCTTGGGAAGCAGATTTCTTTGCCATGGTCAACGATCTTTCCAACAGGAGAGATAACTGCAGCAGTACCGCAGAGACCACATTCAGCGAAATCTTTTACTTCGTCGAAGTATACTTCTCTTTCTTCAGCCTCTAATCCAAGATATTCCTTAGCAACATAGATTAAGGAACGACGTGTGATAGAAGGAAGGATACTACCGGACTTTGGTGTTACAACTTTACCATCTTTAGTAACGAAGATAAAGTTAGCACCACCTGTTTCTTCTACTTTTGTACGTGTAGCTGCATCAAGATACATGTTCTCATCGAATCCATTCTTGTGAGCATCTACGATTGCATGTAAGCTCATTGCATAGTTAAGACCAGCTTTGATATGACCTGTTCCATGAGGTGCAGCACGGTCGAAATCGCTGACACGGATTGTGATTGGCTTAGCGCCGCCTTTGAAGTATGGTCCTACAGGTGTAGTGAATACACGGAACATATATTCATCAGCAGGTTTAACACCGATAACCGGGTTTGTACCCATCATATACGGACGGACATATAAAGTAGCACCTGAACCATATGGTGGAACATATGCTGCGTTAGCTTTTACTGTCTGTACGATGGCATCAACGAAACGATCTTCCGGGAATACCGGCATTTCAAGTCTCTTTGCAGAGTTTGCCATACGTTCTGCATTTAAGTCAGGACGGAAAGTAACGATACGTCCGTCTTCTGTTGTGTAAGCTTTCATTCCTTCGAAAGCAGTCTGTGCATACTGGAAAACACCTGCACATTCGTTGAGTGTTACATTAGGATCAGTTGTAAGTTCACCGGCATCCCATGCGCCATCTTTAAATTTTGATACATAACGATAATCAGTCTGTACATAACCGAAGCCAAGACTGCTCCAGTCGATATTCTTTTTTTCCATAATGAATCTTTCCTCCGTTCACACATATTTACAGTATTTCAGGTGTGATTACTGTTTATCTCTTTACCATTGTAAAACTTTTGCTTACTAAGTTCAATGGGAAAATTCCAATTTTGCCCCCAAATTAAGAAAAAAATGTAAAAAATCGAAAGTCCGGCAGTATAAACACAGACAAAGGGATGTATGAACAGGCAAAGGAATATTACCGGATCAGTAGTCGTGAACGTAGAAGACTGTAGTTGCTGGTAAGGAAAATATGGGATGATTGTTATACTCTGTTTTTATCAATTGAGTTTGTAAATTGAGCTAAATATTCGCAATCCGCTTTCGCTACTTGTTCATATCTGATTGACTCAGGAGAACAGGACTGTAGAACGTATAAGTAAATTTATACGTTCTATTTTTCTTTTTGGATGACTGACAGGCGAAAGTCTTGTTTTTTACAAGGTATTTCGCTATAATATGGAATAGAAAAATGGAGGAAAACATGAGCGAAAATTTTGACGAATTAGGCGAGCTTGGGGACAAGATAAAAAAGATCATAGACACAGCAGTTTCCACTAAAGATTACCGGCAGATGACAGAGGATATCAAACAGACAGTGGGACAGACTGTAAATAATGCAGTAAATTCAGCAGTGGATTCCGGAAGTGAAGCAATCAGGAATGGTCTGAACAACGTATTTGGTTCACAGAAACAGGGAACATATCAGAATAAGACAAAAGAATTTGAAGAACGGCGCAGACGGGAGCGCGAACAAGAGGAACAAAAAAGACTGGAAAATGAGAAAGCAAAAGAACGAATGCTGACTCTGTATGAGAAGAACACCGGCGGAAGAATGAAAGGTCTGATGCTTTCTATCTCAGGTGGTATTCTTGCAAGTGGTATGGGATTAGGAACATTGGTTCTGGCTATTTTCGGTGCGGTTGGACATATGAGTTCACTTGTGTTTGGCGGTACATGCTTTATGGCAGCCGGAGCACTGACCGGTGCAGGTCTTCTTGCCGGAGGACTTAAGAAGCTTGGAAAGCTGGAACGTTTTCAGAAATATATCGGTACGCTGGGAGTGCATACCTATTGCAATTTTGAACAGCTTTCCGTTGCAGTAAATAAGCCGGTGAAATTTGTAAAGAAAGATATTAAGAAAATGATCGATGACGGGTGGTTCCGTCAGGGACATATTGATGCGCAGGAGACCTGCCTGATCACAAGTAATGAGACTTATCAGCAATACACTCAGACGCAGAAAGCACTTGAGCAGAAGCAGCAGGAAGAAAAGAGACGTCAGGAAGAGCAGGAGAGAAACAGAGAGAATACATCTCCTGAAGTGCAGGAAGTACTGGACAGAGGAAATGAATTTCTGGATAAGATTCATAAGAGTAATGATGCCATACCGGGAGTGGAAATCTCAGCTAAGATATCCAGAATGGAACTGATTGTGGAGAAGATTTTTGAACGTGCCGAAAAGCATCCGGAGATTATTCCGGATCTGAAAAAACTGATGAATTATTATCTGCCTATGACAGTGAAATTACTGGATGCCTATGAGGAAATGGATCAGCAGCCTGTTCAGGGAGAGAACATCCAGTCATCCAAGAAAGAAATAGAGGATACATTGGATACGCTTAACCAGGCATTTGAGAAACTTCTGGATTCTGTTTTTCAGGACACTGCATGGGATGTGTCAAGTGATATTTCCGTACTGCATACATTGCTGGCGCAGGAAGGCCTGACAGATGATGATTTTGCAAAAATGAAGAAAAACTGATAACCATGAAACGCTATAAAACAAAAACAGCAGGTTTAGGAAAGGATAAGAATCAGAATTACTGAAAATCTGAGAAAAACCTGATAAAAAGGAGAAACCATGGGAGAAGAATTTAAAGATTTTGAAATGGAAGGACCATCATTAACACTGGAACCAGATCTTGGGGAATTCGAGAAAAAAGAGGAGCCTGTAAAAGTGGAGCAGCCACAGCCAAAAGAAGAAGCTCCGGCACTGACACCGGCAGAGCAGCAGATGGTAAATGAATTTGCAGCAAAAATCGATATTGAGAACACAAACCAGATTCTTCAGTATGGTGCCGGAACACAGAAGAAGATGGCAGATTTCTCAGACACTGCATTAGAGAACGTGAAGATGCAGGATCTGGGAGAAATCGGAGATCTGATCACGAATGTGGTTGGAGAATTAAGAGATTTTGATGCGCAGGATGATGGCGGCAGATTTTTCGGGTTCTTTAAGAAACAGTCTTCTAAGATTGAGAATCTGAAGAACAAATATGACAAGGCAGAGGTCAGCATTGAGAAAATCACAGATTCCCTTCAGCAGCATCAGGTGCGTCTGCTGAAGGATTCCGCTATGCTGGACAAGATGTATGAGCAGAACCTGAATTACTTTAAAGAACTTACCATGTATATCCTTGCTGGCAAAAAGAAACTGGAAGAAACCAGAAACGGAAAACTTGCAGCGTTGAAAAATAAGGCGATGATGAGCGAACTTCCTGAGGATGCGCAGGCAGCGAGGGATCTGGATGAGAAATGCAATCGTTTTGAGAAGAAGCTGCATGATCTGGAGCTTACCCGTACGATTGCCATGCAGACAGCACCGCAGATCCGTCTGATTCAGAATAATGATACCGTAATGGTAGAGAAAATCCAGACAACAATCGTAAATACGATTCCGTTATGGAAGAGCCAGATGGTGCTTGCACTTGGAATCGCTCATTCCGCAGAAGCGGCACAGGCGCAGAGACAGGTGACAGATATTACAAATGAACTTCTCAGGAAAAACGCAGAGATGCTTCATACGGCAACGGTTGAGACAGCGAAGGAATCTGAAAGAGGAATTGTTGACCTTGAGACACTTCAGAAAACAAATGCGGATCTGATTCAGACACTGGATGATGTAATGCGCATCCAGATGGAGGGACGCCAGAAGAGACAGGCTGCAGAATCAGAGATGCGCCGCATGGAAGATGAACTGAAGCGGAAACTTCTGGAAATCAGACAGTAGATAAATGGTTGTATATATTCAGCAGTCTATTATTTTGTGAGGGAGCTGAATAGTTACGAATAACGAAAATTGGGCGGGAGCTGCCGGGAACTCGGCCGCTCCTGCTTCTGGTAGAAGATGTTTATAGTAATTTCGGAGAATAATGCACTTAATCTCCGGTTCCGCAGAATCTTACCGATGCCAGACTGGATAGAATGGAGCATTCTGTGAGATTATTATAGGAAAGAATAAGGAGGCAATTATGCACAGAGATCATACAAAAGTCATCCGGGTCGGAGACAGAAAAATCGGTGGTGGCAACCCTGTTTTAATCCAGTCCATGACGAACACAAAGACAGAAGACGTAGAGCAGACTGTAGCACAGATCCTTGCGCTGGAGCAGGCAGGATGCGACATTATTCGTTGCGCAGTACCTACTATGGAAGCTGCAAAAGCGTTAAAAGAAATTAAGAAACAGATTCATATTCCACTGGTAGCAGATATTCATTTCGACTATCGTCTGGCTATCGCAGCGATGGAAAACGGAGCGGATAAAATACGCATCAATCCGGGAAATATCGGAAGTACAGAGCGTATTAAAGCAGTCGTTGATGTGGCGAAGGAACGCAACATCCCAATCCGTGTCGGTGTAAACAGTGGCTCGCTGGAGAAGGAACTTGTGGAAAAATATCATGGTGTTACAGCAGAAGGACTGGTTGAGAGTGCGCTGGATAAAGTACACATTATCGAGGAATTAGGCTATGACAATCTTGTCATCAGTATTAAATCTTCAGACGTTCTCATGTGTGCAAAAGCACATGAACTGATCGCAGAAAAAACAAACTATCCACTTCATGTAGGAATTACAGAAGCAGGAACTCTGTATTCCGGAAATATCAAATCAGCGATCGGTCTGGGAATCATTCTGAATCAGGGAATCGGTGATACCATCCGGGTTTCCCTTACAGGCGCACCTCTGGAAGAAATCAAGTCAGCAAAACGTATCCTGAAGACCCTTGGACTTCGCAAAGGCGGCGTGGAAGTCGTGTCATGTCCAACCTGCGGACGTACACAGATTGATCTGATCGGTCTTGCAAACAAGGTAGAAACTATGGTGCAGGATATCCCGCTTGATATTAAAGTAGCGGTTATGGGATGTGTGGTAAACGGACCTGGAGAAGCAAAAGAAGCAGATATCGGAATTGCAGGCGGTGTTGGTGTCGGACTGTTGATCAGGCATGGTGAGATTATTAAAAAGGTTCCGGAAGAGGAGCTTCTGGATACTCTGCGGGAGGAACTTTTAAACTGGAAGGAATAGGAGATTCTATTTTGAAAAAAGATTTTTTTGACGTATTTCCCAATTTAAAAGTGAAAAAAGAACTGGAAGAGCTGTTGGACATGGTGTTTGTAACCAGAGTTTCCTGCAATCCTTCCAAGACTCATATCTGGGTATATATAAAAAGTGAACGCTGGATTCATAAGAAGCATATTTTTGCCCTGGAAGAGCAGATAGAGAGACAGATTTTTGCAGGACTGGGCGTTACGGTTACCGTAATAGAGAAGTTTCATTTATCAGGGCAGTACACGCCACAGAATTTCCTGGACACATACCGTTCCAGTATGGAACTGGAACTGCGCAATTACAATATGCTGGAATATAACATGTTCAAGCAGGCACAGATTACTTTTCCGGGTGCAAATGATCTTCATATGATACTTCCTGACTCGGTAATAGCCAGAGAAAAAAGCGAGATTCTGATCGAATATCTGCAGAAAGTTTTCTGCGAGAGATGCGGGATGGATTTGAAAGTGGAGCTGGAGTTTACAGAAACGCAGGAGAGCAAATACCGTAAGAATGCAGCAGTTCAGATTGCTCAGGAAGTAGAGAACGTAATTCGTCATGCAAAGATGGATGCCAAAACGGAGGAGACTTCACAGACTGAAGAAAGTGGAACAACGGAGAAAAAGGCAGAGAAGAAAGCAGATAAATCACAGCAGGAAAAGAAGGACAAAAAGTCCGCATTTGCTGATCGAAAAGACAATAAAAAAGGTGATTTCCGTGGTGGATTCAGACGAGACAGCAATCCGGATGTTATCTATGGAAGAGATTTTGAAGGCGAACCAGTTGCCCTTGAAACAATCACCGGTGAGATGGGTGAGGTCATTGTCCGCGGACAGGTTATGGATGTTGAAGCCAGAGAGATTCGAAATGAAAAGACGATTCTGATTTTCCCGATCACAGACTTTACTGACAGTATTGTAGTGAAGATGTTTCTTCGAAACGAGCAGGTTCCGGAAGTCACAGAGCATGTAAAGAAAGGTGCATTTCTGAAGTTTCGCGGCGTAACGACCGTGGACAGATTTGACAGTGAACTGACGATTGCGTCTATCGCGGGAATCAAAAAGATTGCCAACTTTACCACAGCCAGGGTGGATACCGGTCCTCAGAAAAGAGTTGAACTTCACTGCCATACGAAGATGAGCGATATGGATGGTGTCACAGATGCAAAATCTCTGGTAAAACGTGCCTATGAGTGGGGACATCCTGCCATTGCCATCACAGACCATGGTGTCGTTCAGGCATTTCCCGAGGCAAATCATTGCTTCGATGCATGGGGAGGATGTGTGCCGAAGGACTCTGATTTTAAGGTTCTGTATGGTATGGAAGCTTACCTTGTAGATGATTTAAAGGGTATGGTGACAAATGGAAAAGGACAGAAACTGGATGGAAGATTTGTAGTCTTTGATATTGAGACAACAGGCTTCTCTTCTCTGACCTGTCAGATTATTGAGATTGGCGCGGTACTGGTAGAGAACGGAGAGATTACCGCTCGTTTTTCCACGTTTGTAAACCCAAAAGTACCGATCCCGTTCCGTATTGAACAGCTTACAAGCATTAATGACAGCATGGTAATGGATGCGCCGACAATCGAAGAAATTCTGCCAAAATTCCTTGAATTCAGCAAGGGGGCGGTAATGGTTGCACATAATGCGGACTTTGACATGGGATTCATTATGAAAAACTGCGACAGACTGGGAATCAAGCATGATTTTACTTATGTGGATACGGTCGGAATGGCGCGTTTCCTGTTGCCTGCATTGAACAGATTTAAGCTGGATACGGTTGCAAAAGCAGTAGGAGTTTCACTGGAGAATCATCATCGTGCAGTAGACGATGCCGCATGTACAGCAGAGATTTTTGTAAAATTTGTCAAAATGCTGGCGGACAGAGATATTCTTGATGTGGATGAGATGAATAAACAGGGAGCGGTATCGGCCAATACTATTAAGAAGTTACCAACTTACCATGCGATTATTTTTGCCAGAAATGAGACGGGACGCATTAATCTGTATAAACTGGTAAGCCAGTCTCATCTGAAATATTATCACAGACGTCCTCGTGTACCGAAGAGTGTGCTGGAAGAGCATAGGGATGGTCTTCTGGTGGGAAGTGCCTGCGAGGCAGGAGAGCTGTATCAGGCAATACTGCGAAATGCACCGGATACGGAGATTGCCAGACTGGTTAATTTTTATGACTATCTGGAAATTCAGCCGCTTGGAAATAATAAATTTATGATTGCGGATGACAAGCATGATATGATCAATTCTGAGGAAGATTTAAAAGAGATAAACAGAAAGATCGTCAAGCTTGGAGAGCAGTTTAAGAAACCTGTTGTAGCTACTTGTGATGTGCACTTTATGGATCCTCAGGACGAGGTATACCGACGTATTATTATGGCTGGAAATGGTTTCTCGGATGCGGATGAACAGGCACCGTTATATCTGCGTACTACGGAAGAAATGCTGGAGGAATTCTCCTATCTGGGAAGTGAGAAAGCTGAGGAAGTTGTCATTACGAACACCAATAAGATTGCGGATATGATCGAGAAAATTTCCCCGATCCATCCGGATAAATTCCCACCGGTCATTGAAAATTCCGACCAGGATCTGAAGAATATCTGCTTCACAAAGGCACATGAAATGTACGGAGATCCCCTGCCGGAGATCGTGGAAAGCCGTCTGGATAGAGAACTGAACTCTATTATTTCGAATGGTTACGCCGTAATGTATATTATTGCACAGAAACTGGTGTGGAAGTCTAATGAGGACGGATATCTGGTAGGTTCGCGAGGATCAGTAGGATCTTCCCTGGCGGCTACAATGTCCGGTATCACAGAGGTAAATCCTCTGCCGCCGCATTATTTATGTCCGAATCCAGATTGTAAATACAGTGATTTCGATTCGCCGGAAGTAAAGCAATATGCAGGTATGGCAGGGTGCGATATGCCTGATAAAATCTGTCCGAAATGTGGGACAAAAATGAAGAAAGAGGGATTTGATATTCCTTTTGAAACATTCCTTGGATTCAAGGGAGATAAGGAGCCTGATATTGACCTTAACTTCTCAGGAGAATATCAGGCAAATGCACATCGATATACAGAGGTTATTTTCGGTAAAGGACAGACGTTTAAAGCCGGAACTATCGGTACACTGGCAGAGAAAACGGCATTCGGTTATGTGAAGAATTATTTCGAGGAACGTGGCGTGCATAAACGTTACTGTGAGATCAACCGTATCGTGCAGGGGTGCACAGGAGTTCGCCGTACCACAGGACAGCATCCGGGAGGTATCATTGTACTTCCGGTGGGAGAGGAAATCGAGAAATTTACACCTGTCCAGCATCCTGCGAATGACGTAAACAGTGATATTATCACCACGCATTTTGATTATCATTCCATTGATGGAAACCTGCTGAAGCTTGATATACTGGGACACGATGATCCGACCATGATCCGAATGCTGGAGGATCTGACAGGCATCAGTGCGAGGGATGTTCCGCTGGATCAGAGGGATGTCATGTCATTATTTGCAAGCACGAAAGCATTGAAAATCGAGCCGGAGGATATTGGTGGATGTAAGCTTGGATGCCTGGGAATCCCGGAATTCGGTACAGACTTTGCCATGCAGATGCTTATTGATACCAAGCCGAAATACTTCTCAGACCTGATTCGTATTGCAGGACTTTCCCACGGTACAGATGTATGGCTTGGAAATGCGCAGGTACTGATCCAGAATGGCACGGCTACAATTTCTACTGCCATCTGTACCCGAGATGATATCATGATCTATCTGATCGGAAAAGGCGTGGAAAGTGGTCTTGCATTTACCATTATGGAGAGTGTCCGTAAGGGAAAAGGCCTGCGTGATGAGTGGATCACAACGATGAAGGAACATGATGTACCGGACTGGTATATCTGGTCCTGTAAGCTGATCAAGTACATGTTCCCGAAAGCCCATGCGGCGGCTTACGTTATGATGGCATACCGAATTGCGTGGTATAAGGTATTTCAGCCGCTGGCTTATTATGCGGCATACTTTAGTATCCGTGCGACAGCTTTTTCCTATGAACTGATGTGCATGGGTAAAGAACGTCTGGAATATTATATGGCAGAAATCCGTAAGAAAGGCGATGCTGCATCTAAGAAAGAGCAGGATACCCTGAAGGATATGCGTATCGTGCAGGAGATGTATGCAAGAGGTTTTGAGTTCGTTCCAATCGATCTTTACACTGCAAAAGCGCAGCGATTCCAGATTGTGGACGGAAAACTGATGCCATCACTTGCGACCATTGACGGACTCGGAGATAAGGCCGCAGATGCCGTTGTAGATGCCGCAAAACAAGGCAAATTCCTGTCAAAAGACGACTTCCGCGACAGAACTAAAGTCAGCAAGACAGTTATTGATCTGATGGATGATCTGAAATTATTTGGAGATATTCCGCAGTCAAACCAGATGTCACTGTTTGATTTTACGGGATGAGATAGAAAATATAAGGAGATGGATATGAAGAAAGAGGAGCTTAGATATTTACAGAGACTTGCAGAAATTTATCCTACAATTGGAAAAGCATCTACGGAGATCATTAATCTCCAGTCGATTCTGAACCTTCCAAAGGGAACGGAACACTTTATGTCCGATCTTCATGGAGAGTATCAGGCATTTTCCCATGTATTGCGAAACGGTTCCGGTGCAGTACGAAAGAAAATAGATGATGTATTCGGACACACGCTTGGAAATAATGACAAACGCTCTCTGGCGACACTGATTTATTATCCAAGAGAGAAGATGGATCTGGTAAAGGAAACAGAGGATGATATGGAAAACTGGTACAAGATCACGTTGTATCGTCTGATTGAAATATGTAAGACAACAGCTTCCAAATATACCAGATCAAAAGTAAGAAAAGCACTTCCGGCAGACTATGCATATGTGATCGAAGAGCTGATCACAGAGAAAGCGGAGGTCCTGGATAAAGAAGCTTATTATGATGCCATTGTAAATACCATTATTGAAATCGGCAGTGCAGAGAACTTTATCATTGCACTTGCAGAACTGATCCAGCGTCTTGTCGTAGATCACCTGCATATCCTGGGGGATATTTACGACAGAGGCCCGGCACCGCATTTTATCATGGACCGTCTGATGCAGTACCATTCTCTGGACATCCAGTGGGGTAACCATGATGTAGTCTGGATGGGTGCGGCAGCAGGTCAGAAAGCATGTATTGCAACGGTAGTGAGAAACAGCATCCGTTATGGAAATCTGGATATTCTGGAAGATGGATACGGTATCAATATGCTGCCACTTGCAACCTTTGTCATGGAAGCATATAAGGATGATCCATGTGATATTTTTGCCATGAAAGGCGCTTCAAATTACAATGTTCTGGAAGAAGAACTCGGCAAAAAAATGCACAAAGCGATTGCGGTGATCCAGTTTAAATTAGAAGGAAAACTGGTGCGAAAGCATAAAGAATTCCAGATGGAAGACAGGGCACTTTTACATAGGATCAATCCTGAGAAAGGAACAATCATCCTGCCGGATGGAAAAGAATATCCTCTCCGGGACAGCAATTTCCCGACGATTGATTGGAAGCATCCGTACGAGCTTACAGACGGGGAAAAAGAGGTTATGGACAAGCTGTCTTCTGCATTCAGAAACTGCGAGAAGCTGCAGAATCATATCCGGCTGTTACTGGATAAAGGCGGCCTTTATACAGTATATAATGGGAATCTTCTGTTTCATGGAAGTATTCCGTTAAATGAGGATGGAACCTTCCGTGAAGTACAGATTTATGGGAAAAGCTATAAAGGAAAAGAATTGTATGATGTGCTGGAAGCCTATGTACGCAGAGCTTTTTATTCTGTAGGAAAAGATGAGCAGAAGAAAGGCCGGGATATCATGTGGTATATCTGGGCAGCACCGAATTCTCCGTTGTTTGGCAAGAGTAAGATGAGTACTTTTGAGCGTTATTTTATAGAAGATCCGTCCACACATGAGGAGAAAAAGAATGCATATTACCGACTCTGGGAGAATGAAGAAGTAGTTGATAATATGTTGCGTGAATTTGGTCTGGATCCGGAGAAGGGCCATATTATCAATGGTCATGTACCTGTACATCAGAGTGAGGGAGAAAGCCCGGTTAAATGCAATGGCAAGGTTATCGTTATTGACGGAGGCTTCTCCAAGGCATACAGAAAAGTTACAGGTATTGCAGGATATACACTGATTTATAATTCTTATGGATTAAATCTTACAGCTCACGAGCCATTTACTTCCAAAGCAGATGCGGTAGCAAAAGAGACAGATATCGTATCAAATCGTGTAGCAGTCAGCTACATGTCAAGACGTCAGCTGGTAGGTGATACAGATACCGGTCATGCGTTAAAAGAGAGAATTCAGGAACTGATCCAGCTTCTGGATGCATACAGAAAAGGTACTATCAAAGAGAAAAAATAAGAACCAGGCGGATAGATTTTAGAATAAAAATATCCAAAATTTGTAAGCAAACGCCAAAAAGAGGTTGGTTTTACAGGCGATAAAACTCTTTACTTATAAAATTGCGTTCTATATAATGAGTAGTGTTGTGTGATAAACAAGTTACTGTTCATTCAGTTTTCAGTAACATAGCTGAAATTCATGCCAGATTTCTGGTGGCAATAGAACTTATAGCAATCCTCTAAAATAATGCATCTTAATCCAGCCCAACAGAGTGTGAAATCCTGCGTCAGATATCTTTGCCGTACGTCAGCACGTCTGTAGATATTTTCCTTGTCTTTCGCACTCTGCTGAACTGTCTTAAATGCATTATTTACGATGATAGCTATAGGCTTTTATGTTTTGAGATATTATATGTGAGCAGTAATAAAAACAAACATTATGAGGCGGGCAGATATGCCCGGAGATGATGGACAAAAGGAGAATACGATAATGGGTGGAATTTTTGGAGTAGCATCAAAGTCCAGTTGCGTTCTGGACCTTTTCTTCGGAATTGATTATCATTCCCATCTGGGAACACGCAGAGGCGGTATGGCAGTATATGATTCGAAACGTGGCTTTGACCGTGTGATCCATAATATCGAAAATGCACCATTCAGAACAAAGTTTGACGGTGATATCGGTGAGATGGAAGGAAACTTAGGAATCGGATGTATTTCAGATAATGAGCCACAGCCGTTGCTGGTACGTTCCCATCTGGGAAATTTTGCAATCACTACAGTTGGAAAGATCAACAACATGGATGAACTGATCGCAACCTGTTTCAAGAATGGATGTACACATTTCCTGGAAATGAGCGGTGGAAGTGTCAACCCTACAGAAATGGTAGCTGCCCTGATTAACCAGAAGGATAACATGATCGAAGGAATCCGTTATGCGCAGGAAGTAATAGAAGGTTCTATGACGATGCTGATTCTGACACCTAAGGGATTGCTGGCAGCACGTGACCGTCTGGGAAGAACTCCGTTGATCATAGGTAAGAAAGAAGATGCCTGCTGTGTATCCTTTGAAAGCTTTGCATATCTGAATTTAGGATATGAAGACCTGAAAGAACTGGGACCTGGCGAGATCGTTGCAGTGACTCCGGATGGAGTGGAAACTCTGCAGAAGCCTGGCGAAGAAATGCGTATCTGTTCTTTCCTGTGGGTATATTACGGATATCCGACTTCAACTTATGAAGGCGTTAATGTAGAAGAAATGCGTTATCACTGTGGTGATATGCTGGCAAAACGTGACAAAGGCGAAGTAAACCCGGATATCGTAGCCGGAGTTCCGGATTCCGGTATTGCACATGCCATCGGATATGCGAACCAGTCAGGCGTACCTTTTGCCCGCCCGTTTATTAAATATACACCAACCTGGCCGAGATCTTTCATGCCTACTCAGCAGAGCCAGAGAAATCTGATTGCCAGAATGAAACTGATTCCGGTACACCGTCTGATCAAAGATAAGAGCCTTCTTATGATTGATGATTCTATCGTACGTGGAACACAGTTAAGAGAAACAACAGAATTCCTTTACAGAAATGGTGCAAAGGAAGTACATATCCGTCCTGCATGCCCGCCACTTCTGTATGGATGTAAATATCTGAACTTCTCACGTTCCAAATCAGAGATGGATCTGATCACAAGACGTGTGATCGCGAAACGTGAAGGAGAGAATGTAAGTGATAGGACATTGGCAGACTACGCAGATCCGAATTCAACTAATTA
Organism: Blautia sp. HCP3S3_B11; assembly: GCF_052064435.1. Classification (NCBI taxonomy): domain Bacteria; kingdom Bacillati; phylum Bacillota; class Clostridia; order Lachnospirales; family Lachnospiraceae; genus Blautia; species Blautia sp. HCP3S3_B11. The sequence goes on from NZ_JBQHVP010000012.1 coordinate 32,219, forward strand.
CAAAGAAATGTTGGAAGAGATCCGTAAGGAACTGAACTTTACATCCCTGAAATTCCACAGACTGGACGATCTGAAGGCTTCTATCGGAATCTCTCCATGCAAACTCTGTACTTATTGCTGGGATGGAAAAGAATAATATTTCGTAACTGTGAAGGTACTGAGTAGTTACAATATTTCTGCATAGAATGATAACTGGAAATGTAGATAGAAAGTAAATACGATATAGAAATACAAAAAAAGAGGAGACGTAGAATTTGCCGGTAGTAAACAATCAGAAAAGGAACAAAAAGAAAAGAAGGCTTAAGAAGCTTCTGGTATTTGTAATCAGCCTGTTTGTCCTGCTTATACTTGCAGGTATTCTGCTGATTCGTCAGCGGGAGAATGAGGACAGGCAGCAGCGCAAGGCAGAAGCAATTGCGGCACTGGAAAGTGTTCCAACTGTAACACCTACACCGGCAGCTACGTCAACCCCGATTCCGACACCAATTCCTACGGTAACGCCGACACCTGTGCTGGAAAGAGCCTATGTTTTTGACCCGGATGATTATCTGGGAAGCTGGCACAGTAAGAATGGCAGGGTTGTGATCGAGATTACGAAACTAAGCCAGAAGTCGGTTACATTTACTTATTCGCAGATAAATAAGAAAAAAACAGCCACCTGTGAAGCTACGGTAAAGAAATCCGTAGCGGGAAATGCGTCAAGATTTTCCTTTACAGATTCCCTGGGAAATGTAGCAAAAGGCTATTTCACTTTTGATAACGGGATTCTGTATGTGAAGATTAAAACAAAAACGAAAGCGGAAGGCGCTAAAGTTCACCCTTCCGTAGATGGTGTTATGATCAGAGGATAACGGGAAGCTACATAAGAAAAATATTGACTGTGAATATGATCTACAGTCATGAAAAAGCAAAAGAAAAACAAAAGGATTCAGGTAACATCAGAAGTTACAGGAATCCTTTTTTGCTTTTTATTTATTCATCTCTTTTTTGTCAGTGCGCCCTACCAGATAGTCAACACTTATGTCATAATAATTTGCCAGTCTGATCAACATTTCGACAGGAATGTTACGTGATCCGGTTTCATAGTGTGAATAGGAACGCTGGCTGATGTGAAGAATTTCGCTAAGCTGTTTCTGGGACAGATCAGCATCTGTGCGTAAATCCTGAATACGCTGAAATTTCATGTGGGGTACCTCCTTCCCTATGGAGAGTGTTTAAAAAATCATCCCGCAAATTGTGACACACATCTTGCAGAAAACTTTTTTCAAACATGCTCTGATATAAAAAAGTATAAAACAGAACAAATTGCACTCTTGCGAAATGGAGCAAAATGGACTATAATAAAAATATCTTTATTCAATTCTGATTTCTGAAATAATACATGACCGTTCAGGTTATGGTAATCCCATAAAGTAAAAAAAGCAATATTTAGCCGAATAGGATAAAACTTTGCTTCTGTTACATGTTTTTGTTCATTCAGTGTCTTACAATCGTTATGAACTACAATAGACAGTAATAAGCAGAGCAATTATTCAGTATGGATATGTATAGATATATGATATGTATAAATCACATCGGGGAGATTTATGCATCCGGAAAGGAGAAAATTTGTTTGCAAGTGTATTATCAGCTGCAATTTTAGGGGTAGAAGTATGTCCTGTCCAGGTTGAAGCAGATGTAAGTAACGGACTTCCTTCTTGTATAATGGTAGGATTTCCATCCGCTCAGGTAAAAGAAGCCCAGGACAGAGTACGTACAGCACTTAAGAATAACGGCTATCAGTTTCCACCAAAGAGAATCACTGTTAATTTCGCACCTGCGGATATGAAGAAAGAAGGTGCTGGCTTTGATGTTCCGGTCGCGGCCGCAGTATTGGCTGCTTTTGAAATCATAAGTTCGCGGGATGTCAATGGAGTCATGATGGCAGGCGAGATCGGACTGGACGGAGAGATTCATGGCATTTCGGGAATCCTCCCCATGGTACTGTGTGCGAGGAGTCTTGGATGCCGATTCTGCGTAGTTCCTTATGAGAATCTGAAAGAAGGAAGACTGATCAAGGATGTGCCGGTAGCAGGGGTAAAGAATCTGAAGGAACTGATCGAATGCATCCAGAATCCGGAACCATATCTGAAAATGGAAATTCAGGAGGATATTTCTGCAAGAAATACGGATAAAGGAATGGATTTCTCAGATATTGAAGGGCAGGAAGGCGCAAAAAGGGCAGCAGAGATTGCAGTAAGTGGCTTCCATAACATGCTTCTGATTGGACCGCCAGGGACAGGCAAGACGATGCTTGCCAGAAGGCTTCCTACGATCATGCCAGGTCTGGGATTTGAAGAGAAACTGGAACTTACCAGAATTTACAGTATTGCGGGGCTTTTATCCAGAGAAAATCCTTTGATGAATGAAAGACCATTTAGAAGTCCCCACCATACGAGTACGCCACAGGCAATAGCAGGAGGGGGACGCAATCCGCGTCCCGGTGAGATTACGCTGGCGCATAAAGGAGTTCTTTTCCTGGATGAAATGCCTGAATTTTCCAGGGCAAGTCTGGAACTTCTGCGTCAGCCACTGGAAGACAAGGTGATTCAGATTGCCAGGGCAAGCGGTACATATAGTTTTCCGGCGGATTTTATGCTATGTGCCGCGATGAACCCCTGTCCCTGCGGATATTATCCGGATTTGAACCAATGCACCTGTACGTCGAGAGAAATTTCACATTATATGGGCAAAATCAGCCGCCCGCTCCTGGACAGGATCGACATCAGCACAGAAGTACCGCCGGTTTCTTTTGCACAGCTTCACTGTGGAAAGAAAGGGGAAACATCTGCAATTATCAGGAAAAGAGTAGAAAAAGTACAGAAAATCCAGGAAGAACGTTATAAAGACGAGAAGATAAGTTTCAACGGACAGCTGAGAAGCAGTCTGATCGATAAATACTGCCCTCTTACGGACAGTGCATCAAAGCTGCTTGCGAGAGCGTTTGAGCGAATTGCATTCAGTGCCAGATCCTATCACAGAATTTTGAAAGTAGCCAGAACGATTGCCGATATGGAGGAAGAAGAAATCATTGCCAGCCATCATATCGGAGAGGCACTTTCTTACAGAGCATTTGATAAAGATTTTGTCATAAAATAAAAGTCTGCGAGGTATTTTATATGGAAAGAACTGAGGTAGAAAAATTCGATTCAGAAAGTTCGGAAAGCATAGATTGGGAAAAAAATAACAGAAAGAGAAATCAGGTGGTGGGAAATTCCATGGATCAAATCCGATGTATAACAAAAACAAGTACAGAGTATCCGGAAAAAATGAAGCAGTATCCCTCCATGCCCGCAAAGCTATATGTAAAGGGGAGAATGCCTGATCCCGACAAGATAACCGTAGCAGTAATCGGAGCGAGAATGTGCAGCCCATACGGCAGAATCCAGGCTTTCCGTTATGCGAAGGAACTAAGTCAGGCAGGAGTACAGATCATCAGCGGCATGGCTCTTGGGATTGATTCAGAAGGGCATAAAGGAGCCCTGGAAGGGAAAATGCCTACATTTGCGGTGCTGGGAAGTGGAGTTGACGTGTGTTATCCGAAAACAAACAAAAAACTTTATGAGAGAATTCTCTGGGAAAATGGCGGGATTATCAGTGAATGTCCGTTGGGCTCGGAACCTGTATCCTGGCATTTTCCGGCACGTAACCGCATCATCAGTGCCCTGTCAGATGCAGTTCTGGTGGTAGAGGCAAAAGAAAACAGTGGCTCTCTGATTACAGCTGGTTTTGCACTGGAACAGGGGAAAATGGTCTATGCCATCCCAGGTGCTGTTACAGATACACTTAGCAGAGGATGCCATAAGCTGATCTACGATGGCGCAGGAATTGCCTACTGCCCGGAAATCATACTGGAAGAACTTGGAATCGGTGCAGAGAAAGCGTTGCAAACAGACGAAAAAAACAACTTAGGACTTGCAAGTGATTTGAATTTGGTGTATAGTTGTCTCGATTTACGACCAAAAAACCCCGATTACATAGTAAGAAAAACAGGCTTTTCGCCGGCACAGGTAAGCAACTGTCTGGTGGAGCTGACACTGCAGGGACTCATAAGAGAAAGCGGGAGACATTACTATGTAAGATGCAGTTAAGTTATTGTTCATGCGCCATTTCTGTTGCTGAGAACGGAGTGAATAGTAACGTGAATAAGCCGGATTGGGAAAAAATCCGTTATCTGGTTAATAATAAGCTGTGAAAAGAATGAATTTGGCGTTATTGGGCGCTTATAGAATTGCTATAGTGAACAGTAACAGATTACGACTAGGAGAGATAGCATGGCGAAATATCTGGTGATAGTGGAATCACCTGCAAAAGTGAAAACAATTAAGAAGTTTCTTGGCGCGAATTACGATGTGGAAGCTTCAAACGGACATGTTCGCGATTTTCCCAAGAGCCAGTTTGGAATTGACGTAGAGCATGATTTTGAACCGAAATATATAACAATACGTGGAAAGGGAGAACTGCTTGCCAAACTTCGCAAGTCTGCCAAGAAGGCAGATAAGATTTATCTGGCAACTGACCCTGACCGCGAGGGAGAGGCTATTTCCTGGCATCTGATGCAGGCCTTAAAAGAAGACCCGAAGAAGATGCACAGAATTACTTTCAATGAGATTACAAAAACGGCTGTAAAGTCATCCATTAAACAGGCAAGAGAACTGGATATGGATCTGGTAGACGCACAGCAGGCAAGACGTATGCTTGACCGTATGGTTGGTTACAGTATCAGCCCTCTGCTCTGGGCGAAAGTCAAGAGAGGTTTAAGCGCGGGACGTGTACAGTCTGTTGCATTGCGTATCATCTGTGACAGAGAGGATGAGATCAACGCATTTATTCCGGAAGAATACTGGAGTCTTGACGGAGAATTTCAGGTAAAGGGCGAAAAGAAACCGCTTCAGGCTAAATTCTACGGTACAGATAAGAAAATGAGTATCCATAACAAGCAGGAAATGGATGAGCTTCTGGTTTCCTTAAAGGATAAAGAGTATGAGATTACTGAGGTAAAGAAAGGTGAGCGAATCAAGAATGCACCTCTTCCATTTACCACAAGTACCTTACAGCAGGAAGCTGCCAAGACATTAAACTTTTCTACACAGAAGACGATGCGTCTGGCACAGCAGTTATATGAAGGAATCGATATTAAAGGAAATGGTACCGTTGGTGTGATTTCCTACCTGCGTACAGATTCTACCCGAATTTCAGAGGAAGCAGATGCTGCGGCAAGAGAATATATCACTGAACAGTATGGTGAGAATTATGTTTCCCAGTCAGAGAAAACAGTGAAAAAAGGACAGAAGATCCAGGATGCCCATGAGGCGATCCGTCCTACAGATATCAGCCGTACACCGGCTGCATTAAAGGAATCTCTGTCCAGAGATCAGTTCAGACTGTATCAGCTTATCTGGAGAAGATTTGCAGCGAGCAGAATGGCACCGGCGAAGTATGAGACGACTTCCGTAAAAATCGGGGCAGATGAATATATCTTTACAGTGTCTGCATCCAAAATCGTGTTTGACGGATTTATGTCTGTATACACAGATGAAGAAGATCAGAAAAAAGGAAATGTACTGAATCAGAGCCTTGAAAAAGGCATGAAGCTTACACTCAAGGAACTGAAACCAGAGCAGCATTTTACACAGCCGCCGGCACATTACACAGAGGCATCCCTGGTTAAAACGATGGAAGAATTGGGAATCGGACGTCCAAGTACTTATGCGCCGACCATTACAACAATCATCAGCCGCCGCTATGTGGCTAAAGAACAGAAGAATCTATATGTTACAGAGCTTGGTGAGGTTGTTAACAACATCATGAAGCAGGCATTCCCGAGTATCGTGGATGTGAATTTCACAGCAACTATGGAAGGGCTTCTGGACTGTGTGGCAGCAGGTACTGTTAAATGGAAAACAGTAGTCAGCAATTTCTACCCGGATCTGAAGAGAGATGTCGATGCAGCAGAGGAAGAACTGGAGAAAGTTGACATCCAGGATGAAGTCACAGATGTAGTCTGTGATAACTGTGGCAGAAACATGGTGATCAAATATGGTCCACATGGACGATTTCTTGCATGCCCGGGCTTCCCGGAGTGTAGAAATACAAAGCCATATTTCGAGAAGATTGGTGTTCCATGCCCGAAATGTGGCAAGGAGCTTGTTCTTAAGAAAACCAAGAAAGGACGTAAATATTACGGATGTGAAGATAATCCGGAATGCGATTTTATGTCCTGGCAGAAGCCATCCGCAAAGAAATGCCCAAAATGTGGAAGCTATATGGTGGAAAAGGGGAATAAGCTTGTCTGCAGCCAGGAAACCTGTGGATATGTGGAGACGAAGGAAGAAAAATAGAAGTAGAATGCATTTTGAAACATGCTTAGAAAATCTTCGTAGATGAAAATATAAAAGATAGTATAAATACAGGAAGAGAATGATACTTTTCCTGTATTTTTTTGTCATAAAATATGTTTGTAATATACATACAGTGTAATAAATAATAATCTGGTTTTGAGAAAAACTGTATTCCGAAATAACACCATATTTATTGAATAATATTTGCAAAAGGAATCTATTTTCAGAAAAGCAAAAATAAATAAAAAAATTATAAAATTTGTCTTGTAATTTATCTGCGAAACGTGTAGTATTAAAGTACGAGTAAAGTTATTGACCGGGTATGTCTGAATCTTCTTTCAGAACAGAGTGAAGATACTGTTCATTGCTTAAATAGTGTCAGAAAAGGTTTCTGTTCATATATTATTAAGATGAGTAAAAGATAAACAGAAAAGAATTCAGATATATGCAAGGCGAAAGGAGGACTATATGAGCGTTCAGTTGCTGGACAAAACAAGAAAAATCAACAAACTTCTGCATAACAGCAGTTCCAGTAAAGTCGTATTTAATGATATCTGTCAGGTTCTGATGGAAACCCTGAGTTCCAATATCCTGGTTCTCAGCAAAAAGGGAAAGGTTCTGGGCGTCAGTTTATGTCCGGGCGTAGAAGAGATTACCGAGCTGATTGAGGATAAAGTTGGCGGATATGTGGATTCATTATTGAACGAGCGATTTTTAGGTGTATTGTCAACAAAAGAGAATGTGAATCTTCAGACACTGGGCTTTGAGCATGTGTCAAGCAGCTATCAGGGAATCATCAATCCGATAGATATCGCAGGAGAAAGATTAGGTACAGTATTTATGTACCGCTATGACAGACCGTATGATATTGAAGACATTATTGTCAGTGAATATGGTACAACTGTAGTTGGTCTGGAGATGATGCGTGCAGTTCACGAAGAGAATGCAGAAGAAGACAGAAAACAGCAGGTTGTGAAATCAGCATTTAATACATTATCCTTCTCAGAGTTGGAAGCAATTATTCATATCTTCGATGAACTTGACGGAGATGAAGGAATCCTGGTTGCAAGTAAGATTGCTGACCGCGTGGGAATCACCAGATCTGTAATTGTAAATGCATTAAGAAAATTTGAAAGTGCCGGTGTGATTGAATCCAGGTCTTCCGGTATGAAGGGAACTTATATCAAGGTTCTCAACGAAGTAATCTTTGATGAACTGGAAGAGATCAAGGCACAGAGAAATAAGAAAGCCTGACTTGCTTTAAATAAATCATAAACCTAAATAATGAAGAACATAAGAAGACTGTCTGCTAATTAGCAGGCAGTTTTTTTGACATTGTAGAATTTTCTAAGGACTTATATCTGATTTTTCATAGGACAGTGTTTCTTTCAATCGATAATGATGCCGCACCGCTTCGTTCTGGTACTTTGTCGATCAAAATTATTCTATGTTTTTTTGGTTTGGCATCAAATCGGTACACGATGAATTTATGCATTAAGATTAAAATTATTTGTAAATTAAGAAAACATGAGAAAAAATTAGAAAAAATAAGTAAATAAGAGAATACATCATATTTTATAATGCTAAAAGCGCTTGCGAAATCAAGCCATTTTAAATAATATAAGGACAGTGATTAGCACTCAAGACAAATGAGTGCTAGCAAAAAGCGGCAGGATTTGACAAAGGCCGAAGCAGTTACTGAAATCTGTATCTCCAATTAATAAGAAAGGGCATTGCAGAGCAGCAGTAACAGGACAAATCTCAATTTGGAGAATAAAGGAGGATCATAGATCATGACATTAGTACCTTTAGGTGACAGAGTTGTATTAAAACAGGTTGAAGCAGAAGAAACAACAAAATCCGGAATCGTTCTTCCGGGACAGGCACAGGAAAAACCACAGCAGGCAGAAGTGGTAGCTGTAGGACCTGGCGGAGTTGTAGAAGGTAAAGAAGTAAAAATGGAAGTAGCTGTAGGTGATAAAGTTATCTACTCCAAATATTCAGGAACAGAAGTAAAAATGGACGGTACAGAATACATCATCGTAAGACAGAACGATATTCTTGCTATCGTTAAATAATTATAGAAGACAGAATTTAAACAGGAGGTCATATTATCATGGCAAAAGAAATTAAATTCGGCGCAGAAGCCAGAGCAGCTCTTGAAGCTGGTGTAAATAAATTAGCTGATACAGTAAGAGTAACATTAGGACCGAAAGGAAGAAACGTAGTTCTTGACAAACCATACGGTGCTCCGCTTATCACAAACGACGGTGTTACAATCGCAAAAGAAATCGAACTGGAAGATGGATTTGAAAACATGGGAGCCCAGCTGATCAAAGAAGTTGCTTCCAAGACAAACGATGTAGCAGGAGATGGTACAACAACAGCTACAGTTCTTGCACAGGCTATGGTTCATGAAGGAATGAGAAACCTGGCAGCAGGCGCTAACCCGATTATCCTGAGAAAAGGTATGAAGAAAGCTACTGATACAGCAGTAGAAGCAATCAAAAATATGAGCCAGACAATCAGCGGCAAGAAACAGATCGCAAACGTTGCATCTATTTCTGCAAGCGATGAGACAGTTGGACAGTTAGTAGCAGACGCTATGGAAAAAGTTTCCAAAGATGGCGTTATTACAGTTGAAGAATCCAAGACAATGCACACAGAACTTGACCTTGTAGAAGGTATGCAGTTCGATCGTGGATATGTTTCCGCATATATGTCAACAGATATGGAAAAAATGGAAGCAAATCTGGACGATCCATACATCTTGATCACAGACAAGAAGATTAGCAATATTCAGGAAATCCTTCCATTACTGGAACAGATCGTAAAAGTTGGTGCTAAACTTCTCATCATTGCTGAAGATGTAGAGGGTGAAGCACTTACAACTCTTATCGTAAACAAATTAAGAGGAACATTCCAGGTAGTAGCTGTCAAAGCTCCTGGATATGGCGACAGAAGAAAAGAAATGCTTCAGGATATCGCAATCCTTACAGGTGGTCAGGTAATCTCCGAAGAACTCGGTCTTGAACTGAAAGATGCAACTATGGAACAGTTAGGACGTGCAAAATCTGTTAAAGTTGCAAAAGAGAACACAGTTATCGTTGATGGTATGGGCGACAAAGATGCAATTGCAAACCGTGTTGCACAGATCCGTGGACAGATCGAAGAAACAAAATCTGAATTTGATAAAGAAAAATTACAGGAAAGACTTGCAAAACTGGCTGGCGGCGTAGCTGTTATCCGTGTTGGTGCTTCCACTGAAACAGAAATGAAAGAAGCTAAACTTCGTCTGGAAGATGCTCTTGCAGCTACAAGAGCAGCAGTTGAAGAAGGTATCATCGCAGGTGGCGGATCTGCTTACATCCACGCATCCAAAGAAGTTGCAAAACTTGCAGCTACTCTGGAAGGTGACGAGAAGACAGGTGCAAACATCATCCTGAAAGCTCTGGAAGCTCCTCTGTTCCGCATTTCTGCAAACGCAGGACTGGAAGGTTCCGTAATCATTAACAAAGTAAGAGAATCCGAACCAGGAATCGGTTTCGATGCTCTGAACGAAAGATACGTAGATATGGTAAGCGAAGGTATCCTTGACCCTGCAAAGGTTACAAGAAGTGCCCTTCAGAACGCTACAAGCGTTGCTTCTACATTACTTACAACAGAATCTGCTGTTGCAATCATCAAAGAAGACAATCCGGCACCGGCTGCTAACCCGGGAATGGGCATGATGTAATCAATAGACAAAAATTGATTATTTAACCGAATCAAGTAAGTACCCTGCTTCAATTGCGTAGAGCAATAAGCAGTGGGCGGGGACTTGCTTGTATCAGGAGGGGTACAAGCCCCTCCTGATAAACTGCGAAGCAGTTATTCGGTTATGAGCAAGTAGCGGAAGCGGATTGCGAATATCCAATTGACTAAAAAGGCGTTTCGTGAATTGAAAGATTCATGAAACGCCTTTTTGTGTGAGTGGTAACAAAGAGAAGATAGTTTTTGACAAATAGTAGTCGTACTTTATTGATTTGCACTATTTTATTGTGATAAAATTACATCATATAATATAACTGAAAAAGGGAGGAGGTAAAGTTGAAAAAAAGAGCAGGAAAAATCTAGCGGAACTTATTGCAGCAACCGACAGCAAGGAAGAAAGGATGTGTGAAAGAATGAAGAAGGATTGCATAAAAAAATCCCATGTAACTGTTTTTATAACAGTGTTAATGTTGCTCACATTTTGTTTTTTATTTGCAAAACCAGCCAGTATATTTGCGGCTACAGATGTTCCTGGCAGGACCACAATGCAGGGTATTTCAACCACGGCCTTTGGACAGGTAAAGCTTACCTGGAAAAAGGCAGATAATGCGACGGATTATCATATCTATTACAAAGAGAAAAAGACCGGAAAGTGGACGAAACTGGCATCTGTGAAAGCTGGAACTACCAGCTATACGCACAAGGCTTCTGCCAAATATCCGCTTACGACAGGCAGATCATATGCTTATACAGTAAAAGCCTATAATTCTGCCTCCAAAAAGTACGGCGCGTATAATAAAAGAGGAATTATGATACAGATTTTACCGGAAATGGTGAAGCTTAATAAAGCAGAGGTTAATTCTGATAAGATTTCCGTAAATCTGTCATGGAGTAAAGCTGGAGGCTGCGATGCTTATGAGATTTATCGCAGAACCTACAGAAGTTCATGGAAAAGGATCGCCAGGGTAAAATCAAATACACTGAAATATAAAGATACGACACCAGTTCGTGGATGGGCCAATTATTATGCTGTATGTGGATATGACAGCAAGACCAAAACAACGGGAAATCGTTCAAATATCCTGCTTGCAGTTCTTGATTCTCCCCAATTTACTTTTCCGACGGTCAGAGATGCATATGTCGATGTTCTGCGTGCAGTTAAAGCAGGGGATAAGACAGGTATGATCGAGCCAATGCCGTACGGCACAGTGAATCTTGAGTATTTTGTTTTTGACATGAACAATGACTCAATTCCGGAACTGATCGTGGGTTCTGACTGCCCCTGGGAGGAAGGAGATAAGACCTATACCCGGAAAATCTGTCAGCTTTATACTTGTGAGAAGACCGGTTCAGGTTATAAATCAAAGCGAATGAGCGGTTATTTCTGGGACCCGCAGATGTCGGAAAAACATGATTATTTATATGAGAATTATTACTGGTATGCTAAATCTGTGAATTTTAAATATCGATGGTTTATAGATAAAGAGGATAACATACTTAAGCATTACAGTGAACCTCTGAACTATAAAGTGGGAAGTAAAGAATTGATTGATTTTGATTCCAGAAATAAGAAACCTTCATGGACAAAGATTACAGATACCAGTGCACTTTCAGGACTGTAAACAGCGAAAGGAGGCAGTCATAATGAGAAAAAAGAATAGAAACCTGTTTTTGTTAGTAATGGTGATGGCAGTTATCTGGCTTGGCGCAGTGAATATATCCGCTTCTACGACGATACCGACAGATGTTGAAACCGCTTCTTCGAATTGTACGCTTCTTGGAGTAAAAGGTGAATATATCACGAAGATTCCACAGGCGTTAAAAAGAATTAATGAGATTCGTAAAGAAGCCTGCCAGGAGGGTGTACCTGATCCTCGGACCGGCAGTCCACTAAAACCATCGGATTATGTGCCAATCAAATGGTCTTCTGATCTTGAATATATTGCAAGAATACGTGCTGCAGAATCAGGAATTACAATGGCACACAAAAGAACAAATGGTAAAAACTGCTTTCAGATCAAGAGCCCTAATTACGTAAGAAGCTATGGCGAAGTTCTTGCCTGGAACTGGGGAAAAACCATGACGGACGGAATTGAACAGTGGTATGAGGAAAAAGCAGACTGGGTAAATCAGGTTCCTGGTGCTGTTACAGGTCATTATACACAGATGATCGATCCGTCCAATACATACATAGGCCTTGGGACATTTTATTCAGAACATACACAATTTCCAAATACAACGGCAGGAGAGTTTTCTTCCGAGACAGGATTGGATGAAACTCAGGGAACAGCGGTAAAGGACTGCGTGCAGATTCTTGAATTCGCAGATTCTTATTGCAGTAATGAGTACAGAATCTCCGGTAATCTTTCTGCGCAGGCAGATAAAACTTCACAGCTGAGAATGACAACGGATATTTCATTCAACGGTACAACTATCAAAAATCTGCAGGTGATGGATCAGATTACATGGAGCTCTTCTGATGATAGTATCGCATCGGTAGACAGTAACGGTGCAGTGACAGTTCACACCTGTGGAAAAGTAACGATTACCGCAAGCGACAGTGCAGGACATAAAGTAGAGACTACACTGGAAGGAAAACATAATTGGGATAATGGAAAAGTTACAAAAAAGGCAACTGCATCTACCAAAGGAGAGAAGGTATATACTTGCCAGAATTGTCATTTAACCAGAACGGAAGAAATTCCTCCACTTACAACAGATACGCCTGGCAAACCGGCATTGGACAAGATTTCTGCCCTTTCCTATAATAAGATCCAGATCAGCTGGAAAAAATCCCTGAATGTATCCAGGTATGTCATTTATTATAGAAAGACAGGAACTGCCAAATGGACACAGCTTGCTACAGTGAAATCTGGTGTAACGAAATATGTCCATACATCCTCTAAGAAATATCCAATCATAGTAGGACAGAAATATGATTATACAGTGAAAGCGTATAATCAGGTTTCAGGAAAATACAGTACCTATGACACAAAAGGTTTAACTGTAAAAACAGTTCCTGAAACTCCACAGCTGGTAAAAGCTGTAGTTAATTCTGATAATACAGTCACTGTCAGCTGGAAAAAAGCAGGCGGCTGTAATGCCTATAGAATTTTCCGCAAAACGACTCTGAGCAATTGGACACAGATCGGATCTGTAAAAGCATCTGCGTTAAGTTTTACAGATAAGAATCCGGTTGCTGACATGAAAAATACTTATACAGTAAAAGCTTATTACAGCAAAACCAAAACTGCCGGAAAATATGATGAACAGGGAGTAAGTGCAAATCTGAGTAAAACAGAAAGACCGGTCACACCGACACCTGCACAGCCGGCAGTCCCGACACCGATTCCGATTCCGCCGGGAGTACATCCGACACTGATGACAGATATAACCTTAAGTCGACGTTCTATCACTATGACATCTAAAGGAGATAGAGTATTTCTTGATTCTATGGTTCTGCCGTTCAGAGCTTATTATAAAATGCTTGGATGGGTAAGTAGCGATCCGTCTGTAGTATCGGTAGGTGGGTATGATTATCTGGCTTCTTCCAGTACAATGCTTACGGCTGTGGGAAATGGAACAGCAGTAGTTACAGCTTATGCATTGGATGGTTCCGGACTGACTGCTCAGTGTAAAGTAACCGTAGATTATAAAGATGACAATGGAACTTCGGAACTGCCTTCTATTCCGGATGATCAGAATACTCAGGTAATCAAAGTGAAATCGATCAAATTAAGCCAGACATCCGTAACAATCACAGACAAGAAGAAGCATTATGTTATAGAAGCAACCTACAGTCCATCCAATGCCACAGTAAAGGGATGCAGATGGACCACGAGTGATAAGTCTGTTGTACTGGTAAACAGTGGATGGGCGACGGAATTCAGTAAACATTACCTCACACCTGTGGGAAATGGAACTGCGGTAATTACAGCTCATGCACTGGATGGCTCGGGTGTGGTTGCAAAATGTGTGGTAACAGTAAATATGAAATAAGTGTACCTGCTCAATGCTTCACAGCTACGGGTCAAAATCCATGGAATATCATCTTTTGTGATGAGATTTTCTAAACTGACAAAATCTGGGGGACTGCCGCATAGACGGCAGTCCCTTTTTGTGCTATAATACCTGTTGAAATATCCGGGCTGCTGAAAAATTGATTCAGGCTGCCGGAAAAAACAGAAGAAAAGGAGCAATGAAGATGAGTGACCTGTATTCAGAATTATTGGTAAAACGGGAGCACACAATCAAAGACAGTCTTGTAAAGTATGGCCTGATTGTGTTGACAGCAATCGCAGTAATTGCCGGACTGATTATCACCCCATTAATATGGATCGTAGCTGTAGCATTTGGAATTGCATGTTATTTCGTAATTCCTAAAACAGACGTAGAATACGAATATCTGTTTATCAACGGCGATTTCGACATCGATATGGTAATGGCGAAAACAAAAAGAAAGAGAGTAAAGAGTTTCAAATTATCAGAGGCAGATCTGGCAGCACCGTTAAATTCCCACAGAATGGACTATTATAACGGAAACCAGAAGATGAAAGTACTGGATTTTTCATCAGGAAATTCAGAGCATAAACGCTTCGGAATCATCACAAGACTGGACGGAGAATTATGCAAGATCATCCTTGAGCCAGACGAGAAACTTGCACAGGCTATGAAAAATTCAGCACCGAGCAAAGTTTTTTTGGATTGACATAGAAACTGATTTTTGTTACACTTGTTGAAAATAAAAGGGCCAGTTAATGGTTCCTTTTTATATTACAATAGTAATTCAATTTCATATACGCAAGGGAGGAAATGCAATGGGTACTATCATTGGTGAAGGCATTACTTTTGATGACGTTCTGTTAGTTCCGGCATATTCAAAGGTAATTCCGAATCAGGTAGACGTTACAACGTACTTAACAAAGAAGGTTAAACTGAACATTCCTATGATGAGTGCAGGAATGGATACAGTAACCGAGCATCGTATGGCAATCGCCATGGCGAGACAGGGTGGTATTGGTATTATCCACAAGAATATGTCTATTGAAGCTCAGGCTGAAGAGGTAGATAAGGTAAAACGTTCCGAGAACGGTGTTATCACAGATCCTTTCTATTTATCTCCTGAACATACACTTAAGGACGCAGATGAGTTAATGGCGAAGTTCCGTATCTCCGGTGTGCCAATCACAGAAGGCAGAAAACTGGTAGGAATCATTACCAACCGTGATCTGAAATTTGAAACAGATTTCGATAAGAAGATCAAAGAGTGCATGACTTCAGAGGGACTGATCACAGCCAAAGAAGGAATCACACTGGAAGAAGCCAAGAAGATTCTGGCGAAATCCCGTAAAGAGAAATTACCCATTGTAGATGATGACTTTAATTTAAAAGGTTTAATTACTATTAAAGATATTGAGAAACAGATTAAATATCCTTTGGCAGCAAAAGATGATCAGGGACGTCTTCTCTGCGGTGCGGCAGTAGGAATTACAGCTAATGTACTTGCACGTGTAGATGCACTTGTAAAAGCATCTGTAGACGTGATCGTAATCGACTCCGCTCATGGACATTCAGAGAACATCCTTAAGGCTGTCCGTGAGATCAAGGCGGCATATCCGGAGCTGCAGGTAATCGCAGGTAACGTAGCAACAGGTGCTGCAACAAAGGCTCTGATTGAAGCCGGTGCAGATGCTGTTAAGGTTGGTATCGGACCTGGATCTATCTGTACCACACGAGTTGTTGCAGGTATCGGTGTTCCGCAGATTACTGCTGTTATGGACTGCTACGAAGCTGCAAAAGAATACGGAATCCCGATCATTGCAGACGGTGGTATCAAGTATTCCGGAGATGTTACAAAGGCAATCGCAGCAGGTGCAAATGTCTGCATGATGGGAAGTATGTTCGCAGGATGTGATGAAAGCCCGGGAACATTTGAACTGTATCAGGGAAGAAAATATAAAGTATACCGTGGAATGGGATCTATCGCAGCTATGGAGAACGGAAGTAAAGACCGCTATTTCCAGGAGAATGCGAAGAAACTTGTTCCTGAAGGAGTAGAAGGACGTGTTGCCTATAAGGGACATGTTGAGGATACTGTATTCCAGCTCATGGGCGGTCTTCGTTCCGGTATGGGATACTGTGGTGCTGAGAATATCGAAAAACTTAAGACAACAGGCAGATTTATCAAGATTTCTGCGGCATCTCTTAAGGAATCTCATCCACATGATATTCATATCACAAAAGAGGCTCCAAACTACAGCGTAGATGATAAATAATAAAGATTTACAATAATAAATGCCCCGGTTGGCTGCTGGCGGAAGGAAAGCAAATACCTTCCGGCATATGCTGACAGGGGTGTTTTTTGTATCAAGAAATCAACTTGTCGGCACACTAGAAGATACAAAAAAGTCTCCATATATGACGGAGAGAAATTATATCGCTGAGGCGATTATTGCAGGTATAGAATCCTGTAAGAGAAGGTAAAAATGCAAAAACAGATAAACAAAACTAAGAAATCAAGTAAAAAAGGCACGAAAACTGCGGCGAAGTCAGGGAGCGCAAAGAAGACGGGGAGAAAAGCAGGAACTTCAAAAAATGCAAAATCAGCCATACCCTATGAGGCGAAAAAAATGACTGTCAGAAAGAAAAGGAGAAAGAGCAGCAGAATAAAACAGAGAAATCAGCGAGTGTTTATAGCTGTCCTGCTAATTATTATCGTGCTTTTAGCTGGATGGATCGTGCTGAATCGTGCCGGAGAAAATGGATGGAGTATTGGGGATTTTTTACATAATTCGGATGACATGGTTTCTGATACAGAGCAATCAGAAATATCCTCAGGAGACGATTCATCCGGTGGACCAGAGCAGTGGCAGAAAGAGGGAGCACCTTATATTGATGTGGAACTGCTCACACCAAATGAGTATTCCAGACCACAGATTCCTATCGAAAGTGTAAACTATATTGCAATTCATTACACTGCAAATCCAGGAGCAACAGCCATTGCAAACAGGAACTATTTTGAGAATCTGGCAAATACCCATGATACGAAGGTAAGCAGCCATTTTGTGGTGGGACTGGACGGAGAGGTGGTGCAGTGTATCCCTACTTCTGAAATGTCTTATGCGACGAATTCGCGCAATGTAGATACAATCTCAATCGAATGCTGCCACCCGGATGAAACGGGGAAATTCAATGATTCAACATATGATTCTGTAGTGAAACTGACAGCATGGTTATGCGTGCGGTTTGGGCTCACATCCGAAAATGTGATCCGCCACTATGATGTTACTGGAAAGGACTGCCCGAAATATTATGTGGAAAATCCGGATGCATGGCTTCAGATGAAAGCGGATATTGCAGCGCAGATCAATGTAGATTATGGATTGCAAGGATAATGACAGTAACGTAGCAAAAATTTATTCCAAATTGACTATATCAATAGAAACTTGGCTTGTATGTTTTGAAATTTTTTATATATGTCAGAGCATCAAGTGATCAATACACTTAAGGGATAGTAATGAGTGAACAATAATAATCACACAGAAAATAAGTACCGCACAAAAAAATTTGCCTTGAAATCCGCAAAAAAGTATTGTACTATAATAGCAACGTGTGAATTTTCACAACAGTACCTGCATGACTGGCGGAAGTAGGATTACCTACAGGGAGTGCAGTGTGTATATGAGCCGACCGCCTGGGCAGCCTGGAGAGAAAGGGTTTCCCAGGCTTTTTTGACCTTATTTTTAATGAAAAGGAGAAAAAATTATGGAAATGTTATCACTGGAAAAAGAACTGAAAGAGAATTCCTATCCGGGAAGAGGAATTGTAATCGGACGTTCCGCAGACGGTAAGAAAGCAGTGACAGCTTATTTCATCATGGGCAGAAGCGAGAACAGCAGAAACAGAGTATTTGTAGAGGATGGAGAGGGAATCCGTACCCAGGCATTTGATCCGTCCAAGCTTACAGATCCGAGTCTGATCATCTATGCACCTGTACGTGTACTGGGAAACAAAACAATCGTAACTAACGGAGACCAGACAGATACCATTTATGAGGGAATGGATCATCAGCTTACTTTTGAGCAGTCCTTAAGAAGCAGAGAATTCGAGCCGGATGGTCCGAACTATACACCTCGTATTTCCGGTGTTATGCACATAGAGAACGGAAAATTCAACTATGCAATGTCAATTCTCAAGAGCAACAACGGAAATCCGGATGCATGTAACAGATACACATTTGCATACGAGAATGCCATTGCAGGAGAGGGACATTTTATTCATACTTATAAATGTGATGGAAATCCACTTCCAAGCTTTGAGGGTGAGCCGAAACTGGTAGCAATTCCGGACAATATGGATGAGTTTGCAGAACTTCTCTGGAATAGCCTGAATGAAGATAACAAAGTATCTCTGTTTGTAAGATATATTGATATCGAGACAGGTAAGTACGAAAGCAAGATCATAAATAAGAATAAATAAAACAGAGCGGATATGATAGTGGAGGATTTATACAATGAAAGAATTCGAATTAAAATATGGCTGTAACCCGAATCAGAAACCTGCAAAAATTTATATGGCAGACGGATCAGAGCTTCCGGTAAAGATCCTTTCCGGAAGACCAGGATATATCAATTTTCTGGACGCTTTTAACGGCTGGCAGCTGGTATCAAACCTGAAAAAAGCTACAGGGCTTCCTGCTGCAACATCTTTTAAACATGTATCTCCTGCCGGTGCTGCTGTAGGACTTCCTCTTACAGAGACTTTGGCAAAGATTTACTGGGTAAATGATATGGACTGGAAGAATTTTTCACCATTAGCATGCGCTTATGCAAGAGCACGCGGTGCTGACAGAATGTCTTCTTTTGGTGATTTTATTTCTCTTTCTGATGTGTGCGATAAAGATACAGCACTTCTGATCAAGAGAGAAGTATCTGATGGTGTTATTGCACCTGGATACACAGAGGAAGCGCTGGAGATTCTGAAGCAGAAGAAAAAAGGAAACTACAATGTGATCCAGATCGATGAGAACTTTGTACCGGCTCCGCTGGAACACAAAGAAGTATTTGGTGTAACTTTCGAACAGGGCCGTCAGGAACTTGAAATCGATGATGAAATGCTCTCCAATATTGTGACAGAGAATAAAGAGCTTACAGAGGAAGCAAAACGTGATATGAAGATTTCTCTGATCATTCTGAAATATACACAGTCTAACTCTGTATGTTTCGTAAAAGATGGACAGGCTATCGGTGTTGGTGCAGGCCAGCAGTCCCGTGTACACTGTACAAGACTTGCAGGACAGAAAGCTGACAACTGGTTCCTTCGTCAGTGTCCGAAGGTGCTGAATCTGCCATTTAAAGATACAATTTCCCGTGCAGAGCGTGACAATGCCATTGATGTTTATATCGGGGATGAATATATGGATGTACTTGCCGACGGTATGTGGGAGAAAACTTTCACAGAGAAACCTGAAGTATTTACAAAGGAAGAGAAACGTGCATGGCTGGATCAGATGACAGATGTTACACTGGGATCTGATGCGTTCTTCCCATTCAGTGATAATATTGAACGTGCGCATAAGAGTGGTGTGAAGTATATTGCTGAGCCGGGCGGATCTGTGCGTGATGATGCTGTGATCGAGACTTGCAATAAATATGGAATGGTGATGAGCTTTACTGGTATCAGATTGTTCCATCACTAAGGTGCTAGTGTGCCGACAAGTTGATTCTTGAAACAATCTTGCAGGATAAATTTTCTTATCATTATATGTTTTTGCCCGCGGTTTCGGAGCCTAAGAAAAACTAAGCGCCAGGAAATCTGCTAAAAACATGTAAAAAAATTTCAAACTCGCCGCAAATGCGGCTCAGACAGTGAAATTTTTTTACATAACGCAGATTTTCTGGCGCTAACTTTTTCTAAGACTCCTGCAAATGCGGGCAAAACCATATAATGTATAGTTATGGAAAGTCTTATAGAAGGGAATGAAAAAAGCATCAGCTTTAGCTGATGCTCTGAGAGCGATAGACGGGGCTCGAACCCGCGGTCTCGACCTTGGCAAGGTCGCGCGTTACCAACTACGCCACTATCGCATTTGTCTGATTGTTTCGGTGAGGTGTTTACCTCAGCGACAAAATATATAATACTATAGAATGCGAGGTTTGTCAAATGGTTTTTTGAAAAAACTATAAGAAATTTATAAGAAAATTTAAATTTTCAAATTCTGAACATTTCGTGAAGTATGGGGTTGGTAAATTGCAAAACGAGAGGGGCTGTGCTATGATTAATGGATGCAAAGAAACTATTCAGTATGCTGCTGTGAAGGTATTCAACAGTCATATGCAAAGCAATAAAGGAGATGAATTTTGTTTATGAAGAAAAGACTGATGTTACTGGCTCTTTGTTCTGCACTTATGGCCCCGACTACAGTATCTGCAGATATTTTGGATTATGAAGGAACTATCAATGCATATAAGCAGGATAATAAGACAGCGCAGACTTTTGAAGTGGACAATGGAAATGGTAAGAAAGTGATAGCTGTTGCCAAGTCGGATACTGTTTCCATATCTGTGAAATATACATATATAAGATCTAATCCGGGCAAGGATGCCAGGAAATTAAAGAAGGTATATCTTGGGATAAAGGTAGAGCGTGTTGCTGTGTGTGATAATGGATGGAGTAAGGTGGCCTATGAGTGCAAAGGTAAAAACGGTACTCAAAAGATCAGTGGATATGTGAGAACTAAGAATATCAATGACAGTGATCAGGTTAAGGCTGCAGAGGGAACGTTTACTGCATTGAAGGACAGTAACATTCTGGATTATCCGGGACGAAAAGATGGAGAAGTGGTAGGTGAGGTTATTCAGGAGGATGAAGTTGACCGTATAGCTACTGTGAATGATATCTGGAGTCAGATTTCTTATAAGAATGATAATGGAAAGAAGATGATAGGTTATATTCCAACCAGTGTTCTGGAAAATGTGACAGATAGTAAAGATGATGAGAAAGAAACGAAAATCGCAGAGGTGGATGGTCAGGAAGCAGGGGTGATTCATAAAAGTGAAGGAAAGGGAGTATTTGCTGATGCTGTGGAGGGAGTAACTGCTTCTAAGGGAGAGGCTGTTAATGGCGTTCAGGTAGGAACTCCTATTGCAGTGTCTTCTGATGCAACACTGAAACCTCTTGGAACTTTTAAGATCACACATTATTGTCCGTGCAGTATCTGCTGTGGTCCCTGGGCAAATGGTGTTACATCCACAGGTGTGACGGCCACAACGAATCGTACGATCGCTGTGGATCCTACGCAGATTCCCTATGGATCCAAAGTTGTGATAAATGGACAGGTTTATGTGGCTGAGGACTGTGGCGGTGCGATCAAACATAATTGTATTGATATCTATGTTGCCACCCATCAGGAGGGGGAAGATAAAGGCGTGTACTATACAGATGTATATCTGCTTGAGTAAAAATTTTGAAGAATATTTTGGGGCAAAATAGTAAAAATCCGGCAAAACCAGAAAGTGATTAAATCATTTCGGAAGTTTTGCCGGATTTTTGAATTTGATTTTTAAGCGTTTTTTAATGCCTGTTTGATGTCTGCAATGATGTCTTCAACATTTTCGATGCCAACAGAGAGACGGATCATTCCAGGTGATACGCCGGCTTCTGCAAGCTGTTCATCGTTCATCTGGCGGTGAGTATGGCTTGCGGGATGAAGGATCATAGTCTTGGATGCTGCTACGTGAGTCGCGATGGTAGCAAGCTTTAAGCTGTCCATAAAGCGGACTGCAGCTTCTCTGCCGCCTGTCAGTTCAAAGGAGATAACGCCGCAGGTTCTGCCTTCGTTCATGTATTTCTGAGCAAGAGGATAATATTTATCACCTGGTAGTCCTGCATAGTTTACGTGAGATACTTTCTCATGGGCATTCAGGAATTCTGCGATCTTCTGTGCATTATAGCAGTGACGTTCTACACGCAGAGGAAGAGTTTCCAGTCCAAGGTTTAACAGGAAACAGTTTGTAGGAGACGGGATGGAGCCAAGGTCACGCATCAGCTGAGAGGTTGCCTTTGTGATATAAGCCTTCTTTCCAAACTGTTTAGTATAAATAACACCGTGATAAGATTCGTCCGGTTCAGTCAGACCATGATATTTATGTCCACAGGCATCCCAGTCAAAGTTGCCGCTGTCAACGATAGCTCCGCCAACCTGCACAGCATGTCCGTCCATATATTTGGTTGTGGAATGGGTAACGATATCAGCTCCCCACTCAAAAGGACGGCAGTTTACAGGAGTAGCGAAGGTGTTGTCTACAATAAGCGGAACTTCATGTTCGTGAGCAACCTTTGCGAATTTTTCAATATCCAGAATTACCAGAGCCGGGTTTGCGATGGTTTCTGCGAAGAGTACCTTTGTATTCGGACGGAATGCAGCAGCGATTTCTTCAGGGCTTGCATCTGTGTCAACGAAGGTGCAGTCAATCCCCAGTTTCTTGAAGGTAACAGCCAGGAGATTGAAGGTTCCTCCATAAATTGTGGATGCTGCTACAACATGGTCACCAGCTTCGCAGATATTGAACACCGCATAAAAGTTGGCTGCCTGTCCGGAAGAAGTAAGAATTGCGGCAACACCGCCCTCTAAATCTGCAATTTTTGCTGCTACAGCATCATTTGTGGGGTTCTGCAGACGGGTATAGAAGTATCCTTCTGCCTTAAGATCGAAGAGCTGTCCCATTTCATCAGTAGTATCATATTTATAAGTGGTACTCTGATAAATCGGGAGTGCGCATGGTTCACCCTTAGACGGAGTGTAACCGGAATGGAGACATTTAGTCTCGACTTTAAAGTCACTCATGAGTTTAGTTCCTTTCTTATGTGAAATATTGCTTCAATAAAATATTGTATTAATATTGGGAAAATTGTGATGATATTGATACAAAATTTCATGATAGTCTTAGAGCATGTTTGAAAAATCATTCCCACAAATTGTGACGCACATCTTGCGGAAAGCATTTTTCAAACATACTCTGGAAAAATTATACTGCTGAAAGTGAGAGAAGACAATATTAAAAAATGAAATAAAAAAATGCTCAGGCTTTTTCTAACCAGCCGTGAGCAAAAAAAGAAAATAAAAAATGCCCAGAGCCGGAATCGAACCAGCGACACGAGGATTTTCAGTCCTCTGCTCTACCAACTGAGCTATCTGGGCATTTGGTCTGTGAACTGTTGTGTATCACAGACCCTATAATAGCATATTGATTGTTTGAATGCAAGTAATTTTTATGATTTTTGCGAAAAAAGAGAAAGCTATAACAAAAATTTATTTTATCTTGCCATAAGGTAGATTTCTTCCATATCTCTCATATTGAGCTGTTTAAAGACTCCAATGGTGCGTGTGTCCTTAAAACTGCATTTGAATGCAAGATCATGAATTTGCTGATCTGTGAGATCCAGACCCAGTTCATGTAAACTGGTGGGCATTTCTACAGACCGGAAAAAATTTTCCATTGTTTCAATTCCTGCAAGGGCTGTTTCTTTATAATCAGTTCCACATGGAATGTCAAATACATTGGTGGCAAACTGAGCAAAACGTTCAGGGTTCACCTCGTAGACGTATCGTGCCCAGCTTCCCCAGATAGCTGCCAGACCTGCTCCGTGAGTTACATTGTAGACACCTCCCAGTTCATGTTCAAGTTGGTGGCATGCCCAGTCACCACCACCTGTACCGCATCCGGTCAGACCGTTGTGGGAAAGGCTTCCTGCCCACATAATTTCTGCCCTGGCGCTGTAATTGTCTGGTTCTTTCATAAGAATACGGGCATTGTAAATGACTGTCTGCATCAGAGCTTCGCTGATACTGTCTGTAATCTCCATAGTTTCAATATTTACAAAATATCGCTCCATGGTGTGCATGAGGATATCTACACATCCGCTTTCTGTCTGATACTGTGGGAGTGTGTAGGTGAGACGTGGATTTAAGATGGCAAATTTCGGCCTGCAGTAATCTGTCTTTGCACATCCACGTTTTTCTTTTGTTTCTTCATTTGTGATAACACTGGAACTGCTCATTTCACTTCCGGAAGCCGCAATTGTAAGGATGACACCAATGGGCAGACAGCCGGTTGGAACAGCTTTTTTCAGACAGAAATCCCAGACATCATTGTTCGGATTGGCAACGCCATAGCCGATGGCTTTGGAAGAGTCAATAACACTTCCTCCTCCTACAGCAAGGATAAAGTCTACATGTTCTTTTTGGCATAATTCGATTCCCTCGCGGACTTTGGAAAGAAGTGGATTAGGAATGACACCACCCAGGGTGATGTATTCAAGACCTTCTTCTTTCAGATTAGAAGTGATCTCATCAATCAGTCCGGAACGGACAGCACTCTGACCTCCATAATGGATCAGAACTTTTTTTGCTCCATACTTCTTCAGCAGGGAACCTGCCTGAAGGTGGGTATCTTTGCCAAAGAGAACCTGTGTTGGTGTATAATATTCAAAATTTCTCATAATATGTAAACGACCTCCTATAGATTGAAAGGTTAACTGAATCAGGTAAGTCCTCTGCTTTAATTGTAAAATGTAATGAGCAGTAGGTGGGACTTCCTTTTTATATTAAAGCAAATAATGGAAAAATAGTCAAAAAATAATAAAAAAATTAAAATTTGAAAGTAATTTTTGCTGGTTCTCAGAAGACATTTTTGGAAAGATTCCAGTACAGATATCTATAATTTTCTGCACACAGAAAACGGAAAGACAGAAATTTATAGATTTTGGACAGAATATTTTATGGGCATTATGTGAATGGAATGCTATGATAAATACACTTGAATATACAAAGTGAATAAAAAAGGAGGAAATAAGAAATGAAGAAAAGAATGTACAAGATTATGGCACTTGCCATGACAGCAGCTATGGTGGTACCTATGGCAGCACAGACAACTGCATTTGCAGCTGACGACAAAGAAATTACTTACTGGAACATCGCGGTAGAGAGCCCGGACAAAGATATTGTTACCGCAGCAGTAGATAAGTTCAACAAAGAAACAGAGTCAGGCTACACAGTAAATCAGGTATCCATCCAGAACGATACATACAAAGAAAAACTTGTTATCGCTATGAGCTCTGGTGAATGCCCTGATATGTACTCAAGCTGGTCAGGTGGCCCAATGTACGAATACATTGATTCCGGATTTGCTCAGCCGATCGATGATCTTCTTGATCAGTCTGATATCAAAGATAAACTTCTGGATGCAGCTATCGAGCAGGGAAGCTACAACGGACATGTATATGCAATCCCATATCTGAACGTATCACTGGCTGGTATCTTCTACAATAAAGAGATGTTTGAACAGTACGGACTGGAAGAGCCGAAAACATTAGCAGATCTGGAGAACATCTGTGCAACATTAAAAGAGAACGGAATCACACCATTTGCACTTGCTAACGGATCTAAATGGACAGGTTCCATGTACTTTATGTCTCTGGCAGCTCGTTATGGCGGACTGGAACCATTCCAGAATGCAGTTGCAGGAACAGGCAAATTTACAGATGACTGCTTCATCAAAGCAGGTGAGAAGATTCAGGAGTGGGTTAACAACGGATACTTCCCGGATGGTGTAAACTCCTTAAGCGAGGATGACGGACAGGCTAAGCAGTTAATGTATCAGGAAACAGCAGGTATGCTGCTCTGCGGATCATGGTATACAGGAACATTCCAGTCTGACAGCGAAGAATTCTACCAGAAGATCGGCTGGTTCCCATTCCCTGCAATCGACGAATCTGACGCTGACTCTACAATCCAGATTGGTACTGTAGGTGACCAGTTCATTTCCTTCAATTGCGAAGGTGACAAACTTGCAGCAGCATTCGAGTGTGCAGCAGACCACTTATCAGACGAAGTTGCTGATATCACATACTCCAACAACAAGATTGTTCCTGTAAAAGATGCAGGCGACCACATCACAGACCCTGTTGTAAAAGAAATCTTTGATGCAGCTGAAAACGCATCCTCTATCCAGCTGTGGTATGACCAGTATCTGCCAACATCTGTTGCATCCGCACATCTTGATGGCTTACAGGAAGTATTCGGTCTGACAAAGACTCCACAGGAAGCACAGGAAGAAATGCAGGCAGCTATGGATGAATATTTAAGCACTAAATCTGATTCCAGTGCAGCTGATGACACAGAAGAAGCAGCAGATGACGCAGCAGTAGAGGAAGATGCTGAATAATCTTTTAAGGTAAAGCAGGCATTCATTCTGACCTGAGTAAGGTGAGAAAAGAAGGGTCTGCACATGTTAAAAGTGCAGACCCCTTCTTAATATGATAGAAAATTATGTCGCTGAAGCGACCCGTCACAGGAGGGAAATCCTGTAAGCAGGATTTTTTTTGGGAAAAATATGTGAGCACACAGAGCGTGCTTGAAAAATCATTTCAATGTCAAACTACATATCAGACAGCATGTCAGAAAATATATAAAAACCATCTCAGAAATATATCTCTAACATATTCCGAAAGCATTTGTCAAACATACTCTGGCACACGTTAGGTCAGATGATCAAATATCAGAAAGTATTAAAAAGGAGGCACTAAAATGAATGAAAAAGGGATATCTCTGGCTCAGTTAAGACAGAGAAAAACACGTCAGACAGCAGCACTTTTTCTGGCACCTGTTATCATTTTATTAGTAGTATTTATCGCGTATCCGATTATTGATACATTTATTACAAGCGGATACCAGTGGAATGGTATTTCCGCAGACAAGAAGATGGTAGGACTTGCAAACTGGGCAAAACTGATTAAAGATACAAAATTCTGGACAGCATTTAAGAACAACGTTATTATCATGATCTTATCTATCATTATCCAGATTCCGTTAGGACTTGCAATGGCAACATTCCTTGACTTTGGCGGTAAGAAACTTACAATTTTCAAGGTTATCTGGTTTATTCCAATGCTTATGTCTTC
The DNA here is from genome assembly GCF_052064435.1 of Blautia sp. HCP3S3_B11. Lineage (NCBI taxonomy): Bacteria > Bacillati > Bacillota > Clostridia > Lachnospirales > Lachnospiraceae > Blautia > Blautia sp. HCP3S3_B11. Next base: position 59,311 of record NZ_JBQHVP010000012.1, read on the forward strand.
TGTTGCAATTGGTTTCCTTTTCACATATGCACTTGCAACAAACGGAGGTATTGTCAGCACAATTTCCGGATGGTTCGGAGGGGGAAATATTGACCTTCTTGGTAATCCGAAAGTAGCATTGATCACAGTTATTCTTATCATTGCATGGCAGTTTACACCATTCTACATGGTTTACTTTATGGCTGGTTATACAAACATCCCATATGATGTATTTGAAGCAGCAAGAATCGATGGTGCTACAAGAGGACAGTATTTCTGGAAAATTGCGCTTCCACTTCTGGTTCCGTCAATTAAGAGTGCAGCTATCCTTTCAATGGTTGGATCTCTGAAATACTTCGATCTGATCTATGTTATGACAGGTGGCGGTCCTGGTACTGCTACAGAGCTGATGGCAACCTATATGTACAAAGAATCATTCAAGAACTTTAACATGGGTTATGGCTCAGCCATTGCAGGAGGTATGTTTATTCTGATTACAATGGTATCTATGATTACTATGAAACTTATAAACGGAAAACAGGAGGATTAAGGGATGGACAGCTATAAGAAAAGTAGAAGAAAAAGCATCATAGCCTGGGTCATTGCTTTTGTTCTTGCTATCGGTGCAGCAATTGTATCATTTACACCTTTTATATTCATGGTGCTGAACTCATTCAAAGAGAAATTTGAGATGCTTACCAAGGGTGTATTCCAGCTTCCTGATCAACTGAACTGGTCTAACTACACTGAGGTACTCACAGGCGGATTTGCAAACTATTTCAAGAACAGTGTAATTGTTCTGGCAATCTCCCTGCTCCTGTTACTGTTTATTTCAGCATGTGCTTCTTACCCTCTGGCAAGATTTAAATTCAAAATGGCACAGCCGATCTACGCGATCATCGTAGCATGTATGTCAATCCCTGTACATATTACATTGATCCCTGTATTCAAAATGTCAAAGTCAACAGGACTTTATGATACAATCTGGTCACTGATCGGACCGTACATCGCATTCGCGGTTCCGATTTCTGTATTTATCCTGACCAGCTTTATGAAAGAGATTCCGAGAGAAATTGAAGAGTCCGCTGAAATTGATGGATGTGGAAAAATTCAGATGTTCTTCTCCATGATCCTGCCACTTTCCAAACCTGGGATGGCAACACTGGCAATCTACAATGGTGTAAATATGTGGAATGAGTTCTCATTCGCAAATACACTGACACAGTCCGCACAGAATCGTACACTGCCACTGGCAATCTGGGAATTCCAGGGACAGTACTCCATGAACACACCAATGATCATGGCAGTTCTTACATTAACACTTTTACCAATGGTTATCATGTTTATTGTCTTCCAGGATAAACTGGTAAAAGGTATGACAGCAGGTGCTGTAAAGGGTTGATTCTTTCCGCAGAATCTGTTGTGTCCATTTACCGTTGAACATGGTATGATATTAAGGGGGCAAAATTTTTGCCCCCTAATCGTGTACACGAGTATATGTGAAATTATATGACAGACGAGGAAAGACGACATGAACAAATGGAAAACGAAATTCGGCCGTTGGAAATTTGATAAAAAAATACTTTTGCTTGTAACCGCCAGTATTCTTATTGTAACACTGACGGTTGCAGGTGTTTCCCTGACTTTTTCGCTGGCATCGATGAAAGAGCAGTCGATAGAACTTCTACAGATGCAGAACAATACAGTCGCAGAATCTTTTCAGGGATCCATGGATTCATATAAAGAAATCGTATTGGGTACGATTATGGATGATTCTGTACAGAATTACTGCAGGCAGGTGCAGAGAAATGCGCTGAAAACAGCAGATATTAATGCAGTTTACAGTAAGCTTGAGAATCTGAATAATATGTATGAGAGTCTGAACTTTGCTGCTATTGTCAGTTCGGATTATGAGAGTTACTACTATAGGGGAAAAGGTTCTTTGTCAGTAACACAGTTTGAAGAAGTGTATCCTCAGGCATATGATAAAAGTAAATATGCGCAGAAAGGAACTCTGAAAGTTTCCTATAATAATGATTATTATAAAGGGAACAGATACACACTGAGCCTGTATTATCCGCTATATGATACCAGAAAAGTATCTGATGCCCAAGGTCTTCTGTGTATGAATTTCGATGACCCGGCAGTACAGAGGATGCTGGCTGTGGGAAATTCTTCAGCGGAAACAAGAGTGGTTGACACAGGCGGAATGGTTCTGCTTTCGAAGGATAAAGAGGAGACAGGCCGTTATGTAAATTACATAGATGAGATGGAAAATGGGATACAGATATTTACAAAGAATGGAAATATGTATGTATGTCAGAAAATAAAAAACTGGAACTATTATGTGGTTAGTTCGATTTCATCGTATAAACTGATGGAATCCGGATTCCGTACAATCGTTGTTGTGATCATTGTTCTGATCATAGTGCTGATCACTGTAAGCATTATTATAAGAATTTTGGTCAAGAAGATGTATCAGCCCCTTGATAAGGTAGTATCCAAGATGGATCATGTTGCAACAGGATCCCTGAGAACACGAATTAATGTGGATAATATGGGAGAAGATTTTACCAAATTGGCGGTCGGCTTTAATTCCATGATGGACGAGATCGAAGTACTGATGGAACAGGTAAAACTGGAACAGCATCAGCTGGAGCAGATTCGTTTTAATGCCCTTCAGTCGCAGATCCAGCCGCATTTCCTGTATAATACACTGGAATGTATCCACTGGCAGGCGATTGCTGAAGGAAATAAAGAAATTTCCACAATGGTAAAAGCACTTGCGAAGTATTACAGGATCTGTCTCAGCAAGGGACACGATGTGATACCAATCAGAGAAGAGATAGAACACATCAGAAATTATATGATCATCCAGAACATGAGATACGACAATATTATCGGAAGTGAGATCGTCGTGGAATCTCGGGTGGAAGAAAGCCTGATACCGAAGCTGACCCTGCAGCCTTTGGTAGAGAATTCCATTTACCATGGAATGAAAGTAAAAGAGGGAAAAAAAGGTACGCTTTATCTTACCGCATATAAAGATGGGGATGAAGTTGTGATCAAAGTATCAGATACCGGTACAGGAATGAGTCAGGAACAGATAGATGAAATGAATGAACAGCTCTCCAGATATGAGGATTCCTTCGGATATGGAGTGCGGAATGTAAACAAGAGGATTGAACTTCTTTTTGGTGAAGGATATGGGCTTCATTATCAGAAGAATGATTCGGGTGGGGTAACTGTCGTAATCCATCTGCCATATCAGACAGAAATCAAAAAGAACACAGCGGGAGGCGAGTGGACGTGTGTATAGAGTACTGATAGTTGATGACGAAAAAATGATACGCATGGGTATGAAAAATGCCATAGACTGGAAGAAACTGGGAATTGACGATGTCTTTACTGTTGCGTCAGGAAACGAGGCTTTGAAGATTCTCAAAGAAGAAGGCCCTGAAATTATGGTTACAGATATCCAGATGACAGAAATGACGGGTCTGGAACTGATCAAAGCGGCCAGAGAATTAGTACCTGAACTGCGTGTAATCGTACTTACAGGTTTTGATAATTTTGAGTATGCAAGAGAGAGTCTGCGGCTTCAGGTGCAGGACTTTTTCCTGAAACCGATTGATGAAGATGACCTTTTCGAGGCAATAGAAAAGCAGATAAATGAACTGAAAAAACAGGAGAATGAAGAAAGACATCAGGCCAGAATGTGGAGGTCTCAGGGATCTGTAGTTCAGATGAGGCTGGAGCAGTGCATGAGAAATTTGGTTCATGCGAAGGCAGATAACGAGATGCAGTTATACATTCTGCAGAATGATTTCCAGTTTGATGTTAAGCAGAAAATGAGCCTGATCCTTCTGGAACAGGGTATGTATACAGATCAGCAGAACGATGAAAAATTTCGTGCAATGTCTGTTAAAAATGTCTGCATGAGCATGGTGGATTCCCAAAACAGAGGAATCACATTTATAGATGATGACGGTACGATTGCGATTGTCTGTTTTGAAAAGGATGATGACGATAGCGTTCTGGAACAGATTGAAGAATTGTCGGATGTGCTGAAGGATGAATTTGAATATAAACCAAAGATTACGGTTGGAAGTGCTGTGCAAGGATTTGAAAATCTGGCAATTTCCTACAATGATGCCAGATATCTTCTGGAACATGAAAAAAAGAATATTCAGGACATTATACAGACGATGGGGGCTCAGAACAAGAAGAAAATCTTCTGGGAAATCTATGTAGAACTGCGAAATATCATGATTTCTAACATAGGAACTCCAGATTATATACTAAAGGCATTTAATACCTTTACTAAGGCAACAGAATCCTATAATCTTTCTCCTTCTGCTGTGCGCAGATGTTGTTTCGAGATTGCCTCCGCTCTGATTTTTTCCTACATGGAAGAATCGTGTGAGGTGGAAGAAGGAAAGTTGGATGCACTCTCCAAGAGTCTGTTATCAGCAGGAAAAGAAGAGGCCTGTGAGATTACGAGAATGTTTATTGAGCAGCTCATTGAAAATGATGAAGAGGACGTACATTATACCATTTCCAATGCCAGACACTATATAGATGAGCATCTTGCAGAGGATATTTCGGTTTCCAGCATTGCGGAAAGCCTCTATATCACACCGAATTATTTCTCCAGATTATTTAAGAGGATTACAGGTGAAGGATGTAACGAATACATTGTCAGAAAGAGGATTGAGAAGGCGAAGAGCCTTCTGGAAACTACCAGCATCAGGACTGGAAAGATTGCTATGATGGTAGGATACAGAGATACGAATTATTTCTCACTGGCATTTAAGAAACATACAGGAAAATCTCCGACGAAATACAGAGAAGAAATGCAGAATACATAATGCAGGAGTAGCGGGCTGTGCTGAGGCTTTGTTAATACCTGCTGAATAATTATCAAATTATATAAACAGGAGGATCTGAAATGAAAGATCACAGAAAAGAAAGAGCAGAAGCAAGAAAAAAAGCAGAAAAACTGGTATCACAGATGACGCTTCTGGAGAAGGCTTCCCAGTTAAAATACGATGCTGCTCCCGTGAAAAGACTGGGTGTTCCGGCATACAATTACTGGAATGAAGCACTGCATGGAGTGGCCAGAGCAGGTGTGGCAACCATGTTCCCACAGGCAATTGCGATGGCTGCAGTATTTGACGATGAAGAGATGAAAAAAGTTGGCGATATCATTGCAACTGAGGGAAGAGCAAAATACAATGCATATTCTGCAAAAGAAGACAGAGATATTTACAAGGGTCTTACTTTCTGGTCCCCCAATGTAAACATTTTCAGAGATCCGAGATGGGGCAGAGGGCATGAAACCTATGGTGAGGATCCATATCTGACGTCCAGACTTGGCGTGAAATTCGTAGAAGGAATCCAGGGTGACGGACCTGTAATGAAAGCGGCAGCATGTGCAAAGCATTATGCAGTGCACAGCGGTCCGGAATCGCTCAGACATGAATTTGATGCACAGGCAAGCATGAAGGATATGTGGGAAACATATCTTCCGGCTTTTGAAGCGCTTGTAACAGAAGCGGATGTTGAGGCTGTAATGGGTGCTTATAACAGGACAAACGGAGAACCCTGCTGTGCACATAAATATCTTATGGAAGATGTCCTGAGAGGAAAATGGAAATTCGAAGGTCATTATACTTCTGACTGCTGGGCAATCCGTGACTTTCATGAACATCACATGGTAACTTCCACACCAAGACAGTCCGCTGCTATGGCATTAAATGCAGGCTGTGACCTGAACTGTGGAAATACATATCTTCATATGATGGGAGCTTATCAGGATGGACTGGTAACAGAAGAGAAAATTACAGAATCCGCAGTAAGACTGCTGACAACCAGATATCTGCTGGGCCTGTTTGACGGAAGTGAATATGATAAGATACCGTATAGTGTGGTAGAGTGCAAAGAGCACATTGATGAAGCTCTTAAGATGGCAAGAAAGAGCTGCGTACTTCTGAAGAATGATGGAGTTCTTCCGATTGATAAAACAAAAGTAAATACTATTGGTGTCATCGGCCCGAATGCAAATAGCCGTGCAGCTCTTATTGGAAATTATCATGGAACATCTTCAGAATATATTACTGTTCTTGAAGGAATCCGTGAAGAAGCAGGTGACGATGTAAGGATCCTTTACTCTCAGGGATGTGATTTATATAAAGACAAAGTTGAAAATCTGGCATGGGATCAGGACAGAATTTCTGAGGCAGTAATTACAGCGGAAAACAGCGATGTAGTCATACTCTGCGTAGGTCTTGATGAGACTCTGGAGGGAGAAGAAGGAGATACCGGAAACAGTGATGCATCCGGGGACAAAGTTGATCTTCATCTTCCGAAAGTACAGGAAGAACTGATCGAGAAAGTAACAGCAGTAGGAAAACCTACCATCGTAGTTCTGATGGCAGGAAGTGCGATTGATCTGAATTATGCGCAGGATAACTGTAATGGAATCCTTCTTGCATGGTATCCGGGAGCAAGAGGCGGACGTGCAATAGCAGATCTTCTCTTCGGAAAAGAATCTCCATCAGGAAAACTTCCGATAACCTTCTATAAAGACCTGGAAGGAATGCCGGAATTCACAGATTACTCTATGAAAAACAGAACTTACCGTTATATGGAAAAAGAGGCACTTTATCCATTTGGATACGGACTTACATACAGTGATACCTGCGTAACAGAAGCAGAGGTTGTCGGTGAAGTATCAGCAGAGTCCGACATCATGTTAAAAGCAACTGTTAAGAACAATGGAACAGTAGATACAGATGAAGTTGTTCAGGTGTATATCAAAGACCTTGATTCTCCGCTTGCAGTTCGTAACTACAGTCTCTGCGGATTTAAGAGAGTATCTCTGAAAGCGGGAGAAGAGAAATCTGTAGAATTTACAATTTCTAATAAAGCAATGAATATAGTTGATGAAGATGGAAATCGTTACATCGCAGGAAAACATTTCCGTTTATTTGCAGGAGTATCCCAGCCGGATACAAGAAGTGCAGAACTGACAGGACATAAGCCTGCTGAGGTAGAAATTGCACTTTAACTGAACGGAGTAAGTATTCTGTTTCAATTGCGAAAAGTAACATAAAATAAAAACCATATTATATATGGACAGGAGGAACACAGACATGAAAAACAAAATTAAAAAAATATTACTTCTTGGAATGACAGCCATGTTTACTGCCGGTGCAGCAGGCACAGCAGTTATATCCTGTCCTGTATGGGCAGATGAAGCAGAGAAAGACCTTGAGACTGCAGAAGAAACAACAGCAGAAGCTGAAGAAGAAACTATTGACCAGACTGAAGATAAAACAGAAAACACAGATTTAAAAACTGTAGAACATCCAAGAATGTCTGCCTATTCCATTCGCAGATTTTCCATTGTAAAGGACGGCGAAGAAGTATTTCAGATCAAACAGGAACCGGCAGATTATAAGATGGATTTCGACTACTGGGAAATTACCAATCCGTATGATGAGATTGCAACAGTAAACACAGAGAATATGTATGAAATGTTTGGAGTGCTGGCTGCTTTTGATCTCAGCAACGGCGTCGATGCAGCAAATACAGATACCGGACTGGATAATACAAAGACATATTTTACAGTAGATTTTGTAAATACAGTTAACGATGACACTGCAAAAGAAACGCAGGATGCAGATGCAGCAGCAACGATCCTTATCGGAAATACAGATAAGAATGGTGACTATTATGCATGTGTAAAAGGATACGAAGAGGCTGTTTATCTGCTTTCAAAAGAGTCAGTGAACAGTCTTCTGGAACTGAAACCATTTAATTTGATCCTGAAGATTCCGGCATTGGTAAATATTGATACACTTGACAGTGTGGATATGAGCATTGGAAAGAAAACCTATACCATGAAGCTGGATGGCAGCGATTATAAATTCGGAAAGAAAACTGTAAAGAAGGAGAAATTTACTGAATTGTATCAGGCGCTTCAAAGTATAATGCTTGATTCGGAAGTTGAAGAAACAAAAGATGCAGCAGATAAGGAAGAAGTGCTGACTGTAACATTCCACAGAAACACAGAAGAAGCTCCGGAAGTAACTTTGAAATATTATACATATGATGATACTTATGATAGTCTGGAAATCAATGGAACCGAGAGATTTCTTGTAAAAGCTGAAGATGTGGATGCACTGGTAAAACAGATTAAAAAAGCGTTTTAATCGAATAAATTGTGGAACAGTTATTTGGTTACGGGTAAGTGGAGAAGCGGATGATTTTATCTGATTGATTAAAGAGATATAGATATTGCAAACAGTAAAAACGGATTGCGAAGTTCACGTTGAACGGCAATCCGTTTTTGCGTTATATTTTAAATTTTTTATGGCTTTGTTAATTGTAAACAGTGATTATTCTCCCTGATAATTGAACCAGTCAAAGTCAGCATAATTAGTACTTGGCTGATGGTTGGAACTTGTATACATACCGATGTATGTTCCGGTAAATCCGTTATTTACTACAGAACTTAACAGAGAAGCATCCAGCGCTCTGACAAGCGGGAGCATTTCCTGATCTGTGTATCCGTAATAGAAGTCATAATCAGTAGTATTACCCTGAACACTGAGGTAGAGGCGTTTTACATCTTTGATCTCAGTTTCTGCAAGCAAAGATTTTGTACCATTTTCTGTTTGGTAAGCCTGAAGGAATGGTTTTCCGTCTTTCTGAACTAATACCATAAGATAATGGAAACGGTCATCCTGTACAAGAGCAATTCCGGCCTCTTCATTCTCGTTTGCAGGAGTAAATTCCATAGCTGTTTTTGCCAGGAATACTTTGTGACGCTGTCTGCGTCCTATGAAAGAAGGAAGACAGATTTCGTTCAGAACTTCTTTTCTTGTATACAGACGCAGATATCCGAAGCGGTCTGTCAGAGAATAAATTTGTTTAACTGGCGGATGAATGGTATTCCACTGCATCTGCAGAGTATCACATTCGAAGTTATCAGATTCAGGCATTAATGGATAAATGGTCTTAGGTAAATTCGGAAGACGGTCTTCTGTCTGGACAAGTCCTGTTTTATTGTCAACCATAGGCCATCCGTCTTCGGCCCATATAATCGGAACCATAAAGGTCTCGCGGCCAAGATTATAATGTCCTCCTTCATATGGACGCACAGCCAGAAGGACCATCCACCATTCACCATTCTGAGTTTCTACGATATCAGCATGTCCTGTAACAGAAATCGGGTTCAACAGAGGCATGTGTCTGTGACTAACAATCGGATTTCTCGGGCAGATTTCGTAATCTCCCTGAATTGTACGGCAGCGGGCCATCTGTACACTGTGATTTACGAAAGTACCACCCTCTGCAACAAGGAGATAATACCATCCGTCCTTCTTGTAAATATGCGGAGCCTCAATCCATTTACTGCGTGTTTTTACACCATCCCAGATAATGTAACGAGGTCCCTTGAACTGGAAGGTTTCCGGATCAAGCTCGTTCAGATAGATACCATGATGTCCTTCATAAAGGCAGTCAGGACTGATGTAGTTGCCTACATACCACAGAGAACCGTCATCATCAAAGAAAAGACTGGAGTCGATGCCGTCTGCACCTTTTACAACAATCGGATTACTCCACGGGCCGGAAGGATTTTTTGCTGTAATAATATAATTGTCACGGTCTGCTTCACGTCCTGCAGATACGAAAGTGTTAATGATGTAATAAGTTCCGTTATGATAACGGATACTTGGTGCCCATAATCCTTCAGAAGTTTCGCAGTTTTTATAGTCAAGCTGCTCAGGTCTGTGGATTCCATGACCAACCTGTTCCCAGTGAACCAGATCCTTACTGTGGAAAATCGGCAGTCCCGGATAATAAACGAATGAAGAAGTAACCATATAATAATCATCTCCTACCCGGCAGATAGAAGGGTCAGGATAAAAACCGGGAAGAAGCGGATTGTGATATGTATTTTGAAGCATAAAAAGAACCTCCTTAAAAAACTATAATCATTTTAACTATAGGGTAAAATTATAAGAAGTAAAATAGAAATAAGTTTCTATCTGATGGAAAAAACAGCACAGTTTTTGCTGTTTAACCGAATCAAGTAAGTCCCCTGCGGAGGTTACAAAAAGCAATAAGCAGTGGGTGGGGACCTTAACCAAATTATACCAAAATTATCCAAATAAAATCATGGATTTTTTTCAGAAAACGTAGTATAGTAACAATAGCTGATAATAAGTTACTGAGAACAGAGTGAACAGTAACGATGATATATTACAGTACATTGAAAACAATAACAGAGAGCAGGTGACAGAATTTGGAAAAAGTGATAATCATAGGTGCCGGACCTGCAGGAATTTCCGCTGCGCTTTATGCAGTTCGTGGAAATCTGGATCCCCTGGTGATCAATAATGGGATCGGTGCTTTGGAAAAAGCAGAGAAAATAGAAAACTATTACGGACTGGAACATCCGCTGTCCGGTCAGGAATTATATGATACAGGAATCGCTCAGGCGAAAGCACTGGGCGTACGAATATTGGATGCACAGGTTCTGGGAGTCGGCGGGTTTGATACTTTTGTGGTAAAAACTACAGAAGGTGAATTCGAGACTCAGAGTCTGATCCTTGCAACAGGAAGCAAACGTGCTGCACCGAAGATTCCGGGTGTTAAAGAATTTGAGGGAAAAGGTGTCAGCTACTGTGCAATCTGCGATGCTTTCTTTTACAGAGGCAAGGATGTGGCAGTTCTGGGAAACGGTGATTTCGCCATGCATGAAGCAAAGGAATTGTCCAATACTGCTTCTACAGTAACCATTTATACAAACGGTGAAGAACCGGAATTTACACCTGAAGAAAATATCAGTGTAAACACAATGAAAATCCAGTCTGTAGAGGGTGATGATCTGGTATCCGGAATCCGTCTTGAACCTGATGTGCAGGCAGAGGAAATAAATGCAGAAGCAGGTCAGCAGCCTAATGATTTCTGTCCTGCAGAGGGTGTATTTATTGCAATGGGAACTGCAGGCAGTACTGAGATTGCCCGCCAGATGGGAGCCGAACTTACGGAAAAAGGAAACATTAAGGTTAATGAAAATATGGAAACAACCATCCCGGGACTCTATGCGGCAGGTGACTGTACAGGCGGGCTTCTTCAGGTGGCGAAAGCTGTATATGAGGGAGCACAGGCAGGTATTAATGCAGGGAAGTATGTAAGATCTTTAAAATAAAAAATCTAAAATAAAAACTGAAAATTTAACAGGGTTATAGTGTTGATATTATAAAACCAGAGAACTTACATTGCAAATTTTTATAAAGAATAAGCAAAGGAGATATAAATCATGGCAAAAGAGATTACAACAGCAAATTTTGAAACAGAAGTATTAAAATCTGAGAAACCGGTTCTTATAGATTTCTGGGCAACATGGTGTGGACCATGTATGCGTCAGGGTCCGGTTGTAGAAGAACTGGCAGAAGAGGGATACGCAGTAGGAAAAGTAGACGTAGATCAGAATATGGCACTTGCACAACAGTTTCGTGTAGTCAGCATTCCGACACTGATCCTGTTTAAAGACGGTGCGGAAGTGAAACGCTTCGTAGGTCTTACTTCCAAAGAAGAGCTGAAGAGTGCACTGGAAGGCTAAAGATTTATGAAGATTTTATTAGTGGCATGCAATGCAAAATATATTCATTCTAATCTTGCTGTTTATGATCTGCAGGCATATGCATCCGATTACGCAGATCATATTGTATTAAAGGAATATACCATCAACCAGCAGAAAGATGATATCATGCGTGATATTTATCTGGAACATCCTGATGTGGTATGCGTGTCCTGTTATATCTGGAACCTTTCTTTTGTAAAAGAACTGATGGCAGATCTGATAAAGATTCTTCCGGGCGCCGACTTCTGGGCCGGCGGTCCGGAAGTTTCTTATGATGCGGAGAAATTCCTGACAGAAAACTCAGAATTTAAAGGTGTTATGGTCGGGGAAGGTGAAGAAACATTTAAAGAACTTGCCGGATATTATGTGGAAAAAAATCCGCAGGATCTGAAAGATATGACAGGAATCTGTTACAGAGACGGAGATCAGATCATACATAATGGATGGCGCCAGATCATGGACTTAAGCAGTATTCCATTTATTTACAAAGATTTGTCCGAGTTTAAGAATAGGATCATCTATTATGAAAGCAGCAGAGGGTGTCCGTTCTCCTGCAGCTATTGTCTTTCTTCTATTGATAAGAAACTGCGCTTCAGAGATACAGAGACAGTAAAGAAAGAACTGCAGTTTTTTATAGACAATAAGGTTCCGCAGGTAAAGTTTGTAGACCGTACCTTTAACTGTAAACATGACCATGCAATGGCAATCTGGAAGTATATTAATGAACACGATAATGGTGTGACAAACTTCCATTTTGAGATTTCAGCAGATCTGTTAAGAGAAGAGGAACTGCAGGAAATGTCCACCATGCGTCCGGGTCTGATTCAGCTGGAGATCGGAGTACAGTCAACAAATCCGGATACGATTAAGGCAATTCACAGAACTATGGATTTTGAAAAATTGAAAGGAATTGTTGACAGAATCCATAGCTTTGGAAATATCCATCAGCATCTGGACCTGATCGCAGGACTTCCCTATGAAGATTACGACAGCTTCCGGCATTCCTTTAATGATGTTTATGCACTGAAACCACAGCAGCTTCAGCTGGGCTTTTTGAAGGTGTTAAAGGGTTCCCATATGATGGAGATGTGCAGGGAATATGGTATTGTATACAAAACACAGGAGCCTTATGAGGTACTTTCCACGAAGTGGCTAGATTATGACCACATTTTGAAGCTGAAAACTGTGGAAAATATGGTGGAAGTGTATTATAATAGTGGACAATTCCAGAATACACTTGAATATCTGGAAAAATTTTTCCCGGATGCTTTCTCAATTTACGAGAGACTGGGCAGTTTTTACATGGAAAAAGGCTATGGTGACATTTCTCATACAAGAATGCGAAGATATGAGATTCTGCTGGAATTTCTGGAGGATATGCCGGAGATTTCCGTGGATCAGGTAAAAGACCAAATGGTATATGATCTCTATCTGAGAGAGAACCTGAAAAGCCGTCCCGGCTTTGCCAGAGACCAGAAGCCTTTTGAGAGACAGATATGGGACTTCAGAAAACGGGAAAAAGTGGCAAAGAATGCACATGTGGAAGTATTTGCAGATGGAAAAGTGCTGTTGTTTGATTATGCAGACCGCGATCCGCTGACAAATAATGCCCGCGTGACAGATGTGACGAAAGATGTGTTTGAAAACCCGAACAGGGCTTAAAGAGGTGAAGAAAAATGGGAATGTTTAATCCGAAGAACCGTAAAGTGATCACAGCAATTATTGCAATCATTCTGGTACTGGCAATGGTAGTGCCGACAGTTCTGTCTCTGCTTGTATAATAAATTTTTCAGGAGAAAACAAATGAGACTTGGACAGGCGGCAATGGAGGCTCTGAGGGCAGAAATAACCGGATGCCTGAAACCGGGAGATGAACTGGTGGTGGCATGTCCGGTGGCTCTGAAAGGAACCTCTGTAATAGCAAAAAATAAAAAGGACAAACTGGCAGAGAGATTCTCTGCCGGTTTTATTCAGAATTGCGTTTCACTTCGGGACGATTATGGAGCTGGCAGTATTGTCTGGAAAATTGCGCAGGAGGCAGATGCCAGCGCATTATATGCTATGGGTGAGGGCGGCTTTTTAAGTGCGCTCTGGAAGATGGCAGAAGCTTCAGAAGTAGGACTGGAAGCAGACTTCCGTAAGGTACCGATTCGTCAGGAGACAATAGAAGTGTGCGAGATTTTTGACCTGAATCCATATAAGCTTCAGGCAGATGGAGCAGTATTGATTGGAATCCGCGGAGGTGAAGCACTGGTACAGAGACTTCGCAATGAGGGATTTATGGCAGAGATTATCGGTCAGACTAACAGTGGCAATGACCGTCTTCTATATAGTGGCGGCAGTTCACGCTACTTGGAACGTCCGGCAGAGGATGAACTGCAGCAACTTCTCAAAGAATAACTGCAGGAAACTTAAGAGACAATTTTCTAAGAAAAGACAGACGATTAATAACAAGAGGAATAAAAACAAAATGGCAAAATTAAATATTGTACTTCATGAGCCGGAGATTCCTGCAAACACAGGAAATATCGGCCGTACCTGTGTGGCAACAGGAACCAGACTCCATCTTATCGAGCCTCTGGGATTTTCCTTAAGTGAGAAAGCCTTAAAGAGAGCAGGAATGGATTACTGGAAAGATCTGGATGTAACTACATATCTGGACTTTGAGGACTTTCTGGAGAAGAATCCCGGGGCAAAGATTTACTATGCAACAACAAAAGCACCTCAGACTTATACAGATGTTCATTATGAAGAAGACTGTTACATTATGTTTGGAAAAGAGAGTGCAGGAATCCCGGAGGACATTCTGGTCAATAATCAGGAAACCTGCGTAAGGATTCCTATGATCGGAGATATCCGTTCTCTGAACCTGAGCAATTCCGTAGCAATCGTTCTGTACGAGGCACTGCGCCAGAATAATTTTGACCACATGAATCTGGAAGGACACCTGAGAAACTACGACTGGAAATAATCACAGTAAGCAGACAGGAGGAGTTATATGCCAAATACCACAAAAGCAGCTCTGGAAGAATCCCTGAAACGGCTTCTTCTGAAGAAACCTCTGGACAAGATTACGATAACAGATATTACCACAGACTGTGGAATAAGCCGCATGGCTTTTTATTATCATTTCAAGGATATTTATGATCTGGTTGAATGGTCCTGTGTGGAAGATGGGACAAAAGCTCTGCAGGGTAAAAAGACTTCTGAGTCCTGGACAGAAGGGCTAACCCAGATATTTGAGGCAGTGCTGGAAAACAAACCGTTTATTATGAATGTTTACAGAAATGTGGACAGGGAGCGGATAGAAAATTATCTTTTTAAATTAACCTATGATCTGATCGTGGGTGTGGTGGAAGAAAAAAGCAAGGGTCTGAATATCACAGAAGAGGATAAGAAATTTATTGCAGACTTCTATAAATATGGTTTTGTGGGAATCATGCTTGAGTGGATCAGGGAAGGAATGAAAGAAAATATTGAAGATCTGGTAAGAATGATGGATCTGACGCTTCACGATACAGTGACTACATCCATTCATAACTTTCAGCAGAATATTATGGAAAAAAATACAGAAATATAATCATGTAAAAATTCTTTACAAAAGCCGCAGAGTGATAAAAAACTTATCATTCGGCGGCTTTTGTAAATTGTAGAATCATATTTTTACTGTTAATATACAGCCATAGCAACAAACAGATAATTCAGACGGATGAAATGCTTATGATATGGGAAATATACAGATAAGAATGTAAAAGTCATGAAGAGGTCTTGCCGGGAAATCAAGAGATTTCCGGAAGGCAAAAAGAGTAAAAAGTATTTAAGATAACGAATCTGAAAGAACTTCTAAAGAAGAATTGAAGAAAGGTGGATGTGTATTATGAGTAAAAATAAAGGTTTAGGACTTGTATCCGCATTAGCAGTAGGAGCCGGCGTAGCAGCAGTGGCAGCAGGAAAGAAGTATAAAACAACTGAGACAAAGAAAAAAGAAGAATATGATGCACTTCACAACACGAGTGAATACCGCAATACAGAGCGTGGAAAATATGAAAAAAACAGCAAGGGAATTTATTATTCTAATGGTAACTACGAAGCATTTGCTCATCCGAGAAAACCGGAAGGCGTAGATGACAAACATGCTTATATTGTAGGAAGCGGACTGGCTTCTCTTGCAGCAGCCTGTTTCCTTGTACGTGACGGACAGATGCCTGGAAAGAATATCCATATTCTGGAAGCAATGGATATTGCAGGCGGAGCATGTGACGGTATCTTTGATCCGAGCCGCGGATATGTGATGCGTGGGGGACGTGAGATGGAAAACCATTTCGAATGTTTATGGGATCTTTTCAGAAGTATTCCATCCATTGAAACACCTGGTGTATCCGTACTTGATGAATACTATTGGCTGAATAAGGAAGACCCGAACTATTCTCTCTGTCGTGCAACAAAAGAGAGAGGCAAGGATGCTCATACAGACGGTAAATTCAATCTGAGCCAGAAGGGCTGCATGGAGATCATGAAGCTTTTCATGACAAAGGATGAAGATCTTTATGACAAGACAATTGAAGATGTATTTGACGATGAGGTATTTGATTCCACATTCTGGTTATACTGGAGAACCATGTTTGCATTTGAGAACTGGCACAGTGCACTGGAAATGAAACTGTACTTCCAGAGATTTATCCATCACATTTCCGGACTTCCGGATTTCAGTGCTCTGAAATTCACAAAATATAATCAGTATGAATCTCTGATCCTGCCAATGCAGAAATATCTGGAGGCAGCAGGTGTTGAGTTCCAGTTCAATACTGAGGTTACAAATGTACTCTTTGAGTTTGAAGGAAATAAGAAAATCGCAAAAGCAATCGAGTGCAAGGTAAATGGTGTGGAAAAAGGAATCGTTCTTACTGAGAACGACCTTGTATTTGTGACAAACGGAAGTTGTACAGAGGGAACAATCTACGGTGATCAGAATCATGCACCGAACGGAGATGCAGAGGTTCGTACAAGCGGATGCTGGAGTCTCTGGAAAAATATCGCAAAACAGGATCCGTCTTTCGGACATCCGGAGAAATTCTGTTCTGATATTGCAAAGACAAACTGGGAATCTGCAACTGTTACAACTCTGGATGATAAGATCATTCCGTATATCACAGATATTTGCAAACGTGACCCGAGAACTGGTAAGGTTGTTACAGGTGGTATCGTCAGCTGCCAGGATTCCAGCTGGTTATTAAGCTGGACGATCAACAGACAGGGACAGTTCAAGGATCAGGATAAAGACAAGGTTTGTGTATGGGTATATGGTCTGTTTACAGATGTACCTGGTGATTATATCAAGAAGCCTATGAAGGAGTGTACAGGTAAGGAGATCACAGAAGAATGGCTGTATCATCTTGGTGTTCCGGTTGACCAGATTGAAGACATGGCTGAGAACAGTGCAGTTTGTGTACCGACTATGATGCCTTATATTACAGCATTCTTTATGCCGAGAACAAAGGGTGACAGACCTGATGTTATCCCGGATGGCTGCGTAAACTTTGCATTCCTCGGACAGTTTGCCGATACACCAAGAGATACTGTATTTACTACTGAATATTCCGTAAGAACTGCTATGGAGGCTGTATATGGACTTCTGGGTGTTGACAGAGGTGTGCCGGAAGTATGGGGAAGCGTTTATGATATCAGAGAGTTACTGGACAGCAGTGTGAAGTTGATGGATGGTAAATCTCCACTGGAAATCGAACTTCCGGGACCGCTCAATGCATTGAAAAAACCGCTTCTGAAAGTAGTTAAGGGTACCGTAATCGAGAAGGTATTGAGGGATCATGATGTGATTAAAGATTATATGATGTAATCACTTTTGAAGATCTGAATAATATATTGAATTATGAAAAGACTGTGGGGAAGCCTGCAGTCTTTTTCTACACTGTTTAGTCTAGGATTCTTATAAGAAATAAAAATTATACAGGAAAAATGAGTTGCATATTGATAGGACAGATGATAATATATAATGAAATATAAAGAAAAAAATAAGCATTAGAAAAAGAAGTCTGAAAATATATGGGCTTTTATATGCGCATGATGTGTTGCAAGGATTGAGAAAGGAGGGTGTTTTATGGAACTGGAGGTTTATCGTAGATATTCACAGATGGCAAGAGGTCTTGAGAAGGCGGAGCTGGTTTTTAAGAATGGGCGTGTGTTTAGTTCTGGAACCGGGGAGTTTATTGATGGTGATGTGGCTGTCGCGGATGGGATTGTGATTGGTGTTGGTACATATGAGGGGGAGACGGAGATTGATCTGGATGGGAAGGTAATCTGTCCGGGATTTATTGACAGTCATCTGCATCTGGAGTCCACTTTGGTGACACCGGGAGAGCTGGTACGTCAGGCGGCGCAGTGTGGAACTACTACATTTATTGTTGATCCGCATGAATCGGCGAATGTATTGGGTACGGATGGAATTGATTATATTCTGGATCAGACGGAGGATGCACCGGCGAATGTGTATGTGATGATGCCGTCGTGTGTTCCGGCTACTCATGTGGATGATAATGGATGTCTGCTTACCGCGGGGAAGATGAAGGGATATCTGGATCATCCGAGGATTCTGGGACTTGGGGAAGTGATGGATGCACCATCAGTGATTAATGGAAGTATTGCCATGCATGAGAAGCTTCATCTGTTCCGGGACAGAGTGAAGGATGGTCATGCACCGTTTCTGGCACCAGGTGATCTGGCGGCGTATGTGCTTGGTGGGATTGATACAGATCATGAGTGTGTGGATTATGAATATGCAATGGCTGAAGCGAGAAATGGTATGCAGGTGCTTATCCGTGAGGGAAGTGCGGCGCGGAATCTGGATGCGATTGTGAAGGGGATTGTGGAGCATCATACGGATACTTCCGGTTTTTGTTTCTGTACGGATGATAAGCATATTGAGGAAATCCGTAAAGAGGGGCATATTAATTATAATGTGAAGCGTGCGGTGCAGCTGGGGCTTCCGGTTGAAAAGGCTTTGCAGATGGCAACGATACAGCCGGCAAGATGTTATGGGTTGTATCAGCTTGGTATGATCGCTCCTGGACGTCAGGCTGATTTTGTGATTCTGGATAATGTGACAGATCTGAATGTGGTAGATGTGTATCATTGTGGAAAGAAGATTATTAAGGATGAGAAAGCTGAAGAGAAACCATGTCCGCCACATTTGAAGAATACGGTTCATGTTTCGGGATTTAGTGAAGAACGTCTGAAACTGAAACATTCAGGAGAGAAGGCACATGTGATTCAGATGCTGGAGAAGCAGATCGTGACGAAAGATGTGGTGGAAGATGTTCCTTGGGCGGAAACAGATGGTGAGAGATATTTTACTTCAAATGAGGAATATCAGAAGATTGCTGTAATTGAAAGACATAAAAATACAGGAAAGATGGGTGTTGGTATTGTGAAGGGATATGGAATCCATGGAGGTGCGATTGCTTCAAGTGTTTCACACGATTCTCATAACATTATCGTGGTGGGCGATAATGATCACGATATGGCCCTTGCGGTGAAAGAGATGATGCGGACTCAGGGCGGTTATACATTGGTATGTGACGGAGAGATTTATGCGACTCTGCCACTGCCGGTGATGGGACTTATGAGTGATGCCGGATATGAGAATGTAAATGAAGCTCTGGCAAAGATGATACCGAAGGCTCATGAGATGGGGGTGAAAGATGGATTTGATCCGTTTATCACGTTGTCATTTATGGCATTGCCGGTTATTCCTGAAATAAGGATTACGCCTAGAGGCATTTATCTGGTAAATGAAGACAGGATGCTTAGAACTCCGTTTAGTTAAATAAAAATACCGTAGTGAGAGCAAAATAGCTTTTGTTACGGTATTTTGTATGTTTATTTTGTTTTTTCTAAGGTAAAGATAAATTCTGTTCCTACTCCTTCGGTGCTTATTACATCGATGTTCTGATTATGCGCATTGATGATTTCTTTGACAATAGAAAGTCCAAGTCCAGTACCTTTGCGGTCTTTTCCGCGGGAGGCGTCAATCTTGTAGAAACGGTCCCAGATCTTGTTGAGACTTTCTTTCGGGATTCCTGTGCCATGGTCTTTAACTGATACAAAGACTTTGCCATTTTTGACAGTTGTTTCTATCTGGATAGAGGAATTGTCATTGCTGAATTTAATCGCATTGTCCAGAAGGTTGTAGAGAACCTGCTGAATCTGCTCCATATCAGCTTTGACATAGAGTTCATGCCCAGACAGAATAAGTTCAAGCCGAATCTGGCGGTTTGTGCAGATTCCCTCAAAGGTAGCTGCGGTATTTTTGATTGTATCATTGATATCGAAACGATGAATATGCATCATATGTTTCTTCATATCCAGTTCATTCAGAGTCAGAAGACTGCGGGTGAGTTTTTCCAGACGTTCGGACTCAAAGGCAATAATTTTCAGATAACGTTCCTGCATCTCATAAGGAATCGTTCCATCCAACATGGCATTGACATAGCCCTTGATGGATGTGAGAGGAGAACGGAAATCATGGGAAACATTGGCGATGAATTTGCGCTGGTATTCGCCGTTTTTATTTAATTCATCCGACATATAGTTCAGGGTATTTGCCAGATAACCCATTTCATCTTCTGATGCAACATCAATTTTGTATTCAAGATTACCACCGGCATATTCGCTGGCACCTTTCATGATTTTCGTGAGAGGTTTGCGGATATAATGACTGTAAACCCAGAGCAGGAGACTGGTAGCTGCATAGCAGATAAGGAAAATAAACTGCATAATAAACAGGATGCTGCTTCGACTCTGATACAGGTTAGTCATTGCGTAGTGAATCGCAACGTATCCTTTTGTAGTCATATCTGAAGTAATGGGAGCTATGACACTAAGCTGGTCAGTATCAAAATAGCCATAAAATTTACCGACCTGATAATAGTTACTTCCCCATTTGGTAGCATCAAATTCGTCAAATGGAATCGGTTCATCGATAGCTATATTTTTACGTGTGCTGACAATGATTTCACCATTATTATTGATAATCCATAGTACTGCATCCTGAAAATCCGCGATTGCAGACAGATTTTCCTGAAGGATGTCTACAGTAGCAGAGGAAATATTGGTTTTTACCGCTTCATTAGAGGCAATATTATGTGCTTCAGTATAAAGAGCGGCACTTAAGGAATGCTCGAAATGCCTTTCTACCATATAAGAGCCGCCCAGGGTTACGAGAAAAAATCCAAAAACTCCGATGAAGATATAGAACATCAGAAATTTTGTGGAGAGATGATGCTGTTTCATGGATTTTTTACCTCGAATTTATAGCCGATTCCCCATACAGTAGCAATAGCCCAGTGTGGGTTGTCTTTGATTTTTTCTCTCAGACGTTTGATATGAACGTCTACGGTACGGGTGTCACCAATATATTCATAGCCCCAGATGTGATCCAGAAGCTGTTCGCGGGTAAATACCTGGTTTGGTGAGGATGCAAGGAAATAGAGAAGTTCCAGTTCCTTTGGAGGCATATCTACCTGATGTCCCATATAAGTGACTGCATAGTTTGTCAGATTAATGGTCAGGTCAGGATAGTTGACGCACTTTTCATTAGAAGAAACAACAGGCTGCTTTACCTGGAAGCGCCTCAGGACAGCGCGTACACGGGCAACCAGTTCTTTGGAATCAAATGGCTTGATCATGTAATCGTCTGCGCCAAGCTCCAGACCAAGGACTTTATCAAAAGTTTCGCCCTTGGCAGAGAGCATAATGATCGGCACATCAGAGGTGTGGCGGATCTCGCGGCATACCTGATAACCGTCGATTCCCGGAAGCATCAGATCCAGAATGATCAGATCCGGACGAAACGAAGCAAATTCTTTCAATGCCTCTTCTCCGTCATTTACGATTTTTGTCTCAAAACATTCTTTAGTAAGGTACAGGGCAATGAGCTCTGCGATATTATTATCATCATCAACGATAAGAATTTTCTGTTTGGAAACCATGGCAGTACCTCCTATTTCTTAAATTCTACGATTGTAACACCGGCATCGCCTTCGCCGAATTCGCCGAGGCGGAAAGATTCCACGTGTTTCTGACGTTTGAGGTAATTGTGAACACCTTTTCTCAGGGCACCGGTTCCTTTTCCGTGAACGATACGGACGGATTTAAGATGTGCGATATAAGCATCATCCAGATATTTATCAAGTTCGGCAACGGCCTCATCTACTGTTTTTCCTAACAGGTTGATCTCTGTAGATACGTGGGCAGATTTAGACATACGGATCTTTCCGGCGCCTGTTCGCTGCATGGTCGGAGTTGTGATCTCTGCTTCGTCGATCAGTTCCAGATCAGAGATATGAACCTTGGAACGGATGATACCCATCTGTACAAAAAGGAAACCTTTATTGTCGGGACGGCTGCTGACTGTTCCCTTCAGGTTCATACTGAGAACTTTAACTGCATCACCAAGGGAGATGTCCTTGGCGGTAAGCTCTTTTTTAGGCTTCTTCGCAGCTGCTTTCTGGGACATGCCTTTCTCTGCTTTATTCATACGTTTGCGCAAATCCTGACGTTCTTTTTCCACAGCAGAGAGATCCACATGGTCTTTCTGGAATTTATGGAACATTTTCATGGTCTTGTCTGCATATTCTTTGGCTTCACGGAGAACTGCATGAGCCTCCTCATTTGCCTGACGGATAATGCGGTCGCGCTGTTCGTTCAGCTTCTCCTGTTTGGATTCCATCTCGGATTTCAGAGAAGCGACTTCTTTTTTGTACTGCTCAATTTCACGACGCTCATTTTCGATAGTCACACGACTGCTCTCCAGAGAACTGAGGACATCCTCAAAAGATTCGTCCTGTTCACTGATCTGTTCTTTGGCCTTGTTGATGATGTAGTCTGGAAGACCAAGCTTGGAGGAAATAGCAAATGCGTTACTCTTTCCTGGAACACCGATCAGCAGACGGTAAGTCGGGCGGAGTGTTTCCACATCAAACTCACAACAGGCATTTTCCACACCTGGAGTGGAGAGTGCATATACCTTCAACTCACTATAGTGGGTGGTCGCCATGGTACGGATACCCTGTTCGTGAAGATGGGAAAGGATTGCGATGGCAAGTGCCGCGCCTTCTGTCGGGTCGGTACCGGCTCCGAGCTCATCGAAAAGGACGAGGGAGTGGCGGTTAGCTTTCTTAAGGAAAGAAACTACGTTGGTCATATGTGAGGAGAAAGTACTTAATGATTGTTCAATACTCTGCTCATCACCGATATCTGCGTAAACCTCCTCAAACAGTGCCAGCTCAGAACGGTCCAGTGTTGGAATGTGAAGTCCGGACTGTCCCATCAAGGTCAGAAGTCCGACCGTCTTTAAGGATACTGTTTTACCACCGGTATTCGGACCGGTGACAACAAGCAGATCGAAATCATCACCAAGACGGATATCAATTGGGACGGCCTTCTTTTTATCAATGAGAGGATGACGTGCCTGTTTCAGACGGATCCGGCCTTCATCGTTGAAGATTGGTTCGGTGGCATTCATATCCATTGCCAGGGAAGCTCTGGCGAAAATTACGTCAAGTTGTACCATGATATTCAGGTCAGCGCGGATAGAGTCTGTCTGCTCTGCAGTCTGCTGGCTTAAGTTGGAGAGAATCACTTCGATTTCTTTCTGTTCTTCCAGTTCCAGTTCGCGAATATCATTATTTAATTTTACAATGGCCATAGGCTCAATAAATAAAGTAGAACCGGTAGAGGACTGGTCGTGTACCATACCAGGAACCTGTCCCTTGTATTCTGCCTTGACTGGGATACAGTAACGGCCATTTCTCATGGTGATAACGGAATCCTGCAGGTAATTGCGTGCGCTTCCATTGACGAGAGAAGAAAGCTGTGTATGGATTCTGTCTCCGGTAAGTTTCATATTTCGACGAATCTGACGGAGATTACTGCTTGCGTCATCGCTGATTTCGTCCTCTGAGAGGATACATCTGCGGATTTCTGTCGTGAGTGGAGTCAGTGGCTCCAGTGCCTCAAACATTCCATCCAGAGAGTCAGGGAGGGAATCTCCACGTTCACTTCTGGAGTAAGCTTTGACACGATTGGTATTCTCCAGCAGGCTACAGATTGCAAGAAGCTCACCGATTCCAAGGAAACTTCCGATTTCCAGACGTTTCAGAGAGCCACGCACGTCCTTTACGCTTCCGAAGGAGATGTTTCCCTTCTGGAAGAGACGGGTCAGGGCATCTTTGGTCTGAGTCTGCATATGACGAATCTCATCAATATCTGTAGATGGCTCTGTCTTTCGGCAGATATCCTTTCCCATGGAAGAGGAAGCTTTATCTGTCAGCATATTGATGATCTTATAATATTCAAGTGCTTTATATGCTTTTTGATTCATTGTTGATTTAAATCTCCTGATTTTTTTTAATATTTTATTTTTATACGACCGAAAAAAGGCGGATATCTGTTCTCGGTGATTTGTAATAGTGGGAGTATTTTAGACGTTTTTTGGATATTGCTAAAATACCGTTCTTATTATATATGATTTTTGCAAGTATGAAAAGTGAAAAATAGGTTAGCTCGTTTCCTAAATGAAGATATGACGATACTTATGGGAACCAAAAAAATGGGAACATTTTCAGCTTGTCGTCACGCCGATACACAGTCTTAAAGTGTAAAAAATAATAGTTTTTAGTTACTGTTCACTGCGTTCTCAGTAACACGCTTCGCGATGCAGGAAATATGAACCTCCTTGTGCAAAGCCCAAGGAGTATCGTTTGCTTCGCAAACTTAATTTATGCTAATCGCATAAATTCGCTCACAAAAAACATCTCGCGGGATATTACCTGTGAACGGTAACCAGTTCTTATAAAAAATAAAAAAAAATTCAAAAAAACTATTGACACTTTATATAGTTTTTGGTATAGTACCAATTGTCGCAATAATAAGTAAAACTTATGAAAGAAAAATGAAATGCGATATGCGGAAGTGTCGGAACTGGCAGACGAGCAAGACTAAGGATCTTGTGAGCATTGCGCTCGTGTGGGTTCAAGTCCCATCTTCCGCATGATTGAGAGTGAAAACCTTATAAACATGGGGTTTTCGCTTTTTTTATTTCAAAAAAATCTGGAAAAATTCAGCACAAATTTCTCTAACGTAGTACAAAATCTTATGCAATTTTTGGCGATTAAGGAGGAATAAAAGATGCGTAAAAGAATCCAGATGTCTAGTCAGAGCAATCTATCAATTCAAGAGGCACATGAACGATTTTTGAAAAAATGTGCTGTCAAAAATTTATCCGAAACTACAATTAAAACTTACAACGACCATTTTAAGATTTTTGCTAAATTTGCACATGAATCTCAACCAATTCGCAACATAAAACCTCAGATAGTAGATGATTATATCCTGTTTCTCAGAGATTCGTACAATTGGCAGGATGTAACTATTAATTCACATCTGAGAAGTCTCAGAGCGTTCCTCTACTACTGCATGAGTATGAAGATGATGCCAGAATTTAAAATTCAACTCATTAAGGCAGAGAAGAAAATTAAAGAAACTTACTCGGATTCTGAGTTGGAACTTTTATTAAAGAAACCAAATTTGGCTTATTGTAATTTCACAGAGTACAAAACATGGGTATTTATAAATTATCTGCTTGCCACAGGGAACAGAATCTCTACTGCTTTAAACGTCAAGATTCAGGATGTTGATTTCGAGAATGGTGTAATCCGGCTTGCTAAGACAAAGAACCGTAAACAACAGTTAATTCCACTGTCCCATGCTCTCGCCGAAATCCTTGTTGAATATGTTGAGGTGCGTGGCGGTAGTCCAGATGATTACCTGTTTTGTGGTGCTTGTGGTGAAAAGGCGGCTACTCGCACATTTCAAGACAATGTTGCAAATTATAATCACAGGCGTGGAGTCACTAAGACATCATGCCATGCGTTCAGACATACGTTTGCGAAGCATTGGATTTTAAACGGTGGTGATGTGTTCCGTCTGCAAAAAATCTTAGGTCACAGTGATCTATCTGTAACACGAGAATATGTCAATATGTTTGCACCAGATTTACAGATGGACTTTGAGAGATTCAATCCACTGGATAATCTAAGAGCCAATGAAAAAAAGGAAAAAATTACAATGAAAAAGTAAAAGCAGCCACGCCGCAAACGTGACTGCCGACTTCGGAGTGCTACCAACACAACCGAAGCATAACTTAATATCGTCATACAATTCTATCTTAAAGGAACTGAACTCATCTGTCAAGTGTGAAATACAACTTGGTCTATTAAAGTTACCCTTTTTTAAAGAATTGGACAGGGTTTCAAGGTTACTCCTGTAAAATAAAACCTTGTTTCGGCAAGCATAAACAATAAATTGTCGGGGCTTCTGGCTTGCGTCTATCAAGCCAGAATAACCACAGGGGTTAAAGCGTGTGCAAGACCTCAATAAGCCTAACCAGACCGCCTATTGGTACGGATATGGTCTGTACATTGGTTAAATCAGCATACGGGGGCAAATTGTGAGCCTAGACGTACTTAGGGAACACATGAACCATGGCAGTTTCAACACTGCGGAAATTGGCAAACACTGGAAACGGTGTGTGGTGAGGGCATGGCAGACCACCATGAAAAGCCAATGCTGAAAAAATGCGCTCATAGATTGTACTACTGCTCTACAGATGGAAACCTCACGATAAGGCGGATTAAGCAGGAACAGAGTTTCTTTTTTGCACATAGGGAAACTCTGTCCTCTGATACGAATGTTTCCTATTCCTAGACGGATGATGCGCCTACGGCGTTGCAAAGTCAACCACTTTTTAACAGCCAGAATATGCAGTATTCATAAGGGTTTCAGAGGGGATGTCCGATTTTCTTATTGTGTAGATGTATACGGAAGGGAAGTAAAACTGTCATCCGTTACACTAGACTTTTTTAAATATCCGCAAACCCAGTATTTGTAGGGGGTTCAGGCACTATATCCAATTTTCTTATTATGTACAGGTATATACGAAAAAGTGTCAAAAATGACCGTTTTTTGCATAGACTTAATTACTTTGACAACCTTGAAAGCCTTGGTATCATTGAGTTTCCGAGCATGACGAAATATCCCCTTATGAGGAGAAAGAAAAAAACTGTTAAAAATGACCGTTTTTTGTACATACCTAGCAAATTTTATAGCCGAAATAGCTATATTTTACAAGGGTTTTTGGACTTTTGTTTAATCCCCTATTATGAGGAGAAAGTGAGTAATGAAGATGTTAATGTCGATGCAGCAAATTTCAACCATGCACTATGGGCGAAATTCGGATCATGCCAACGAAGTTATGCGGTTTCCCGGACTTGAAATGTTTATATATGGAGAGAGTGATTTAAAATTACAAAAAAACAGGTAAATTCGCAAATAGATGAGTCATTTCGACCTAAATTTAGAGCGAAATTTAAGTTACATAGGAGAGGGTTTTAGGAAAATTCAACCAAGTTGACAAATTAAAGATAACGCCCATGATTAATGGTTGAAAATTAATGTGTAAAATTTTATAAAAAATCATAAAAATCCATAAGTCATGGGCGAAAATTTTTTTTGAAATGTTTATATATGGAGAGCATACCACAACAGCCGAAAATACAAAATTCAGACCGATTGAAAACACCCATTGCGCATGGGCGAAAATATTTTTTCATTTGTGGCTATATGGAGAGCATACCACAACAGCCGAAAATACAAAATTCAGACCGATTGAAAAATCCAATAACCACAAGGGTTTTCAGGATTCGGGTAACGTATTTATGCGGTTTTCGGGACTTCATTTGTGGCTATATGGAGAGCAACATTTTTTTATGCAACTTTGTTTCGCAGAAAGGACGGTGATAGATTGAATAGCACTAACACGACCAAGCGATTATTTAACAGAACACTCAACCATGAACGGATTGAGATTACAAACTATTATACATCTGAAATTTACAGAGTTTTCTTTAGAAAGAATGACCGTAGCACCACTCCACAAGGCAAAGTGAGACTATTCTACCCTTGCACAACAAACATCAAAATTGGCACGATTTTCTCTTTATATAATAAAGGAAAATATTTGGTGGTGTCACAGGACTCGGATGAGAACAGTGTCTATTATACTTCATTAGCGATCCGCTGTGATGAGATATTCAAGGTCAAACACAACAATACCCTTGTAAGCGTCCCATTTGTGCTTTCAAGCGAAGTTTATGACATCAGTGAAAATTCCACCATCAGCATTATTGATGGCTCTATAATCGCTTATACGGGGCTTACAGACGCAACTAAAGACATAACAGGAACGTATAATGTTTTTGGCGGCACATATCAGGTAAAAAACTCATTTATCCGTAGTGGACTGATTTATTATTATTTGAAGCGCACAGCCAAAGAAACCAATACTCTGACCTATACAGGAGCAACAGAACTTGATACATCTGCTGGAACATATCAATTGACATATGATGCCAAGACAAATGGATATGCCGTTAATGATCCAATACTGACATATGTAACATCTGCGCCGGAGATAGCAACTGTATCTGATACGGGAATGCTTACGCTGCTACAAGCAGGATCTGTTACCATCACAACAACGTGGATTGAGAAAGATGTTGAATGTATCACAGAGGTTACTCTGACAGCATCACCATCAGAACCAGACAATCCAACTACATCTGTTACAATCACAGGTGGAGACACTCTTCGTTACGGTAGAACAAAAACATGGACGGTAGCTTTTACTGATTCTACAGGTGCAACTATAGAGAAAACTGATTTTAAATGGAATGTTGTATCAAATTTTACAGTAACTCAAAATATCACAGGTAATAAAATACAGTTAAAATGTACAGATGATAAGGCAATCGACTGTACATTTACACTACAAGTGTTAGATTCAGATGGAACAACACTTGCTGAACAGATTATCACAATTACAGGATAATGAGCGTTCCCAGATTTGGGAATGCTTAAAATAAAAATCACATTGGGACGGTGATGCTAACTAGGGCTAAGTTTAACTTAGGGGTAGGGAGTCCAGCCGTAACAAGGAAAGGACAAAAAATGGAACTAAAAATTGAAGGATTAACACCAGAACAGATGGAACAGGTAAACAAACTCATCCAGAGTGAGACAGACAAGGTTCGGACAGATTACAGCACTCGTCTGAGGACTGCAAACGAGGAACTTACCAAGTACAAACCACAGGAGAAATCTGATTCTGAAAAGGCTCTTGAAGCAAGATTATCTGCTCTTGAAGCCAAGGAAAAAGAAATTGCTGACAAGGAACGATCAATGCAGATTGCATCCAAACTAAAAGCAAAAGGACTGCCGGAGACACTGGCTCAGTATCTAAATGTAGGTGAGGACATTGATGGAGCAATTGATAAGGTAGGTGCTGAAATTGGTAACTACTTTCTTGCAGGGAGTAATAAGCCTTCCATCCATCAGACCAACAGAGGACTCACAAAGGAAGATTTTAAGAAAATGTCCTACGCAGAAAGGGCAAAACTTTTTCAAGAAAATAATGAATTGTATAAGGCACTTAGCAACTAAGGACTGATTTATTCAGTTCTTTTTTTATGCACAGAAAGGACTGAACGATGGACTTAAACGGAATCCAGCAAGCCATTAGTACATTTGGATTTCCTATTGCCTGCGTAATTTTTCTTGCTTGGTTTATATGGAAAATTTGGAACCAACAACAGGATCAGAACCAAAGCAGAGAAGAAAAATTATATGAATTTTTAGGACGAGCCAATGCACTGAATGAACAATTAACAAAGACAAATTCAGATTTTGTAGATGTCTTGAACACATACAAATCTGACATTGAACAAATCAAAAATGATGTAACTGAAATTAAACAATCAACTATTAAGAAAGATTAAGAGGTAAATGAATGAGTACAATTAACACAAAATTAATCGTTCCAGAGGTTTATTCCGCTTTAGTAAGAGAAAAAATCACAGGAAAATGCAAGGTGGCACAGTTTGCCGTAACAAAAGGTAATCTCGTGGGTCAAGCCGGAGAAACAGTTAAATTCCCTGCATACAAATATATCGGTGATGCTGCTGATTGGCAAGTTGGTACTGCTATGACAGCCGGAGAACTTGAACAAACAACCACATCCGCAACAATCAAAGCAATCGCAGCACCAGGCGTAAATGTTTATGATTATGATGATGAGGTTGCGATGGGTCAGCAGATTAATGAAGCCGCTTCTCAGCAAGCCGTATCTATTGCAAGAAAGATGGATACAGATGCGATTGATGCTTGTCTTACTTCTCCATTAAAGAAGAAACTTGCAGCAAAGAACACTGTAACACAGGATGAACTTATTGCAATGCTTGGTCTTTACGGTGATGATAGAGACTCCGCAGATTTCGATGCAATTGTAATTCATAGTGCATTTGCACCAAGTTTCTATGCTATGGATATGTTTGTTTCCAGAGAAAAAACAATGACCAGAGATGGCAATGGTATCAGCGTGAATGGTATCATTGGATATTTTCTTGATATTCCCGTTGTATTAAGCGATAGACTTTATGACACGACTTCTCAGGAAGGTTTCATCCTTATAATGAAGAAAAATGCGCTGTCCTTACTTCCAAAAGAATCTCCATTCACAGAGGTTGCAAGGGATGCATCTAAACGACTTAGCACCATCTTTACATCTGATTTTTATGCAATGGCATTGACTGACGATACCGCCGTTGTATACGCAAAGAACGTAATCGGCTGATAGAGGGCTGCCTCGTTTCAGGGTATAGTTTGAAGGGTGTCGGTGAACTGCCGATACCCTTTTTACAGGTTCCGCCAATTTTGGCGTAAGGTGCAAAGGTTGTGACGAAATCATCACAAGCTAAAAGTGGACTTACACCAAATTTTGGGGAAGTCCAAAATGAAAGGAGCAAACAAATGCTAGATGGAGGAAAACTTAAATTCCTGCGCTATACGCACGGCAAAACTCAAAAACAAGTTGCAGATTGGTGTGATGTAAACCTGCGCTTCGTTAAGGGAGTTGAGCGCAATGAATATAGTCCCTCGCAGGAAGTTTACGAAGCGTGGCTCAATTGTATTTACGATATTGGCTCGCCAATAAAAAGGGAAAAACCAGTAAAAGAAAAGGTAATAAGTCCATCCAAGAGACGGACAACAACAAAAAAATAAGGCATAAAGGAAGTATCAGATTATGGATGGTGCTGAGTTTAGAAAGTGGCGACGTAGTTTAGAGGTAACACAACAGATGGTTGCAGATTATTGTAATTGCAACAAAAGCACCATTTGTAGATACGAAAAAGGTCAGATTGAATTGTTACCTCATCTGATGGAAAAATTAATGAAATTTAAAGCCACTATAAATAACAAATAGGCAAAGTTGAAGCCGAAATCAGGCAGAAAGGAAAGGTGAGATAATTGCTTAAATGCAAATATTTCGCCTTTATTTTTGTTGACTGTATAAGTGGGTTATCTCACCTGTACGGTGACAAGAATGAAAGCGAATTACAGAAATTTATTATTACAAGGAAACGAATGGATTGACGGATCAGATGAATATGGATTAATTCTCACAGATGATTTAGATTCACTTCTATCGTGTGCCATCCTCAAACAAGTAAAAGGATGGGACGTTGAGCAGGTAATGATTTTTAAGTATGACAAGAATCAAAATTTTGATGCACATGGTATAACCAAAAACGCCACACACGAAGCAATTGGCGTTGATTTAGCACTTACAAATGGAAAATGTTTTGACAATCATCTGACTCAATTCAAATGGAATGGCACAAGTAATCCAGAAAGCATTAACCTCAACAGGATTGCAGGAATTTCCAGAGATAAATATTACAGAAAATATAACCTCTCTACTGTCCTGCTTTTATGGTCTTTATATGACCTGCCAAAAGAGAAACTGTCAGATGAATTAATGATGCTGCTTATAGCAATTGATGGCTCATTCCAAGGCTATTATACAGAAGAAAAATATGTTTGGATTCATAAACATTGGCTGGTAGATGTACTTGACCTACCAGAGTTTTATGAGTGTGAAAAGCGTCATACTAAAGATGAATTTAAGGAAATTCAGAAAAAATATAACATCCATAAAGGCTATGGAAAAATCACATTGAAAAATGGTTATCTCAGTACAGATATAGATATAGAAAGAGTTAATGATGTACTGGGATGGGACACAGATATTGTGGTTGAATTACCTACAGATGGATTCAAAAAGAAAGCAATTTACAGAGATTGTATGAGAAGTATTGATGATTCTACCAGAAGTATAAGTAATTTTTCTGATGATGTATTTTCGTATGCTTTAACCAATAAATACACTGTAAATTATTCAGAAAGGATTGAGGAAAAATGCGATACACAGACACAAGTAGCATAATCATTTACTCCGGCAAAATTGCAAATGAACTACTCAAACGAGGTCACAGGATCGTGAAGGTCATGCCTGATAGGAGAAATAAAATTAAGACAGTATTTGTGTTTGCTAATGAGAGAAATATTGTACGGGATGTGGATGAACTCACACGACCAAATGATAGTGAAATTTTTGCAAGCCTAGATTGAATCTAGGGATGTCATGTTTCGTTACTCCCGTTGTCAACGAAAACTTTTCGCTCACGCCGTGCATACAACCGTAAAATTGTGGAGTGAGAAAAGCAAATCAGAAACTTTCGGACTTGAAATAAATTTACACAAGAAAGGAATCAAAAAAATGAGAAAAACAATTATAATTTTTTCAGCAAGTAAGGCACGAGAACTACTAAAGAATGGATTTCAGATTATTGACATCAAGCCACACAAAAATGATCCTACAAAGAAGCAATCAGTTTTCGTATTTAAGTACGATGATAGAATTAATGATTTTATCTAATTCATTTCTGCTGAAAAATTTCCCAACAAAAAAGAGAAAAAACAAATAGGTGCTTACAGATTGATGCAATCCATTTGACTGTTCCGCTAATGCTGCACAGATCAAATGTCTTGTGATTCACATGAACATTTCCAAAACTGGACAGTTGAAACACACAGATTAAAGAATAGTAAAGTGTATTTCAACTGTCCAAAAATGGAAAAAGAACGAAGGTACAGGTAAATGAAAGCACAAGTGAAAGAAAAAAGTGAGATTTCCTTCACAAAGTGTGAGAGAGAATGAGCGCAAGCGAATGAGCGAACGCACTTTGCATCAATCTGTATGCCCGAATCCAATTGTACAAAAAAGGAGTCATAAAAAATGCTAGAATTAAACAAGGAATACACTTACAAAGAGATTTGTGAGGAATTAGGATGGAAAGTTTCAGATGGAAATTCAAAGAAAGCACAAATCAGAGAGATAGAATCTGCTTTCAAATTTTATCATCCAGAAAACAAGAAAACACATAAACCCAAGAAATCATATATTTTTACTGAGATGCTCCGGGAGTTACAAAAACCATCGGTAAAAAATAATGGTGGATGTCATAATGATAAAAATATTTCACCTATGATGGAGTACCTTAGAGTAATATTCTCAGATGAGAGGTTGCATGAACAACCATTTACGATGACAAATTTGTTTTGCAATGTCCTGAAATTTATGAGAAAAAGTTGCTACGAAAAAGGATATGCCGAAGATGATGAACTTTTGAATTATTGCCAAAGAAATTATATATACAATCCAAATTTATTCAAGGCTTATTCCGCTACCATCAAAAAAGTGTTAAAAGAAATCACTTTAAATGCGATTACGGCATTAGGTAAAAAGAATCTTGCTGAATATGAGGATGGATATATCTTTTACTACAAGATGGCAAAGTCAGATGATCGTATTCTTGGTAATATTTTTTCTGATTATATTAATGATGAAGTCATTGAGGTTGAAAGAAAAATTTGTGAAGAATTTAATGAAAAACACAATTTGTCCTCTAAGATGAAAGGACGACAGTTACTGAGGAAGATATATGCGTCAAAAGCATTACGGGAACAATTTGACAGAGAAAAATGTGCTGAACTGATGAAACATGAGGATGCTATCAGAGACTTAAATGGTGTGATTGAAGAAACATATCAATTTAGTTTTAGTATTCAGTACATAGATGAGGATAGACCACTTATTTCTTATTACAGAGCAGTGAGTATTAACGATATGAAAAAAATCACACTTACAGATAATGAAGTATGGAATCTTGCGAAAAAGATATGTCATATTGTTGTGAATAAGAGCCGAAAATCATTTTTCCAAGACAAACGCAACAGAAAATATGATACTTTTGAGGATATGCAGGATATGGTTGTTACGGAACATCTGCTGTTTAAAAATGGTCTGTTGGATGGTCTTGTAAATGAAAATGGTGACTATGATCTGGTTGTACTGGATGAGAATGGTAAACCAGAACTATGGGCTGAGAATTGGGGACTCCCAGATGTGATGGGATTTTAAGGGTAGGTTCAAATTTCTGTCGGTTTAGAAACGCATTAGACAACGGAAAAATGCGATAAATTCGTTGTTTGAAAACCGATGAAACTTGTTTAGAAACAGAAAACAGGACGGAGGTCTTATAAAAAAGACTTCCGTTATTTTTATACATAAAAAAGGAGTAAAAAAATGACAGAACAAGAAATTAAATGGGAAAATGAAAAATTTGAAATGAAGAAAAGGAGTTTCGAGTTGATGCTTCAAATGCGGGACCATCTCGAAAAGATGACAGAAACGTGTAATAAATCATTGGAAATCTTGAAAGGAGTGAAATAAATGCCAGCGTTTAAGAGCGAAAATCCAAATCCTACTACGATTATAGCAAAAATGACAAAGGTATGTCCTTACTATATTGCAAAATATGTTGAGTGGTATCTCACTCCACCAGAAGAAAGACAG
This sequence comes from Blautia sp. HCP3S3_B11, assembly GCF_052064435.1. Lineage (NCBI taxonomy): Bacteria > Bacillati > Bacillota > Clostridia > Lachnospirales > Lachnospiraceae > Blautia > Blautia sp. HCP3S3_B11. The sequence goes on from NZ_JBQHVP010000012.1 coordinate 93,840, forward strand.
TCATGGGATAATTTATGCAAGTGTGATAATCATTTTCAGAATAAATCTGGTGAAAATAAGACAGAAAAATTTTGTAAAGAAAATTGGTTGGTTCGTGAGGACGCACAAGCAGCCATCAAGATTTACATGAAACATATGCAAACCGTCAACACAATGAAAATTTATCAGAAAATGCTTGATAAGGCTCTTTCTGGTGATGTACAGGCGGCTAAATATATACAGGATTTTCATACGAGTAAGTTTTTTGAAGATGAGCAGGATGAAATCAATGACTTCCTTAATACAGTAAATATACCAAAATTAAAGAAAACTAGGGGGTGATTTATAATGGCACTCTCTAAACAGAACATGGAAAAATTAAAGTGGTTATGGGCTGATGAGAATAAGATTGCATGGATTGAAACTTTTTTGAAAATTGCAGACAAAGAGGGTAAAATTGTTCCGTTCATCTTGACTGATGAGCAAAGAGCATTTGTCTCTGGACTGGAACACAAGAACATCATTTCTAAATCAAGGCAGTTGGGGTTATCAGTTGTTTGTGCCGCATTGAGTATCAGAAAGTGCATCGTGCAGGACAACACAACTTGTGTGCTTATCTCTCACTCTCAGGAGTCTACAAACAAAGTATTTGCTAAATTAAAGCAACAATTCTACTCTCTTCCCGATTGGTTGCGTCCAGATTTGTTGACTAATAACAGACAGGAACTTACATTTACTAATGGCAGCCGTATCTCTTGCCAGACAGCAGGTAATAAGGATTTGTGCAGAGGCGACACGATCAATGGAGTATTACATATGAGCGAATATGCGCTTTGGAAGAATCAGGACGGACAGTTACAATCTCTGATGCAAGCCAGTACAGAATCAGCGCAAATTATAATCGAATCCACGACAAAAGGATTCAATAAATTTACTGAATTATATATGCAGAGTATCAACAATGAGAACGACTTCAAGCCGTTCTTTTTTAATTTCATAAATGGTCGTGCGCTGTTTGAGAACCAATATAAACAATCTGTCAAGTCTTATAAGGCAAGGCATAATGGCAAGATGCTTACTGAGGATGAATATGATGAGGAAGAAAAATACCTTGCTACGCTAGGCATGACACCAGATCAAGCCGTATGGCGCAGAGGTAAGATTGCAGAATCTTCTTTGGATGCTTTTCACGAGGAATTTCCGTCAACATTTGAGGAATCTTGCATTGTAACGGGAAGTAGTGTCTTTGATAACAGTCGTGTTATAAGGATTCAGCAGGCACTTACGGAGAAAAAGGTTAAACCATTGACTCTGGATAAGTTGGTGGGATTACCGCAGATATTACGACCATATGTGCAGAATAAATCCTTACTCATATGGGACGTTCCGAAGTATGGCGTTAAATACTATGCAGGTATTGACGTATCTGAGGGACTTGGTGGAAAACATGACTATTCTACTATATTTATGGTGGATGCGGATGGTAAACAGGTACTGGAATTTAGAAACAATAAGACAAAACCATACATATTTGCCGATGTTTGTGATGCAGTCGGCAGATGGTTCAACAAGGCTCTACTGACAGTTGAGAAAGCAAGTGGCGGTCACTCTGTAATTGAAAGACTTAGATATGAGAAACATTATATGAACATGACTAAGTATAAGACATATGATGAGTATAATCGCACTGTTTGGCAGGTTGGATTTAGCACCAATAACAAGACAAAAAGTATTGCGGTTAATGATGCTCGTGAGTGGTTTGAGAAAGGTCTTATTGCAATAAAGAGTAATAATTTATTAGAGGAAATGAAAACGTTTGTGGCGCAGGACAATGGTGCTTTTAATGCCGTAATTGGGTCACATGATGACTTGGTATCAGGATTCTGGCTCTGTATTCAGGGTATGAAAAACGGATTTTGGTATCCATTTTAGAGAAAGGAGTTAAGATGATTAACGATTATATAGAAAAACAATATGGTAATAATCCGAAATGGTTCATGGAAGAAGTTAATCAACACAATCATGCTGCAAGAATCGCTGATGTTGTTGCTAATCGTGACTATCTTGCAGGACGACACAAGGTGTTAAATCGTGAGGATTCTTATTATAAAGGAAAGAAATATATCACACGAAAAACGATCCTGAACTACGCTAAGACAGTAATTCGATTCCATGACACATTCCTGTTAGGTAATCCTGTCAGTTTATCATGTCAAGACAGCGAAACTTTAAAGACCTTTAATGACATTTACAAGTTAGGTCAATATGAAACTGTTGACTACCAGATTATTGATAGAGTCAATAAATTTGGTGATGCCTTTGAGGTTATTTATGTCGAGGACAGTGTAATAAAATCTAAGGTGCTGGACAGTGCTTGCTGCTATCCTGTTTATGATGACAAAGGGGAATATGTATCATTTATTGAACATTGGACAGATGTCTATACTCACGTGACCTACTGGAATGTCTATTATCCTACATATGTAGAATGTTGGTCAAATGACGGTGGGGATGAGCATTTAGTGAGTACCACCATGAGTATTGGACTGCCTATACATTATCATAATTTTTCAGACAAGGATTATAATTTTGGGGAGTCAATGCTTACGGACATTAAGCCTATTATGGACGAATTAGAGGACTTGCTGAGTAAATTCTCTGATAGCATTTATACCAATACTATGAATGTCTTACCAATTGCTACGGGACAGTATATAGAATCTTCAATTCCTGCTGATGCTACAGGATATGTGCTTAATCTTGATAATGGAGATTTCAAGTATGCTTCTTGTAATATGGACTACAATTCTATTAAACTCTTACTGGATAATCTCAAACAGATGTTGAATGATATTGCTTGCATTCCGTCAGTTTTAGGTAGTTCTACTTCGATTGCTAATATCTCAGAAGTAGCCATGAAAATCTTATTCGCTATGGCAGAGGTTAATGCTAACGAGTGTAAGAAGTGGCTCAATACTGGATTTAAGCAAAGATTTAAGACATTCCAGAAGATATTATCAATGCAGGGCATCAGTGTTGGATGTGACGTTGATGTTGTTTATAATGTGGCAATGCCTGTTGCAGGATCGGAAATGATTTCTAATCTAAAAGCATTACAGGAAATGGGAGCAGTGTCAGTTGATACGATTATGGAAAAAGTAGACCTTGTGAGTGATCCTGAGGTTGAGAAGGTTAGGTTGAAAAATGAGAAAAGTGTTGCAAATCCTAGTGATATAGTAGGAAACGAATGAGGATGATACTGTGGGTGTAGGTGTTTAGTGCTTTAGTGTAGTGAAGTACGACCCAAAATACGTTCTATAAAATTGTACTGAAATAAATACAATCCAACTAATTCATAGTGATATACTAGGAATTAAAATATAGATGATTTACGTCAACGCTTTACTATACTAAAGCAAATTACACTTCCAATAAAAATGTGACTGAAAATGTCAAATAATAACAAAACTTGACTTTTTTGTAGATGAAACCAAAATTTCATGCCAGAATCCGCATAAGATTCCTAATCTTATACACGATTTTAGGACAATATGGGCTGAAAAGATGGTACGGGACGGGTAATTGTCAGAAAATCATCGGATCAGTGCCAGATGCAGCCGTTGTTAGAAGCATTGTGCAAGATATACAAAGAATATTTTCGTGATTTTGTATGAAATTAGAGAGTGTTTTCTGTACAGTTTTATGGCATAACGAGCCGTTACCCCTGTTTGAAAAAATGGTGCGTATGGTATCACTTTTTACCCCACAGCAAAAAATCAAGGTACACCAAAATTGGTTTACCTTGAAATATTGTCACCAAGTGACAACCGATGTGGTAAATGGTATCTTCTCCAAATGGAGAAAATAGCAAAATAATACCGATGTGGTAAAATTACCCACTCGGACAGAGAATAGCTCTTCTCCAAATGGAGAAACCTTTAAATAAAATTCAGTTAAATGGATAGAATCAGTTACACCAATTCTGGTGGAAGTTGATTGAGATAAATCGCCTTTACCAAATTTGGTAAACCCGATTGACTGAAAAACAAGGTCTGGTAATTTTACCATACCTTGATAAGTGGACTTCCTCTAAAATTGGTGTAAGTCCAAGTGAAACAGATTCCCCCCAATTCTGGTGGAAACTGTAAATAGCCTTTGCAGATTTCTTCAAAGCCTTTACCAAAATTGGTAAACCCTATTAGTGAACAGTTTTTGAAGATTTCTTCAACTCCGATGCTGAGTCTCAAATTTGAGATGCAGCGATTCCAAAACAGGAAACGCTCAATAAAAAATAGGTTATGGTAAATTTACCACAACCTTTATTTCTTATGTTTTCTTTTACGTCCAACGAGATAATCAAGAGATACGTCATAATAATCAGCAATCTTAATTAACATTTCTATCGGAACATTGATTTTTCCCAACTCATACTTTGAGTAGGTGGTTTGCTTGATGTTCAAATATTCAGCAATTTCTGTCTGCGTCTTATCAGCATCTTCACGCAAATTACGAATGTTCTCAAATGTCATGTCCGTACCTCATAAATAATTTATCTTTATTATATGAAAGTCGTGACAAGACTATTGAAAAATAGTCGTATTGCGACTATAATTATTTTAAATAACAACAATGTGGTACGATTAGGAAGGAGAAAGTAATGCGTGGAGTAGTTACAAGTTACAACAGGCAGAAATGTGCTGGAATCATCACAGCCGATGATGGCAAAGAGTACACTATCAGCAGATATGATATTGATGGTCTACCAGTGCCGGAACGTGACGACATAGTTGATTTCGAGCCAGATGGTGACAAGGCAACAGATTCAGTGCCTATTATTTCTAAGTTCCTGCTCAGGCGGTATATGAAAAAAAAGGGACTGAGATTGGTTGAAGCCAAAGACCCATTAGGCAACATACGATATATGATCGTGAATGATGAGGACTGGAAACAGAACTTTGAGCGATATTATACATTGACTGAGGTTGCTGAGTGTATGGGGTTTGACTTTTAGTTGAGTCGTAGGGAAAGGAAGGCGAATGGGGAATGTATACATTAGGATGTATAATTGCATATGTAGGAATTGCGGTGTTTATTATCGCATTGTTAAGCTAAAACAATGAAAAAAGAAAAAGTGGAGGAAAAGTTTATGAAAGGCATAAAAAAATATTTTGGAATTATATTGTTTGCGCTCTCTTTAGTGTTATCTGTATCATCAGCCATGCCTGAAATTGGAGGATGCGTCGATGTTCAAGCAGCCAAGATTAAGATAAATAAAACTAAAGCAAGTGTTTATATTGGAAAATCCTTTAAATTAAAGGTTACTGGTACAAAAGCAGAAACAACTTGGTGGTCTGATAATGAAAGTGTGGCAACAGTATCAGAAAATACTGGTAAAGTTACAGGTAAGAAAAAGGGAACAGCGATAATATATGGATATGTGAATAATAGGGCTTTATCAATAGTTAAATGTAAGGTAACTGTAAATTCTGTTATAAGTGTATCACCTAAAACACTTTATATGGACGGTGTAGACGATGAGACAATTAAAGTTACTTTGAAAAAAAGTTGTGGATTAAGATATTCTATATCTAATCCTGATATTGTTTCATGTTCATGGGATGATGATTGGTATAAGAATGGTAAAGTTACATATTTATATGTTACCGCTGAAAAAACAGGAACAACATATATCACTATTTCCAATAAATACAGTAGTGAGAAAGCCAAAATTAAAGTAGTAGTTGATATTGACAGCGATGACGGTAATGATGATGACAATAATCAAAATGCATTTACGCAATTAAAAAATTATATTCTAGCATACGGAAGTCCGAATAATAAAGGTAATAAACTTTTAGATAAAGATATGTATGATGATGAAAATAATTACTGGAAATGGGTAGTTATTTATGAATCGGGTACTGAACAATTACATTTTATGGTTTCGCGTTTAGAATCTGGTTCTAATCAAATGTTTGGAGAAATATGGCTTGATAGTAATTTAAATGCATATGTGAAATATGAATATAGCATATTTGATAACGATGGATATGTAGATGCTATAGCATCTATTAATCCTGCTACATATACAAAGCACACAAAATTAAGATATAATATTATTGAAAATACACTATTCCTAGATTCATCAGTGCCTAGTGTGGCAGATTCGTGCTTAGTAGTAGGTTTTTCTGGATGGAAAATCATATTACAAGAAGCAGGAATTTCATTTAGAGATTTAGGATTTTTGTCATTGAACTTAAACTAATTTAAACTCATAAGACCACGACTACGGTGAAACGCCGTAGCCAGTGGTCTATTTTAATGCACAAATTTAAGGAAAGGAGAACACATGGACGTATTAACAAGATTAAAAATGGAACTGTCCAATCAAGAGTATTTTCCTGACGACCAATACACACAATTTCTGATGGAAAATAATTTGGTTGCGACAGAAACATATAACAAGGAAACTATGTACAAACGACTACTGCTGACGGTGCTTGATGTGTTTGAAGCCGTTGCAAATGATGTTGATTTGATGCAATCCATCACAACAGAATTTAATACCACAGGCGCAGCATACAAGTACATTGAGAAACGTATCGCACAGGTCAAAGACAAGATTGCTTCTATTCCCGATCCTGATGAGGATTACAGTTGCTTCTCACTGATGTTTACCAGAGAACCACAATATACTCCAAGTCGTTACGGGGCTAAGACGATCACACCGAAAGAAATTGATGATATGTTTTAAGGGGGTGGATTATGGTATTTACAGAAGGAACACAAGACAAATATCTTGACGAGGACGGACTGCAATATCTGATTGAGAAACTAAAAGAAAAAATTCCATCCAGCGGTAATGTTGACCTGTCAGATTACTATACTAAGGAAGAAATTGACACTATAGTAAATAATCTTCCTGCTGGTGGCACTGGTACAAGTGGCAAGGATGGCACAGGAATCCAGACAGTTAAGTTAGTGAACTATGAACTAATTGTTACTCTCACAGATGGAACTAAGATTAATTTAGGAAACGTGCGTGGTGCTGATGGTGCTAAAGGTGATAAGGGAGATAAAGGTGATAAGGGAGATAAAGGTGATAAAGGTGATCCAGGACAAGACGGTGCTAAAGGTGCTGACGGTAAGGACGGTATCAATGGCAAGGATGGAGTGAACGGTACAGACGGTATCAATGGTATTGATGGTGTATCTCCCACAGTAGAAGTAACAGAAATCACAGGCGGTCACACTGTGGCTATTACTGATAAGAACGGTACAAAGTCATTTGATGTGTTAGATGGTAAGGATGGAAAAGATGGTGCTAGTGGCTCTGGTGGTGGTTCATCTTCCGGCGGTGGTGATGTCTATTCAACTGAGGAAACACCTATAGGCACATGGTATGATGGCTCAACAATCTACAGGAAAGTTATCGTAATGACGATCAAAACAACCATTAAATCTGGAACTCCTGATATTACATCTGTAAAGCATGGCATTGAGAACTTTAAACATTTGGTGGACTTGCGTTGTATTCCACAAGGATATAGCATGAAGTCGGCAATTGGTGATTTAGGTTTTACGGGAACAAATCTTTACAATGCAACGTCACTTAGTAATTTAAGAGATTATCTGATTCGACCAACAGTATCATATGACAGTATCATGGTCGATGCAGGTTATAGTTGGCGTGGCTGTGAGTTGACTTGCATTATTGAGTATACAAAAAGTAATTAGAAAAAGGATTGACAAGGTTGTTGAAGGATAGTATTATATTAAAAAGAAGTCTTGTGCTGTTTTTTTGAAAGATACAACGAAACTGTTGTTTATAAAGGTTAAAATGCTGTTTTTGTGGAAAGCAAGACTAAGGATCTTGTGAGCATTGCGCTCGTGTGGGTTCAAGTCCCATCTTCCGCATGTGAAACCTTGTATCTTAACTGGTACAAGGTTTTTTTATGCCATTTATCAGGGGCAAAAGACTTTTTGCCCCTAACATCATAATATAAAATTACTTATAGTATATTCATAAAAAATTCATATCTCTTTGGTAAAATAACACATAGATTTGTTAGTCCTGACAGATGGAAGCAATCGGAGATGTTATTAGTGTACTGGATCTGAGTGGAGTGCAACAGGAGAATAAATTTTATGAGACAGGACATTGAGAGAAATAAGAATAAACAAGAATATCAGTTTATGCAGGAAACCATAAAGAAACGACCGACAGAGCGAAGAAGTATGGCACGCAGACTACTGGCAGTTGCCGGCTGCGGAATTCTTTTTGGCGGATGTGCAGCAGTTACATTTGCAGAAGTGTTCCCTGTCCTGGCAGATAAAGAAGAGAATGCACAGCAGAAAATAGAACTGACAGAAACACAGACAATGGAGAAAACAGAAGCAGTATCAGAAGAACAGACAGTAGAGAGTGAAGATACGGCAGATGAATATCAGGAGAGAGAAAAAGGTCCATTGGCTCTTTATGAAGATACATATAAAGAGGTGTTAAAAATCTCTCAGGAAGCCCAGAAATCATTGGTAACTGTTCGTGGAATTTCCAAGGATGAGGATTTGCTGAATAATTCTTATATGCAGCAGGGTGATTCGGAAGGTCTGATTTTTCTGGAAACAGATACACAGTTTTATATCCTTACCTATGAGGAAGAACTGGAGAACTTGCATGAATTGCAGATTACTTTTGCAGATGGCTCTACCGTTTCCGGTGAGTTATGTAAGGGTGATGCGGATACAGGTCTGGCTGTTGCAACTGTAAAGAAAAGCCAGCTTAATGACAGTACGAGAGATGAAATCGTAGTATCTGATCTGACGGATATTGACAGTCCAAAGCAGAGTGATATGGTAATCGCAATCGGAAGCCCGGCAGGTGACGTTGATGCGGTCGTTTATGGAATGGTTACTTCTATATCGGAGAAGCTGATGGCTGCTGATACGGAATATGAAATACTGGCTACGGACATGCAGGGAAGTGAAGACGGAAGTGGTATTCTTCTGGATACTTCTGGAAATGTGGCGGGTATGATTCTGAAAGCAAGTCAGAGTGATGGAGCGAATATTCATGCACTTTCTGCCGAACAGATTCTTCTGCTGGTAGAGAGACTGGCTAATAACGATAAAGTCAGATACACAGGAATTTATGGCACACAGATTAATCAGGCACAGTGCAGCCAGCTGAAAATCAATCATGGACTATATGTGGAACGCACAGAAACAGATTCACCGGCAATGAAAGCCGGGATTCAGTGCGGTGATATCATCAGCAAGATTGATGGAAATGAAATAGAGAGTATGCAGTCCTATTATACATATCTGCAGACAAAGAAAGCAGGAGAAAAGGTTACAGTAACGGTCCTGCGGAAAAGTTCCAATGGAAATTATATGGAAAAGGATTACAGAATAGCAGTTACTGAGAAATAGCTCAGGAGCGCCTGAATGAATACGGGAATTCACAGATAAGTGAATGGAATGATTTCAGGAATGAACTGTTGAAATTATAGGATAGATAGAGAGGCAGATTTTATGCGTTTTTTAAATGAATTACATGAGGGAGACAGAATCAACGGAATTTATCTGTGCAAGCAGAAACAGTCCGCTGTAACGAAGAACGGAAAACCATATGAAAATATTATTCTTCAGGATAAGACCGGAGTTATGGATGGTAAGATATGGGATCCGAATTCTCTGGGAATTGATGATTTTGATGTGCTGGATTATATTGACGTTGTGGGAGATGTGACCAGTTTTGCAGGCGCTATGCAGTTGAATATCAAGCGTGTACGTAAAGCGGCCGAGGATGAATATAATCCTGCAGATTATCTTCCGGTAAGCGAGAACAGCACAGACGATATGTACAGCCAGCTGAAAGCATTTATTGACAGTGTGGAGAATGTTTATCTTTCTGCGCTTCTGAAGAAATTATTTGTGGAAGACGAAGAATTTATCAAAGCATTCGAGGGACATTCCGCAGCCAAAACCGTACATCATGGATTTATCGGTGGGCTGATGGAACACACGCTGGGAGTGACCAGACTTTGCGATTATATGTCAAAGGCATATCCGGTCATTAACAGAGATTTATTGATTACTGCTTCACTTCTCCATGATATAGGAAAGACGAAAGAGTTATCTTCCTTTCCATTAAATGATTATACAGATGAAGGACAGCTTCTGGGACATATTTATATCGGAGCACAGATGATTCATGACCTTGCAAGTCAGATTCCGGAATTTCCGGAAGTGCTTAAGAATGAGCTGATCCACTGTATCCTGGCTCATCACGGAGAACTGGAATATGGTTCACCGAAGAAACCTGCACTGGTAGAAGCGGTAGCTCTGAATCTTGCAGATAATACAGATGCAAGGATGGAAACCATCACAGAGATTTTTGCAGCAGATAAAGGAAAGAAAGACTGGCTTGGATTTAACAGACTTTTTGACTCAAATTTAAGAAGAACTAAAGAGGTGTAATCTTTATGGAATTTCGTAAGAACGATCTTGTTACGTTAGAGATAGAAGATTGCGGAATTGACGGTGAAGGTATCGGAAAAGCCGATGGCTTCACCGTTTTTGTCAAGGACGCAGTAATCGGGGATACAGTAACAGCGAAGATTATTAAGGCAAAGAAAAACTATGGATATGGCCGTCTGATGGAGGTAGTGAAACCATCACCTTACAGGGTTGAGCCGAAATGTGCATTTGCCCGTCAGTGTGGCGGATGCCAGCTTCAGGCACTTTCATATGATCAGCAACTGGAATTTAAGACAAATAAAGTAAAAGGACATCTGGAGAGAATCGGAGGCTTTACCGATATTCCGATGGAGCCAATCATTGGAATGGACGAGCTGTTCCATTACAGAAACAAGGCACAGTTTCCTGTAGGAAGAAATAAAGAAGGAAAGATCGTCACAGGTTTCTATGCGGGAAGAACTCATAACATTATCGAGAACCGTGACTGTGCACTGGGGGTGTCTGAGAATAAAGAGGTACTTGACCGTGTGATCAGCCATATGGAAAAGTATGGAATCGGGCCATATAATGAGGCAACCGGCAAGGGACTCGTGAGACATATTCTGATCCGTTATGGGTATTTTACGAAAGAAGTGATGGTCTGTCTGATTCTGAATGGAAATAAACTTACGAAAGAGGATGTTCTGGTGGAATCTCTGCGTGAAATTCCGGGAATGACAAGTATTACGATTAATGTGAATAAGAAACGTAGCAATGTAATCCTCGGTGAAGAAATCCGTCTGCTCTGGGGACAGGAATATATTACGGATAAGATCGGAGATATTTTTTATCAGATTTCTCCTCTGTCATTCTATCAGGTAAATCCGAGACAGACACAGAAACTCTATGCAAAAGCACTGGAATATGCGGATCTTCACGGAGAGGAAACTGTCTGGGATCTGTACTGTGGAATTGGAACGATTTCCCTGTTCCTCGCACAGAAAGCGAAATTCGTCCGCGGCGTGGAAATCGTGCCGGCGGCAATTGAAAATGCAAAAGAGAATGCGAAACTTAACGGGCTGGAGAATACAGAATTCTTTGTAGGCAAGGCGGAAGAAGTACTGCCGAGAGAATATAAGAAAAATGGCGTTTATGCAGATGTTATAGTAGTAGATCCGCCGAGAAAAGGATGCGATGAGACTCTGCTGGAGACAATGATAGAGATGAACCCGGAGAGGATTGTGTATGTAAGTTGTGACAGTGCTACACTGGCCAGGGATTTGAAGTATTTATGCGAGAGAGGGTATGAACTTAAAAAGGTCTGCCCAGTTGATCAATTTGGTATGACCGTCCATGTGGAGACGGTTTGCCTCTTGAGCAACCGAAAAGCGGATTCTCATATCAGACTTTCCTTAGACATGGAAGAGTATTACGACATCATGGACAAGGAAAAGGCTGAACAGAAATAACTTCATAATATACTGAACTTAAGCGATAGCTGTTGATGCGAAAGCATTGACAGCTATTTTTTTCGCGTTAAGGGAGGTGATGCCATTGGGTGGGATGTGTTGAAACAGGAACCAGCAATCAATGACAAATTATGAAAAGGAGAATTCGATTATGGCAAAGAAGAACAGAAGCTTGAAGGTTGTAGGACAGAGTGGATATCAGTACCGAGAGACGCCTTGTATCATGCTGAAGGGCAAGTGGCTGAAGGAGCTGGGATTTCAGATTGGCGATTATGTTTCCGTCAGCTGTGAGGATGGCAAGATGATCATCACGCTGGATCAGGAGAAGGCAGAGATCATTGAAGCAGAAAAGGCTTTCATGGAACGAGAGACGGAGTCTTTGAAAAAGAAGTTCCAGGAAGAGAAAACACGGATTCATACTCAGTATGTGGCAGAAAGAGAAGCGAGGTACGGTGTATGCGAAAAGACAAATTAAGAATCATCGGCTGGGTGATGATGTTTGTGGTGATAGCGATAGTGGTCATCTGTTTTGATGATATTCAGGCAATGGTAAATGAGGTAATGGTAGAGCAGGCTGAATCCCTTGTGGATCAGCTGCTCAGATAGGAGGCAATCATGGGAAAAATCATTTTGGTAGGAGCCACAAAGGGTGGAGTTGGAAAGAGTGTAACTTCATATAATCTGGCATATTCATTGGCAAGTCTTGGAAAGAAGGTGTTAGCAGTAGATTTTGATAGCCAGGCGAATCTTACTACATGTTTTGGAGTAGAAAATACGGCGGCGGTGCCGGTGACTATAGGGCATCTGATGATGGTTCAGATGGAAGATGAAAAGCTACCGGATCCAACGGAATATATCATGAGTCGAAACGGTGTAGATTTCATTCCTTCCTCTTTGGTTCTGTCAGTGGTGGAAGCAAAGCTGAGACTGGAAATGGGTGCTGAGAGAATGCTGGCAGGGATTCTGGATCTATTGAGAGAACGGTATGACTTCATCATTATCGATACTTGCCCGGCCTTGGGTGCACTGACCATCAATGCATTGGCGGCAGCTGACGGAGTAGTGATCACGGTGAATCCTCAGCTATTGGCCATGATGGGTTTGCAGGATTTTTTGAAAACTATCAAGAAGATTAAGAGCCGCATCAATCCAAAGCTGGAAGTGGAAGGAATTCTGCTTACCATGTGTGAAGCAAGGACGAATCTTTGCAAGGTAATCTCAGAGCAGGTGACGGAAACATTTGAAGGACAAATCCGAATCTTTGGCAGTAAGATTCCCAATACGGTAAAGGTTGGAGAAAGCGTTTATTATAGTGAGCCTCTTCTGGAGTATGCACCGGGGACGAAAGCCTGCAAGGCATATTTGGATTTTGGAAAGGAGCTGATTACTTATGAAGGATAAGAGAAGAATCTTTTGCGATGCAGTGGATCTTTTGGCACCAGAGGCTCCAGAGGGTGGAGTGCAGATGCTTTCAGTGGATGCCATCAAGCCTTTTCATGAGCATCCATTTAAGCTTTATCAGGGCGACAGATTAGAGGATATGGTAGAAAGTATTCGAGAGCATGGTATTCTCACACCGGTCATAGTAAGAAAACTTGGTACGGAATACGAAATGCTTGCAGGTCATAACAGACAGAATGCAGCAAGGATGGCAGGATTATCGGAGATTCCTGCCATTGTAAAAGAAAATCTGTCAGATGAAGAAGCGTGGATTTATGTGGTGGAAACTAATGTAATCCAGAGGTCCTTTAATGATCTGTCAATCTCAGAGCGGATCACGGTATTGTCTGCCAGGTATGATAAGGTTTGCGGTACCAAGAAGAGAGAGGAAATCTTAGAGGAACTACATGCACTCAACGGTGATATCGGTGGACATGATGTCCACCAGGCGGCTAAGAGTAGGGAACTGATTGGCCAGGAATATGGCATGACGGGTAGGAACATTGCCCGGTATGTCAGATGCGGTCAGCTGATCCAGGGATTTAAGGACATGCTCGATGATGGAAGTCTGGCATTGGTGGTTGGTGTGGAACTGTCCTATCTGTCAGACGAAGAACAGAAGCTGGTGAAAGAAGTCGTGGATCAGAACTGCATTTCCATAAAAAATGATATGGCAAAGAAGTTGAGGGCTGCAGCAGGATCCATTACTAAGGAATCGGTTCAAGTGCTGATGGGAGTGGATAAGCCAGTGGAAGTGGCAGAGATCATCAAACCGATTTCGGTTAAGATTTCGGCAAAGGTTTATAGCAGATATTTCTCAGATGTAGCAAAGAAGGATGTGCAAGGAATCCTGGAAGCGGCTTTGGATATGTATTTTTCAGGGAAGGGGGCTTAGGATGTTTACAGAAGAGGAATTGAGTGCCATTGATACCAAGTATTTTTCGGTAATCGTGGCTAATGAATACGATGTGACGCTTATGAGTAAAAACACGGGACATGTCTGGTACATGCACTCGGCGGATCTTCCTGATCGGGATCTGGTAATCTTATTTCATAAGCATCATGCCAGTGATCCGTATCACAATCATGCCAGGTGTGGTAGCTTAAAGAAAGCCATACGGGATATCAAATCACATGATGCATTTCAGCTGAATGGACGAAAGCCAGTCTATAAGAGTCATTAAAAAACGAGGGCGGTAACACGAATGAAGTGTTATCGCCCTCTCGGCATTACTTACGGTTTTTCTTGTGATGATAAAGCTTCAGATAGTCACAAACTGCATCATGGCAGTTGTTGATGACCTGACGACCACGGCTGGACTTGAGACCGATGGTGATGCAGATCTCATCGATAGACATTCCATCAGCACTGAGGCGGATGATCTCGGCATAACGCTGGTTGACCTTCTCGAAGTGTGCCAGCATCTGGATCTTAATCTCTTCTTCAGTAGGCTCAGGCTCCAGTGCATTCAGCACCTGATCCTCTACGGATGGAGTGGTGGTATCTTCAATATCGAAGCTTTCACCTTCGAACTCATAATTCAAAGACATGATATCGACACGGTTAGGATTACGGCGCTCCAGAAGGCCCTTGTGCGGGCAATTCTTGCAACGTCTGGTATTCGGGCAAAGTCTCTCGGTGCCATCAGGATTGGTGAGTACACAGCGACCTTCACGGCGCATCTTGAGATCCTCATTGATATCATTCCAGAAGTCTTTCATATAAGAAGCGAAGTGCTCTTCTGGAATGGCCATGAATCCAATCTCATAAGTAAATTCTCCCAGGGTCATGGTGGTGAAGTTGGCCTGGATGTAATCAGACTTCTTCAGGTTGAAGGTGTCTTTTCTGAAAGGAACCAGGACCTTTCCTGCTTCTACAGGCTTGCCGTCAAAGCTTTGTCTGTTGCTGTACTTCTTAGTGTTACTGTAATTTGCGATTCTTCCCATTTGGATTTCCTCCTGCGATTTGCGATGGAGGAATCCTCACGGGAAATATTCATTTGTCTTATCAGTCGACCGATCATAGGTATTCCTCCTATTTACCGGTCAGCTGTTCTCTTATGCCGACGTTTACGGGGTACTTCACTCTTCTGATGAGAGAACCACCACCCTGGCCAAGGTGATGCAGTCAGTTGAATGAAGAGTTTCCATTTGTAATGCGCCTCAGCTCTTGGCGCAGAGAATAAGAAAATTTTATGAAATTAAAACAAAAATTGAAATCACATATAAGAATGATAAATCTGCAATTATCCATAAGAAATTCACGAATGCAAATTATTTTTATGGAATCATTATCTGAAGTGTGTTATGATAGAAACATCTATCCTTGTTTGCTTTTCTTTTTCTTATCTATAAATGAACCTATTGATACTCTTGGTACTGTCAATGGGTAGAAATGGCATACAAGTCGATACTTTTGATGAAAACTGATACTATTTTGTGGAGAGAGAAAAATGAGTGAAAATCATGTGCCTTATTTGTGTGGAGGAACTTTTTTCTATTTGTTAATAAATGCTAGGTGGACTAAAAGCACTCCCAGAGAACGTCGAGGCGGAATCAAAGATGGTTTGAGAGATTGCGATTTGATGAATGCATTACTGTCTGTGATAAATGGGTATGATAACGAAAATCCGGGAAGTAGCTTGAAGAAAGATATTTCTAGTTTTCGGGAATGTTCCATTGACGGTTCATCGAGCATCCCTTTTGATAGAAAAGATACATACTTGGTTTTGGATAATAAAATGAAGTCAGAGTATTCAGAGACATTGGCAAGAATGCAAGAATTTGTTACAGGATTCATAGATCAAAATAAATATCTACTGTTGGTAAAACGATTATTGGCAGTAATTGAATTGGATGACATTCCAGATGACGAAGAGTTCTATATATTAGACGGGACAACGCCTGTTTCTAAAGGAGAAATGCTTAGTAAAAAGCAGTTTGTAATCGAACCATTTCTACTGGGAATTGTGCATTACATTCTTGGAAGTGAAAGGAAAAACACACCAGGAATAGACACATTGAATTTCTGGTGTCCCAAAGAAGAGGGAAAGGAACGTGGATTAATTAAACAAGAGATGAACCTTGATTCGTATAGTGAAATATCTGTTAGTAGAGCATCTATTGAAGTTGTCAATAAAAAGGAATTCTATCAGGATGAAGAAGAAAATAGTGATGCAGAGTCTGTTGAAGAAGATCCGGATATTGTTGAAGAGGCAGCAGATTCGTACGAGGGTAATCAGAATTCCGTAACTATAATTAAACAACAGACTAATGTGATTCAAAATGGGCAACAGAATATAAACCTTACCAATAATGGAAACATTACTTTCAATTTTTAGGAGAACATATGAGCCAGAAGGATTTATCGGTAGTACAAAACGGAGAGAATAACATTTTCATCAGCAATGAAAAGAATGTGAATATAAATGTATCTTCTGGTACCAGTATTTCGGTATCAGAAGAAGGGGTGCATGTAGCTGAAAATGTAAAGGTCGCCTTTGGAGAGGAACAGTTATCGCTGGAAGATGCTAATTTATTAAATGACTTTCGTAGGGATTATGACAATCTTATAGTCAAGTGCATCAAGACGGATTATACGGTGCCAGGAATTAATATAGATTTTCCAGACATTATTGATGGACTTTATTCGGAAAGATGGGATGTTAAGAGTTTGAAAACCAGGAATAAGGTACTGAGAAAACTGGTTCTTGATACTCTCCAGGCATTAAACGAATTAAGTGGATTTATGTCTGATAAGTATATGAGAATTATTGAAGATGCACATGGAAATTGTTCCTATATCCCTAGAAATGAATCGCTGGAGCAGGGGGATCGTCTTAGGGATGAATTGCGCCCAAAGACCAATAAGCTAAGATATAAATTGAGAGATTTATACAGAGAGCTTCATCCAGAGGATTACGAGGGAATCCCGCCGTTTGAAGATTACTGTGAAGAATAAATTGAGGGGGAACACGAGTGAAAAACGAACTAATTGTCAATCAGAGTCAAGATAGTAAACCAGTAGTGAAGCAAGATGGACAGCATAATATTTATGTAGAAAATCATGCGACAGTCAATTTGAACGTGTCAAATTCTCGCCTGGGCAATATGTCTATTGCCGGACTATTAAGAAAACTGAAGAGCCTTGATAATGAATACTATAATCTTCTTGTTACATTGGAGGATCTTAGTCAGCAGGATTATATTACAGTTTCAACGGAAAGGGCATTGACGAAGGATACTGTACCCGAGGAAATATATGAGAACTGTTCGAATCTGTCAGATGAAGCCATAGAGAGATTGATGACTTATCCGGCCATAATATGTAATGAGAATACAGACTATTATGGGAAAACGAATCCAGAGCAGAAAGCAATATATGCTGTGATCACAAAAATCAAGAAACATGGAAAACAGATAAGAGTGTACTTTCAGCCAATAGATACTTTTGAACAGCAGAAACTTATAGATTATGCCTTTGACTTCGATCTGGATATGGACTGTGCAATTACAGATTTAAACAGATCCTGGTGGCTGGTAAAAAAAGTAAATTTGGCTGAGGTGTTTATTGACGTAGGGATAGAAATGGGGAATTGCTGATGGGAAAAAAGATACCAGGGGAAATACGAGAGATTGCATTGTCAGATGCAACTTATGCTGGAACAGGTGTAAAAATACAACCTACTTTTGTGAATTTCTTTTTTGGAAACAATGGGGTAGGAAAATCTACGATAGCACGTGCCATAAAAGATTTTTCAGGCGTGTCCTTTGCGGCTGGGAAGAAATCTATGGATTATGTTCCACTTGTATATAACCAAGAATTTATAGACGCAAATTTTCAAAACTATAGGAACATGCGAGGTGTTTTCACTGTCAATGAGAAAAATGCAGAAGTGCAGAAAAAGGTTGACGAGAAAAATACAGAACTCGATTTGCTTAAAATTGATCAAGACAAATCAAAAAGTGATCTGGCTCAAAAAAAGGGTAGACGCGAGACTTTAAAAAAGGATTTCCATAAGGAATGCTGGGATCGTATGGAAAATTATCGTAAAGATTTTCCGAAATCCATGGACAAGAGAGGGGTTTCGAGAACCTTTACTGAAGCAATCACGGCTTCACAACAAAATGAGGCAGATTTGGGAGATTTAAAAAGATTTTATAATAGTGCTTTTTCAAATACGGCAAAGCCATATGATGAATTTACAGAGATTCAGGATACGAAGTGTCTTGATAGAATCATGGATAAAGAGTTGTTAAAACTCCATATTGTAAATTCATCGAATACTCCATTTGCAGAATTCTTGCAGAATATCGGAGCAACGGAATGGGTCAGACAAGGACATTCGGAATATGCCCATAAGACCAATGGGAAATGTCCATACTGCTATAGACAGTTAGATGATGACTTTGAAGAAATGATGAAGCGTAGCTTTGATACTCAGTACACCGATAACTTGCAAAAACTCAAGAATTTGCTTGGAGCATACAAGCATGAGGCAAATACAGTATATCCAACTCTTCAGAAGATTCCGTCAGAGATCTATCCGCAGATTTCTGTGACAGCATATACAAAGAAGCTTGAAGAAATTAAGAAAACAATCCAGCTTAATATTGATGCTATTCAGAAGAAGATTGATGATCCATCTATTTCTGTTGAGGTGGAACCGGTAGAGCCGCTTTTGGAAGAATTATCAGAGATCATAAAAGGCTTTAACAAACTGATTAAAGCGAATAATGATATTCTGAAAGCAGGTCCCAAAAAACAAAAAGAATGCACCGATATGCTCTTTGCGCATATGGCATATGAGTTGCGTGATGTTATTGCAGCATATGATAAAAGTGATCGTGATTTGCAATCAGAAATCAAAGATTTGGAAGGTAAGATAAAGAGCAGCGATACAAAACTGTGTGACTTGAAAAAGGAAATATCCAGTCTTAATAGCCAAACAGTAGAAACTGAAACGGCAATGAATAGCATCAATACTATGCTCAGGGATGCCGGATTCCAAGGATTCAGTTTGAAGCCACACGAAACGCAAAAGCATGTTTATAAAGTGGTTCGTCCCAATGGTGACATAGCAGAGAATCTGAGTGAAGGTGAAAAGAATTTTATAGCTTTTTTATTCTTTTATCATCTCGTAAAGGGTAGCGAATCTGCAGATGGGGAAAGTAGGGATAAAATAGTTGTTATTGATGATCCAGTTTCCAGTATGGACAGTACTTCTTTGTTTATTGTGAGCTCTATTGTTCGTGAAATGATAGAAGTTTGCCGTAATAATGCTGATAACAGGAATATGACAGCAACTGGAAAGCATATTAAGCAAATATTTATACTTACCCATAATGCTTATTTCCATCGTGAAATAACCTACAATTATGTTTCAAAGTATGAGTATGTGTCATTTTATCTTATTAGGAAACAGAATAATCAATCTTCAATTCGCTTGTGTGAATGTACAAATCCAAATGAGCCATCAGAAAAGATGAATGTAAATCCTGTAAAGAATTCTTATGCGGCTCTCTGGGATGAGTATAAGGAAGTCAAGTCTGGTGTGCCTTTGATGAATGTCATTCATCAGATACTGGAATATTATTTTGTTCAATTATGTGGATATCCAGGAACACATCTAAGAGATACTATTTTGAACAAAAAGAATTTTCAAAATCCGGATGGTAGTGAAGATACAGAGAGGTATCAGCTTGCAGAGGCTATGCTGTCATACATAAGTGCATCGACAATCGGAATGAGTGATGGATTACATTTTGTTGATGATTGTGTAGATCCGGATGAATGCAGGAAGATGTTTGAAAATATATTCCGGTGGATGAACCAGGGGCAACACTACGATAAGATGATGGAAAAATATTGATGCGAGATTGCTGGAGGTTAAGATATGCAGCTAAGTTATAAAAAATTATGGAAAATGCTTATAGATCAAGATATGAGTAAACAGGATTTGCGAGAGAAAGCAGGAATAAGTTCGGCTTCAATGGCAAAGTTAGGGAAGGGAGAAAATATCACTACAGATGTTCTCTTAAAGATTTGCAAGACTATGAATTGCAAGGTAGAAGACATTATAGAAACCATCTCAGACGATGAAGAATAAAGGAAAGGGAAGAATACATGGAACAACTTTCATTACCAGGATTTGAAACTGATGAAAATAAAAGAGATAAAATAGAAATCCCAGTAGACGATCGTATTAGCGGAAGCAAAGCGATGCAGATGCTTGCATTATCCCGTCATACATTTGAGAAGGTCGTAAAAGAAGAGCTTATCAAACAATATACTGATGGAAAAAAGAAATATTACTCTACAACTGAATTAGAAAAATTTATGTCTACAGAGGCGTATAAACAATTAGCAGAGGGAACTGTAGATAAACGCAATAATCTTAATGATTTAACAGGAAAAGATTGGCTGCCTGAAACCAAAAGTTTTTTCTATCAAAAAGGACTTGGCGCAGATAGCCCAGAAGCGCAAATAGAAAAACTTCATCCTGCACCATATTCTTTTCAGGATATTGGGCACCTTATTAGGTTCTTTACAAAAAAAGGAATGCGTGTATTGGATCCGTTTGGTGGAGTAGGATCAACAGCGAAGGCCTGTGAAGTTGATGGAAGATTATGTACGAGCATAGAATTATCACCGAAGTGGCACGAATTATCTATAAAGCGTCTTGAGACTGAGGTGGCTGAAGGCAGTAGTTCTAAGCATACATTTATTAATGGAGATTCGTGTGAGGAGCTATTGAAAATAGAAGATGAATCTATTGATTTTGTAGTGACGAGTCCTCCATATTGGGGAATACTTAATAAGCTCGACCAAAAGGTGATTAAGAATAGAGTTAATAACAATTTGGAAACAAAGTATTCTGAAAATGAGAAAGATCTTGGAAATGTAGAAAGCTATGAAGAGTTTCTTGATATTCTGGTAAATAAAGTGTTTCTTCAATGTGCAAGAACGCTCCGAACGGGAAAGTATATGGCAATAGTTGTATCAGATTTCAGAGATAAATCGGATTTTATTAGTTTTCATAGTGATTTGGTGCAAGCTATGAATAAAGTCCAGATTCCGAATGGTGGTGTACTTAAATTACAGGGAATAAAGATTCTTTTGCAGAATCACAAGAGCTTGCTACCGTATGGGTATCCATTTGCTTATGTGGAGAATATTCATCACCAGTATATATTGATTTTTAAGAAAGATGGTGGAAAGAAATGAGTGACTTCGATGGTGTGATTTGTGGGGATATGGACGAGTGGGTGGATAAGCTGATAGATGCTGGCATTAAGTATGATTTAATTCTAACAGATCCGCCGTATAACATTAATAAAGATTTCGGTAATGATAGTGATAAACTTTCGGTGCAGGATTTTGTAGCTGTATCGAGTAATCGAATCAAGAAATTAAAGCAATTATTGACTCCAACAGGGAGTATTATTTGGTTTGGAATTCATGATTATATTTGTTACATTCAGGTAGCAATGTATGAAGCTGGACTATACTACCGACGTATGAATATTTGGCATTATGAAAATGGCTTTTCCAGGTCAAAAAAAGAGCCAGCCACTCACTATGAACCATTTCTTTGGTTTTCTAATAATGCAAAAAAATGGACATATAATGTAGATGAGGTCAGGGTGCCATACAAGAGTACAGAAAGATTGAAATCACCTGTCAAGTATAAAGGCTCTGATGGGACAGTAAAAATATGGGAACCAAATCCAAAGGGATCCATGAGAGGGGATGTATGGGATTTTCCTACATTGGCTGGGAAGAGATTTGAAAAAGAAAAAACTGCTCACCCGACTCAAAAGCCAGAATCACTGATTACAGAGTTGCTAAAAGCATTTTGCCCTATGAAAGATGGGAAGTATGTTGGAAGAGTATTGGATCCTTTTCATGGTTCTGGAACATTGGGAGTATGCTGCGAAAAGCTAAATGCTGAGGGAAATAACATCCAGTGGACAGGAATCGAATTGGAAAAACAATGGTGCGATATTGCCAACGAAAGATTAAAAGAGATAAAAAAACTGGAGGGCTGATAAGATGATTAGATTTAGAAATCCAGGAACACAGTATACAACTCAGATTCAGGTATTTAGGGAACTGTATAAGGAGTACAAGGACGTGCCTTATTTTACATTAGATGATATGGCTGCTACAATTGCAAAAACAAAGTTAATGACAGCTTATGGGTATGCAGGAGATGCCGCTTTAGCGTTGAGTAATACAGACAATGACAGTTTGAATTCAACAAAAATGAATGCCAAAATGTACGCGGAGGTATTTCGTTTGCTTGGATGGATCACATCTGCAGGAAAAGGTTCCTACCCACTTGTTTTTACATATATTGGAGAGCATGCCGCGTGTACAGATGAAGTGTTGCCATTATATGAACAATGTGTTTTAGG
The DNA here is from genome assembly GCF_052064435.1 of Blautia sp. HCP3S3_B11. NCBI lineage: Bacteria > Bacillati > Bacillota > Clostridia > Lachnospirales > Lachnospiraceae > Blautia > Blautia sp. HCP3S3_B11. The sequence goes on from NZ_JBQHVP010000012.1 coordinate 116,609, forward strand.
AATTAATAATCCTCAGAACATTATGGATGTAAAATATGACGAAAAAGTAAGATTTTTTAAAGCTGCTCTTTTTTCATTAGAAGATCTTGATGGAATAATGTATAAGCATGAACTGTGTTTAGGGCCAATGTCGATTGACGATTTAGATAATGGTCAATACAGACGTATGATTTCTTATATCAAGGGCCTGAGAGGATCATATAAAAGATACGAGAGTGCTTATCAAGACTTATGTGACGATTTGGATGTAAAACCAACTCTTCCAGACAATTCTACAAGATTACCGATTGCATTTATGAAAACCTGTAATTGGATAGAAAGTAAGCGAACAAAAAGCCTATATCCGCCTAAATCCTTAGAGTGTATTTGCTTGACAGAGCATGGTAAGGAAGTGGCAGTTAGCCTTCATGGTATGAAGGACTTACGTTTAGATGAGTATTCTTCATATTCGGAGCATCATCAGCAGTCGCTGATAAGATTAGGCGTATACTCAATGCTTCTTCGTGCTGGATACAATACTGAACCAGTCAAAGATATTATGGAGAAGGATACAAAAGAGTGTGCTGATATCTTAGAGGGAAAGCAATTACTGTTTTCACCTTATCAGACGCTGCATCACGAAGAAGTGGATGAGGCAATAGGCATAAAAAAGGACAACGGTAAGGTAAAGCATTCTAATAAAACCATACTTCCAAGTATACAAAGAGCTAACTCAAAAGTAACAGATATAAATTTTGACCAGGTGGCAAGTTATTGCTATGGAACAAAGGACCTAGAAGTAACCGAATTTGTTAAATACGTGAAAGATTTGAAAAATAAGGGATTAAGTAAGAAAAGAATAATAGACAAAATATTTGATGATTCCTTAACAGATACGCAGACACGTTTTTATCCATTTATTGCCATGCTGTTCAGAATAATGGGATTGGACTGCCAGGCTTCAAGGCCAGGTGATAATGGAGCTAGATGGGATGCAATTATTGTAGACAAGAATCAGAGCATTCCAATTGAAATAAAATCCCCAACGGAGGAGCAGCATCTGTCTCTAAAAGCAATAAGACAGGCATTGGAAAATAAAGTTATTCTATTATCACGTAAGACTCACCCAACAAAACCAGAGACTACAACATTAGCTGTAGGGTATTATCTTCCAAATGATCGTGCTGAAGTTACAAACTTAATGAATGACTTTAAAGATGCGTATGGATATAGAATAGGGGTAATAGATTTAAAAACATTATTAACAATCTCAATTACCATAATACTGGAAGAAAAAACTTTTGATATTGAGAAGCTTAATAGATTGGAGGGATTTGCCAATGCCACTTTTGACTAGAGAAAAACAAAGAAGTTATGTTGCACTTCCTAAGCTGACAAATATTGAAACTGTCACTCAGAATTATGAAGAAAATGCTGTAATTTCCAACAAATCATCAAGTGTTATAGGTGCCTGTTTAAAATGTGCTAACCCTCGATGCATTAAGTATACAGAAGCACTGATTAAATGTGAGGAATTTGAAGATTTTTCGTATGAAAGAAATTTATCAGTATGCCCAGTAGATGCAATAAGGTGGAATTACTCATTAGAATTGCCTGAGATAGATGACAAAAAATGTATAAAGTGCGGTCTTTGTGCTTTGAGGTGTCCAACGGGAGCAATAACTATAAAAAACAGGAGGATGCATGTGAATCCACCAGATGATTCATATCAAATACTGCCAGCTACTTCCGAAAATTTGCATAGACAAGAAGCAGTATTTGAAGGACTAATGGCATTGAACTGGAAGCATAGGTTTGTTAAAGAATCTGATACTATAATGGAATCAGTATACGATAAAGTAGCCAGATTTGATGGAAGATCAATGGCGGCTAACTTACTTGTAAGAAATCTTATGATCGCCTTAGGATATCATTGCTCCATAAGTAGGGCAGGAGATGTATATACAAGGATTGATGCAGTTTATTCTAATGGTGATGATATAGATTCGTGTTATGGTGCAATAGAAATAGAATTTGGAAAAGATACATTAGATGCGTCTCGTGGAATTTTGGATGACATAGCAGTATTGCATTCAAGAAACGGAATTGATAAAAATAAGAACACGGCATTGGTAATATGTCTCTCGTTCCCTAATAAGAGACAAGGGTATTTTCAAGTGATTAAGGATATATCCAATGTCTTGAATTTGAAAATTCAGACGTTATCCCTCGGTGCGTTATTAATTTTGGCATGGAATGATATTGAAATAGGATTTTCTCAACGACAGTTCTATGTGGATTTTGATAATTTAAGTATCAGGGGAGTCACAGACTCAGAATTAGGTAGACGAAACAATATTTCAAATGGCTTCTTAGGAATTTTAGAGCCTGAGAAATAATCAGAAAAGAGGTCGTAAATGCAGGATACAAGTAAATCGTGCTCAGATGAGCAACAGAGTGCAGAAGGCATCATTGCAGATATTGTCGAAAGCCGGGTGCAGTGTAAACTCGATCGTAATGTTCGTGTGGATATTTCTGATGGTGTACATATCGAGCCGGATTTATATTCAGAAAAGGACAGAATTATCTGTGAGATCTTTGCACATATCGGATCACTGAAAGTTGGACAACAGCATAAGATTTCTCAAGATCTGTTGAAAATGCTTTTGCTTGAAAAGAGCAAGGGCGTTGAATACAGGAAAGCGATAGTTATTGTTGATGACAGTGTGGAGAAATATCTGAATGGGAAATCATTTATAGCTGAAAGTATCAGGCAATTTGGAATCGAAGTTATAAGAATAAACCTTCCTGATGAGATCAGTGAAGGAATTCAGAAAGCCCAAAAACGACAAGTGATGATAAATGCGTAGAATAAGAGAGCGGCCTCTGGCGATGAACCGGGAGCCGCTTTTCTGTCAGTCTTTTTTATAAAATTTGGTTTCGTACCCGTCGCCGCGGATCAGGATGTCCGGCATCCAGTCAGGTGTTTTACTCATGAGGGACGAGATGTTCTCGACGGTGGTATTCTCTGGGCATTCGATGATAAGTTCATCATGGACGTGTCCACAGATCTGCTGATCGGAGAGGTTTTGCATGGCGTAGCAGAGAAGATCCCGAGAGACTGCCTGGACGATGTTCTCTACAAATTTCGGGCCGTAAGATTCGATGCGCTCCCATTTCTTGGTGGAGCCGACGCCTTCATAGGTGACAGATTCACCACCGAAACGGTTTTCTCCGATGCGGGGTTTCACATAACTGAGAAGCCTGCCAGAGGGGAGTTTGATGAAGAGCATGCCGCTTTTGTAGAAGAACTGGATGCCACGGACCTCTGTTTGGGTACGCTGCTTGATGGTGGTTTTTACGGCATTGTCTACGTCCCACCAGAATGCAGTGATCATGGGATTAGAGGCACGCCAGGAATCTACCAGAGGCTGCAGTTCTTCCTCAGATAATCCCATTTCCAAGGCGCCCATGGATTTCAAGGCACCGACTGATCCGCCATAACCAAGCGCAAGCTCTGCAATCTTACCTTTTTGCCTCAGGTGACCATTGATGCCATGCTTTTCTACCGGAACACCGAACATCTGAGAGGCAGATGCACAGTAGATATCTTTTCCTTCTGCAAATACCTTGGATCTCCACTTTTCACCGGCAAGGTGTGCCAGGACTCTTGCCTCGATAGCAGAGTAGTCGCTGACGATGAATTTATATCCAGGCTTTGCAATGAAGGCGGTGCGGATCAGCTGGCTGAGGGTATCTGGAATATCATCATAAAGAAGATCCAGCGTGTCATAATCACCGGTGCGAACCAGTTCTCTTGCCTCTGCCAGATCGGACATGTGGTTCTGAGGGAGGTTCTGCAATTGGATCAGTCTGCCTGCCCAGCGACCGGAACGATTGGCACCATAGAACTGGAACATGCCGTGAGCACGGCCGTCCTTGCAGACAGCATTTTGCATAGCTTGGTATTTCTTTACAGAGGATTTTGCTAGTTGGAGGCGTAGCTTTAATGCTTCGGCGATGTCTCCGTCAGTATCCTTTAGGAGGGCGGCAACATCCTTTTTACCAAGAGATTCTGCTTCCACACCATTCTCTGAAAGCCATTGCTTCATTTGAACTACGCTGTTTGGATTCTCCAGATTGGTCAGATTCTGCATGGAGATCATCAGAGCTGTTTTGGATTTCTCATCAAAGGCGATGGCATTTTTTACCACATCCATGTCCAGCATAATGCCACGGTCATTGATTTCCTGATCCAGGTGATATTCCGCCCAGACAGATTCCGGTATCGGGAACTTTGACAGGCGCTGTTTGATGGCAAGTTCGACTTCCACATCTCTTTTATTGTAGGCCTTGAAGGTTTTCCATTTGTCGGGAGCATGCTCAGGGAGATTTCTGGTTCTGCCGCCGTTTGCCTTGGTGGGCTTGCAGGGGCAACAGAAGTACTTGATCAGGTCTTTGCCTTCCTTCATTTTCTGATCCTGAAGCTTTAGGACAGCACCGACGCCTTCCAGAGATAAGGGCAGGCCCATGTAAGCCGACCATATCATGGAACATTTCCAGGAGGCAGGATCCAGATAATTCTGGACGGGATCCCCAGGCTGATTGTAGGTCTTGAAGTATTCCGGGCGATGCTTCTTAAGCCAGTTGGATAAGCAGATGCGCTCGAAAGAAGCATTGAAGGCCCATTTGGTTACGTTTTCATCAGATAATGCGGCAAGGATTTCTTCAGGGATCTCATCACCGGCAGTAAGGTCATAGACCTGGACAGGTGCATTATCCACGGAAACACCGAAGAGCAGTATCTCAAAATTCTCAGACTCAGCGTACTTGTAGGCTCCACATTTGGAGATATCAATGTCACTGTAAGTCTCTAAGTCAATCGAAAGTTCATGTATTGGCATAGATTGGCTCCTTTCATAAAGTGTTTATAGACGGAGAAGGTAGGCTCTGTCTGTCAGCCTGTCCTTGGGATCCACCTCAGTCGCATTGACTTCCTTTACCATGGCAGACATATCTTCCAGCTTCATGGATCCATCAAAAGGAATGATTAGCATTTCATGCTTGGAAGAGGGCAGGACAATCAGTTCTCTTGTCCGGTAGTGTTTCGCAAAGTTCCTCAGTGCTTCCCGGTTTAATATGGCACTAGCACCTTTGGTTTTAGTGGTGGTTGTGATTACATGGATGGTGGATTTTGGAAAAGAAGCATCGTAGTCGGCGCCCATGAGATCTGCCATCATCTGATCCAGACTGATCAGTGTGGTATCACGGCAGATATGGATCATGGCTTCGTGCCAGGCCTCATCCTCACTGATGGAAGCATGGTCTAGCAGTTCCTTTGTCATTTTGATGGAGTAGCATCCACCATCTTCCTCTTCCCGGATAATCAGGTATTGCTCGATGCCTTCAAACTCGGTAGCTTTTTTGATGATTGCTTCATCAGAGGTAAGCTGCAGGGCGATGGAAAGACGGGCAAGTACCCAGTCGGTATCAGATAATTTCTCAGAAAAATATTCTTTATTCATGGCAGTCTCCTTTATTCTTTATCTTCCAGTGGGTCGATTACGATGTACTTGGAATCCAGCGGGTTGATATGGCAGAGCCTGAGCTTTAGCCTGTTTTCTGCAGGGCAGTTCACCAGGATGTAATAGCCGGTCTCTTTAGCAGGCTCCCAGGCTGTCTTATAGTTGGCCATGTGATCCAAGAATCTCTCCACATCGTTTTCACCCTGAGCTCTGTATTCATGAGGGAGCATGGATCCTTTCTTGTAGAAGAAGGCTCTCTCAAACTCTCGGTTCTCAGGATTCTCCGGATTGTCGCAAACAAGCAGTTCGATATCCTCTGGCGGGATCTTATCGGTAAAGTTGTGCATCGCATCATATAAAGTCATAGCATTCATCCTTTCATGGGTAAAAGTCAGGCGGCAGCAGGGTTTTGCTACCGCCTTGGGATTAATGGTTACTGGTTATGGATTAGTCGAGGAAGTCGTCATCATCCTCAGTTGCAAAGTCATCCTCAGCACGGGACTTGCCGCCGAGAGGCTCACCGTCACGAATCTTCTGGAGATTGTTGAGGCCGCAGGCGATACCCTTATTGCCGTTGGAGTTAAATGCGTAGAGATTGATGGATGCTCTTGCATATACGCCGCTGTACACTTCGGAACGCTCTAAGATCGGCTGTCTGTCTGCATCTACGATGCCAGGGGCAGTAGCAGAGTTGGCGTTGATGAAGTAAGCATTCTTGTATGCCTCATCGTCAGGTCTTTCAAGGTCTCCGTCACGAAGGGGAGTCTTGATAGCGGTGAGAGGGGGAACGGACTTGCCATTGCCCTTAAGCTTGCTCTGGCCTTCGTCATAAGCTGCCTGGATTGCTGCATTGATCTTCTCGATTGTCTTGGTATCGGACTTCGGAATGATGAGCGATACGCTGTACTTGGGAGCACCACCGTTGATACTCTTAGGATCCCATACATTTGCATAGGAAAGTCTTGTGTTTACACCTGTAATAACCTTAGTAGGATTTACCATCTTATTAGCCATAATTATTTTCCTCCTTAAATTTCATCAAAATCATCTTTGGCTGTATTGAGTGCCGGGCGTTTATCGCTCTCAGGCACCAGTGCAGGTTTTCCTGGCGGCTTTGCTACCAGTCCACCTAATAACTCTTCAAATTTCTTCTTTCCAAGCAGGGAAGTCATTGCTGTAATTCCGAGAAGCTTCTTCTCATAGGGATCATATCCATTGTTTTCCACCACAGAGGCCACGGCCTTTTCATCGGTGTACTTGCGGTTGGATTTGCCTTCCACCACCTTGAATCCCTGATAGCTGACACCACTTAGAGCCTGTTGTAAGGCGTAGTCCTTGATGTCGTTTGCCCAGGAAATCAGCTGATCAATCTTTGGCAGGATTTCTGCAATTTCGGATTCCTCCAGTTTGGCAGGAAGCTCGAAGTCGTAAGCTGCAAGCTCCATGTTGTATTCCGCACGTTTTCTGCAGGTGGCTTTCACCTTGCAGAACTGGCAGTGGTCACCGGCATGAAACTCGCCTTCTCCGTTGTAAGCCAGCTGTGCCGTAGGAGCTAAGAAGGTGTCTGCCCAGTTAAGCAGATTTTCTTTGCTGATCTGGAAGGTGCTGACGTTGTCGCGTCTTGGCTGGAAGATTGTCATTTCCACAGATTCGATATCATAGATCCCGTCATAGAGATCCAAGGCACCAAGCGCATAGCACATCATCTGAGGATTGTTTTCTGCCTCCACGAGGATGCCCAGACCGTATTTGAAATCTATAATCTGGAGCACTTTGTCTGCCACGATCAGGCAGTCGCCGGTGCCGAAACCATCGGGAACCCATTTGGAAAAATCTAATCTCTGTTCCACCAGCACTTGTGGATCCTTGCAGTACTGCTTGGCTTTCTCATACTGTTCCATGCAGTAGTTGCAGTATTCGTCGGTGCAGGTTTCCATTTCCTGATCATAGAAGTCCAGGTTCTCTGTCGGGTCCTTCACATCCTGTCCAAATGCCTTCAATACTTTGTACTCACAAAGCTCATGGGCATCGGTGCCTTGTTTCGCATAGGGAGAAGCTTCGTCTCTGATCTCTGCACAAAGCTTTGCACTGGGTGGACATGACAGCCACCTATGTGAGGCTGAGGCAGAGAGGTATGCGTGTCTAGGCATCGGTCAATCCCTCCACTTCTTTTACGAGGGCGGGATAGCTGTCTGCCGGAATGTCGGTAAGACTGCCACCGTTGCCATACTTCTTTACCAGGGCTTTCACCTGAGCCTTGAACTGGCCACCGGCTTCATTTGCCTTGGCTGCAAGAAGGGCTCTGACATCTTCCTTGGAATAGGTAGGAATCTCTGCCTTTGGAGCAGCTTCTTCCTTTTTCTTAGGTGCCGCCTTCTTTTCCGGTGTTGCTGCAGGAACTTCGTCTGCCTGGAAGCATCCTTTGATAGCATTGGCTGTCTGGATCATCTTTTCGCCACAGGAGATGAGGTCATCTAACACCTGTGACAATTCGCTCATTTTGCTCATCTTGTCATTCTCCTTATTCTGAATATTCTGTTTTGTCTGGGGAGCCGCCTCCGTTTTACCAGGGCGGCTTAAGAAACCGTTTTGTCGTTCATTGTCTACCTCCGTTTTGCTTTCTAATGTTCTAGGTATCAGAAAAGGTGTTTTTCCGATTTTTCATGAAAAATATTTTTGAGATTCATCGGTTTTCGTCCTTTTCACAGGTCTAGGTATCATCTGGGGCGGTTTTCCGATTTTCTTGGAAAATATTTTTTGCTCCGTCAGGCTTCTGACCTTTACAGAGGACTAGGTATCAGATAGAGGCATTTTCCGATTCATAAGCAAAAAAATTTCCGGTCAGAGATGGCCGGATTTTTCTTTTTATAAGGAAACGATGCAGGACGAAAACAATATTTTTGAAAAAGTTTGGAGAAAAATCGGAAAACAGGCGGAACTGATACCTAGACCCTTGGAAAGCCAGAAATGGCTTTACTACTTCAAACGAAAGAGGTGGTTCCTATGGGTGTAGCGGACTTAAAGCAGGCAGTTACCTATTTAGTAAGCAGATAGCAGGAGGCAGAAGAATGCGTTTCATTTTACAGACGGCAAATGTGACTGCAGAAGCTACGAACTGCGTGTATCCCAACAAGGTGGAGGTCACGTCAGCGGATGAGCTGAAGGAAGCAGTGAAATTTGATCATGTGTGCGGTGAGTTTCAGAAGAACTACCGTAGCATCAGTAATTTTAAGAAAACAAATGTGGTGGTCATGGATTGTGACAATGACCATTCGGAGAACCCGGACGACTGGATCACCATGGAGAGCCTGGAAGAGCGTTTCGAAGATATCGACTATGCAGTGGCGCCGAGCAGACATCACATGGTGGAGAAGGACGGGAAGGCGGCAAGACCAAAGTTCCATGTGTATTTTCCTATTGAAGAGACAGACAGCGCGGAACGTTGTGCAGCCATTAAGAGAGCCATCCACAAGGCATATCCCTTCTTTGATGACAATGCACTGGATGCGGCCAGATTCATTTTTGGCTCTGATGTCAGTGAGACCGTATGGCATGAAGGCTGGATCACCATCGATCAGGAAGTGACCGTGGAAGCGACAGAGGAAAAATCAGAAGCCCAGGAAAAGCAGACAGGTCCGATTCTGGAAGGCAACCGCAACAATACCATGAGCCGTTTTGCCAGTCGTGTCCTTAAGAAGTACGGCGTGACGGATAAGGCAAAGGAAGCATTTGACCTGCATGCCAGAAGATGTGATCCGCCGCTTCCTGAGGAAGAGCTGAATACCATCTGGAGTAGTGCGGTTCGTTTCTATAAGAAAACTATCGTTACCCAGGAAGGCTATGTGGCACCGGACGAATACAATGCAGAGTTTGGATCCATTCAGCCTGAGGATTATTCGGACATGGGAGAGGCCAAGGCACTGGTGGATGAGTATAAGGATGAGCTTCTTTATACGGATGCAACAGAGTTCTTAAGTTATGACGGTATCTGTTGGCGTGAGAACAGACAGAAGGCAGTCGGTGCTGTGGAGGAATTTCTGGATATGCAGTTGGTGGATTCAAAGGGACAGCTCAATGATTGTTCTCAGGCACTGCTCGATGCGGGAATCCCGGAAAGAGTTGTGAGAGCCGGTGGCAAGGCTTTGGAAAAGCTGATCACACCGGAACTGGAAGATGCCTTCAAGCAGTATCAGGCGGCAAAGGCCTATTACGCATTTGTCATGAAATACAGAAATTATAAGAACATTGTGAATACCCAGAGCGCAGCAAAGCCGATGGTGGCTGCTGACATCAGCATGTTTGATGCCCAGGAGAATTTCCTTAATACTCCGTCAGCGACCTATGACTTGAAGCTTGGCATGGCCGGTGCAAGACCGCACAGAGCCACAGATCTTCTGACCAAGATCACTAACTGTGCACCGGGAGAGGAAGGCAAGGACCTCTGGGAGGAAGCACTGAACCTTTTCTTCTGTGGAGATCAGGAACTGATTGAGTATGTGCAGGAGACGGTTGGTCTGGCGGCAATCGGAAAGGTGTATGTGGAAGCCCTCATCATTTCTTATGGCGAAGGTCGAAACGGTAAGTCAACCTTCTGGAATACCATTTCCAGAGTGCTTGGTACCTACTCGGGAGCCATGTCGGCGGATGCGCTAACAGCCGGATGCCGTAGAAATGTGAAGCCAGAGATTGCAGAGCTTAAGGGCAAGAGACTGGTGATTGCGGCAGAGCTGGAAGAGGGAATGAGACTTTCTACATCGATTCTCAAGCAGCTTTGCTCTACCGATCAGATCCGCGGGGAGAAGAAATTTAAGGATCCCTTTGATTTCACACCTTCCCATACCGTGGTGCTTTATACCAATCATCTTCCTAAGGTTGGTGCATCGGATGATGGTACCTGGAGACGTCTGATCGTCATTCCTTTCCATGCAAAGATTGAAGGCTCATCAGATATTAAGAACTATTCGGATTACCTGTATGAGCATGCCGGTTCTGCCGTCATGAGCTGGATCATTGAGGGCGCCCAGAAGGTGATTGCCCATGAGTACAAGATTAAGCCGCCTAAGGTGGTAGCGGACGCCATCAGTGAATATCGTGGCATGAACGATTGGCTCAGCCAGTTCCTGGAGGATTGCTGTGATGTGCAGGACGGTTACGAGGAAAAGTCAGGTGAACTCTATCAGGAGTACAGAGCCTATTGCCTTCGTACCGGGGAGTATGCACGCAACAATGCTGACTTCACTGCCGCTCTGGAGAAGAGAGGATTTCTTCGTAAAAAGAAGAAGTCAGGCATGTGGGTGCAGGGTGTGCAGCTCAAATCAGAAGATTTCGTAGAGTAAAAATGACAAAAGGTGCAGGGTGTGCAGGACAAATACATATTACGCGTATAGGGAATTTTTTGAAAAATCTCCTTATAGGAAAATATAGAAACGTCCTGCACCCCCTGCACCCTCATAAATTTGATGGAGGAATCGCAATGAACTTTTATAGATGGATGATGAACAAGCATTTAAAGACAGAGGCACCCATGGGAGACCTTGCCCGGGATATGAAAGGCGATAAGGAATTTCCGCATGGTGGAAACCTTGATGAAATCTTAGAGTATCTGGAAAGCAAAGGTGCCTGTTTTGGTTGTATGGATGCCTGCATGGAGGCCTGGAAGCAATATGAGAGAGAAAGTCATAGAGCAAAAGTTGGTTCAGGCAGTTAAAGACAGAGGCGGGATCTGCCCCAAGTTCGTATCGCCAGGATTTGATGGAATGCCAGATCGGCTAGTGTTTTTGCCCGGTCGGCACTTCGGGCTGGTGGAGGTAAAGGCTCCCGGGGAGAAGCCGAGAGCCTTGCAGTTATCAAGACACAGATTATTGGAAAAATTAGGATTCCATACCTACATTCTGGATGGAATCGAGCAAATCGGAGGAATTTTAGATGATATACAAACCACATGAGTATCAGAAATATGCAATCGAATTTATAAAGGAACATCCTATTGCAGCCATCCTTTTGGATATGGGCATGGGCAAGACAAGCATCGTGTGTACGGCCATCAATGACCTTCTGTATGACAGTTTTGAGATCTCCAAGGTGTTGATTATTGCACCTCTGAGAGTTGCCAGAAATACATGGTCAGATGAGATTGAAAAGTGGGATCACCTGCATGGCCTTCGTTATTCCATCGTAGTGGGAACGGCGGCTGAGAGAAAAAAGGCATTGGCAGCGGATGCGGATATTTTCATTATCAATCGGGAAAATGTTCCCTGGCTTATTGAGGATAGTGGGTATCCCTTTGACTACGACATGCTGGTTGTGGATGAGCTTTCATCCTTTAAGAACTGGCAGGCAAAACGCTTTAAGTCACTGATGAAGGTGAGACCTAAGGTGAAGAGAGTTGTGGGGCTTACCGGTACACCTTCCAGCAATGGACTGATGGATCTGTTTGCTGAGTTCAAGCTTTTGGATATGGGAGAGCGACTGGGGAGGTTTATCAGTCAGTATCGACTAGATTTCTTTAAGCCAGATCGCATGAATGGTCCGATTGTTTATACCTATAAGCTGTTACCAGGAGCTGAGGAACGCATTTACAACAAGATCTCAGATATCACCATTTCCATGAAGGGAACGGATTACCTGGAAATGCCTAAACTGATCAGCACCGAGTACATGGTGCATCTGGATCCTGATGAAAAGGAAAAGTATGAGGCACTCAAAAATGAGCTGGTGCTGCAACTCCCTGGTGGAGAGATTACAGCTGCCAATGCCGCTTCATTATCCGGGAAGTTATGCCAACTTGCCAATGGTGCCATTTACGATGATGACGGTTCAGTGAATGTCTTTCATGACAAGAAGCTGGATGCTTTGGAGGATTTAGTTGAGGCGGCCAATGGAAAACCGGTCATGGTGGCCTATTGGTTCAAGCATGATCTGGCAAGAATCACAGAAAGACTTACCAAGCTTGGTGTTGTTTTTCAGAAGATTGATTCCGATGCCAGCATCAAAGCGTGGAATGCAGGTGAACTTCAGGTAGGCCTGATCCATCCAGCCTCTGCAGGTCATGGATTAAATCTTATGAGCGGTGGCAACGTGATAGTGTGGTTTGGACTTACCTGGAGCCTTGAGCTATATCAACAGACGGTTGCAAGACTCTGGCGGCAGGGACAGACGGAAAAGACTGTTTCCATTATTCACATCGTGACAGAAGGCACTGTGGATCAGAGAATCCTGAAAGCTTTGGAAGCAAAGGACAGCACACAGGCCGCACTGATTGATGCAGTGAAGGCAGAGGTAGGTGATGCCTGTGGCAACTAAGAATCTGGCAGAGGATCCTTATGAGAGACTGGCCAATGCCATTATCTTAAGTGCTGTTTCGGATTACCGGGCAGCGCTTCGAAGAATTAAGAAAAGTCCAGACAATCATTTGGCAATCGACGAAGCCTTGCAGATTGAGAAGTTCTTTCGAGGTTCCTGGTATCAGTGTCTCACATCTGTGGACGGGGATTTCTTGATCAGCAAGCTTCAGGAGGAAATCCGAGGGAAATAAAAATTTTCGGAGGTAGATTATGAACGCAAAAGAGTATTTGAGCCAGGCTTTTAAAATCGATAATGATATCAACAGTAAGCTGGAGCAGGTAGCTGCTTTAAGGGAGCTTGCCATCAAAGCAACCAGCACCATTTCCGATATGCCTGGCAGTCCAAACAGAAATATTCACAAGATGGAAGATGCCATCGTTAAGCTGACGGATCTGGAAGCAGAGCTGAATGCGGATATCAATGAGCTGGCATCCTTGAAGGTGGATATTACCCATGTGATTAAGAAGGTAGATAGCAGACAGGAACGAAATGTTCTGGAAAAAAGATACCTTTGCTACGAGACCTGGGAGCAGATCTCCGTGGATATGGGTTACAGCATCCAGCACACATTCCGTATTCACGATCAGGGCTTGCAGAAAGTGGATGAGATTCTAAAACATGAGAGTTCATGTGATAGAATGAGAGTTACCTAATGTGTTATTGTTATAATGCGGAAAGCAAAATGGAACAAGGCCTTGAGAGAGAAATCTCCCAGGGCTTTTGTTGTAGGAAGGAAGTGAAGCACATGCCTTACAGAAGCAATGTGCCATGCAAGCATCCGGGCTGTGCCAAGCTGATTCCTCATGGACAGATGTATTGTGAGGAACATCAAAGCCTGCATCGGAATGATCGTGCCTCTGCTTGTGAGAGAGGATACGGTGCCAGATGGCAGCGGGAACGAAAGAAGTTCCTGGACACGCATCCATTTTGCGTAAAGTGCTATGAGGAAGGTAAGCTTACCAAGGCGTCAGTCGTGGATCATATCATTCCACATCGTGGAGATCAAAAGCTCTTTTGGGATCGTGGTAACTGGCAGCCTTTGTGCGAGCATTGCCATAATGTAAAGACCATGACGGAAGATCGGTACAAAGAATACAAATTCTGACGATGGGGTAGGGGCGGTCGAAATCTCTGGAAGCTATAGGCTCCAAGACCGGCGCCCCCTCTTGCGTGCAAAATCGCGAAATGAAAAGTGGAAAGGAGGGATTCCAATGGCGGGAAGAAAGCCAAAACCTACAGCGGTGAAAATGCTGGAAGGTAATCCTGGAAAAAGAAAACTGAATACAAAGGAGCCGACACCGGGCAAGGGAATGCCCGACTGTCCAAAGTGGCTCTTACCTGAAGCAAAAGAGGAATGGAACAGACTCTGTGAAAAACTGAATCAGATGGGAGTGCTGACGGAGATTGACAGATCAGCCTTTGCTGCTTACTGCCAGTCTTATGCAAGGTGGAAGGAAGCTCAGGATCATATCAATTCTGAGGGAGCTACCTATGAAACGGAAAATGGTATGAAGAGACCGAATCCTTATGTGGCAATCAGTAACACGGAGCAGAGACTGATGATGTCTGCCGCTTCTGAGTTTGGACTGACACCTTCTGCCAGATCCAGAATCATGGCGGCATCCAGTGCAAATAAAAATGATGTTGATGAGATGGAGGCTCTGCTTGGAGGTGATTCCTAATGGCAAAAGAGACAAGGCCAAAGGATTACCCAAAGCTGAAAGATTATCAGCCGTCAAGGTTTATGCTTCCTACTTCTCATTACGATAAGAAGAAGGCAGACCGGGCAGTTACCTTTATAGAAAATCTTTGCCATACTAAGGGCAAATGGGCTGGGACAAGATTCTGGCTCTTGCCCTGGCAGGAACAGTTGATTCGCGATATTTTCGGAATTGTAAAGCCTGATGGGAATCGGCAGTTCAGAACGGCATTCGTAGAAATCTGTAAGAAGGTTGGAAAATCAGAACTTGCAGCTGCAGTTGCTTTGTATCTGCTTTATGCAGACAATGAACCATCCGCTGAGGTGTATGGTGCGGCGGCTGACCGACAACAGGCTTCCATCGTTTTTGATGTTGCAAAGCAAATGGTGGAAATGTCACCAGCTCTGATGAAGCGTAGCAAATTGATGGCGGCCACTAAACGAATTGTGAATTATGGGAATGCAGGGTATTATCAGGTACTCAGTGCTGAAGTTGGTGGAAAACACGGATTTTCGGTCAGCGGCTTGGTGTTTGATGAAATTCACACGCAGCCGAACAGGCAGTTATATGATGTGCTCACAAAAGGATCCTCAGATGCCCGGCAGAATCCGCTTCATTTCATTATTACCACAGCGGGCAATGACAGACATTCGATTGCTTACGAGTTGCATACCAAGGCAGTTGATATTTTAGAGGGCAGGCGTGTGGATCCAACCTTTTATCCTGTGGTCTATGGCCTGAAGGATGATGAAGATTGGGAAGATGAAGCAAACTGGTACAAGGTAAATCCTTCTCTGGGATATACGGTAGACATTGAAAGACTGAGAGATGCGTATAGAGAAGCCAAGCAAAATCCGGCTGATGAAATTACTTTCAAATGGCTAAGAATGAATATGTGGGTGAATTCTACGACAGCCTGGATCCCCGACGCGGTCTATATGAAGGGTAGTGAACCGATTGATATGGACTCACTTCTTGGCAGAGATTGTTATGCTGGTCTGGATCTTTCCAGTACTGGAGATATTACAGCACTGGTGCTGATGTTTCCGCCAAGGGATGAAGATGAAAAGTACGTGGTGCTTCCATTCTTCTGGGTTCCTGAGGAAACTATTCCAAGAAGAGTAAAGGCCAATTCGGTTCCTTATGATGTCTGGGAGAAGCAAGGCTATATTATGGCGACAGAAGGAAATGTGATCCATTATGACTTTATTGAGCATTTCATTTATGACCTTGCTGAGAAATATCATATCTTGGAAATTGCAGTGGATAGATGGAATGCCACACAAATGATCCAGAACCTGGAAGGAGAAGGATTTACCATAGTTCCCTTCGGGCAGGGATTTTCTTCCATGTCAGCACCGACAAAGGAATTTTACAGATTGCTGATGGAAGGAAAAGTGATCCATGGTGGAAATCCAGTGCTCAGATGGATGGCAGGAAATGTGGTCATTGATACAGATCCGGCAGGAAACATCAAGGTGACGAAAGCAAAATCTAAAGAAAAGATTGATGGAATTGTAGCTGCAATCATGGCTTTGGACCGATGTATTCGTCAGGAAAATCAGAGTGGCAGTGTTTATGACGAACGAGGATTATTGGTGTTCTAATGCAGCAAGCTTTAACCGTGCAAAATCATACGCAGGCTGCATATTTATGTGATATAATCAGCACAACAAATGAAAAGGAGTTGTTGCTGGATGGAAGAACAGTTCAAAGAATTTCTTAAGGCAGAAGGGTATTCTGAATTTACTCCTAGTGGTCATAAGAGCACTGTATATGATTACGCAAAGCGTGTGAATCGTGTTTGCGAATACGAGCATATGACGTGGGATGAACTGAAAGACAATATATCTTCTGTAGTTAAGCTATATGATGTTGGTGGGGAAAAAGAAGATATCGGCAAGAAATCGCATAACGCATATATCAATGCAATTAGGGCATTTCAAAAGTTTGTAAACAATCATTAGTGAAGAGCATCGCTTCGGCGGTGCTTTTTCTATGGAAAGATGGAGGTATGTATGGGATTATTCAGTAATATATTTCGAGGGAGAGATGCTCCCACAAATAGAACCAGTGGTAGCGCTTATTCGTTTTTCATGGGAGGCAGCACTTCTGGGAAAAGGGTGAATGAGCGGTCGGCAATGCAGATGACGGCGGTGTACTCTTGTGTGAGGATTTTGTCGGAGGCGGTGGCAGGGTTGCCATTGCAATTCTATCGCTATACGGCTGATGGTGGCAAGGAAAAGGCGGTGGATCATCCATTGTATTTTCTTCTGCATGATGAGCCGAATCCAGAAATGACTTCGTTTGTATTCCGCGAGACGCTGATGACGCATTTGCTTCTCTGGGGAAATGCATACAGTCAGATTATTCGAAATGCAAGGGGCGAGATCATTGCTCTGTATCCTTTGATGCCAGACCGGATGACAGTGAATCGTGATACAGATGGGCAGATCTACTATGAGTATTACATGGGAACTGATGATGCTCATACCATGAAAGGCTCTGTGGTAAGGTTGCAGGCAACGGATGTGTTGCATATTCCGGGGCTTGGCTTTGATGGTCTGGTTGGCTATTCTCCGATTGCTATGGCCAAGAATGCGATTGGAATGGCGATTGCCTGTGAAGAGTATGGTGCTAAGTTCTTTGCAAATGGAGCAGCACCTTCTGGTGTTCTGGAGCATCCCGGTACCTTGAAGGATCCTTCCAGAGTGAGGGAGAGCTGGCAGGCAACTTTTGGCGGATCTGCTAATGCAAATAAGGTGGCTGTATTGGAAGAGGGAATGAAGTATACACCGATTTCCATCAGTCCAAATGAAGCACAGTTCCTGGAAACAAGAAAATTTCAAATTGATGAGATCGCTCGAATCTTTAGGGTGCCGCCACATATGGTGGGTGACTTAGAGAAGTCGAGCTTTTCTAATATTGAGCAACAGTCATTGGAGTTTGTGAAGTACACGCTGGATCCATGGGTGTCCCGGTGGGAACAGTCCATGTCCAGGGCACTTCTTACTCCCGAAGAGAAGAAGCATTACTTTTTCAAGTTCAATGTGGATGGTTTGCTTAGAGGTGATTATCAGAGCCGCATGAATGGATACGCGACGGCAAGACAGAACGGCTGGATGTCAGCCAATGATATCAGGGAGCTTGAGAACCTGGATCGTATTCCAGAAGAGGCAGGTGGTGATCTGTATCTTATCAATGGAAATATGACGAAACTGGAGGATGCCGGTATTTTTGCTGCAGGTGCAAGCCAGGTTGAAGATGATACTGGCAAGGAACAGTCCAGAGGTCAGCCACCTGATGGACAGAGAAAGAGAGGTTACAGTTAATGAAACGAAAATTTTGGAACTGGATCAAAAATCAGGATGAGGGCGTACTCGAATCGAGAACGCTCTTTTTGAATGGGGAGATTTCCGATGAAACCTGGTATGGGGATGAGGTAACTCCCAAGCTTTTCAAGGATGAGCTGAACAGTGGGCAGGGTCCGATTGCAGTCTGGATCAACAGTCCAGGCGGGGATGTGTTTGCGGCGGCTCAGATTTACAACATGCTGATGGATTATCCTTACGATGTGACGGTAAAGATTGATGGGCTTGCAGCTTCTGCAGCATCTGTCATTGCAATGGCTGGAACTACAGTGGAGATGAGCCCGGTGGCCATGATGATGATACACAATCCGGCAACAGTTGCCATTGGAGATTCTGAGGAAATGAAGAAGGCAGTGAAGATGCTGGATGAGGTGAAGGAATCTATCATGAATGCCTATGAGATTAAGACTGGGCTTGCCAGGGATAAGATCTCAAAGCTGATGGATGCAGAGAGCTGGTTCAATGCCAAAAAGGCAGTGGAGCTAGGATTTGCAGACAAGATTCTGTTTGCTGATGGACAGGATGGTTCTGAGGGTAAAGGCACTGAGGATAAATCTGTTGCTGGTGTGACAGTAAGTGATGAAATGACGGCTCCTGTGATGTTTTCCAGACAGGCGGTTATGAATTCCATGCTATCCAAGCTGATTCCACCGAAACCGAAGGAAGAGAAACGTACTCCAGTTGATCAGCTGGAGAAAAGATTGTCGCTGTTATCACACTGATAATGGCAGGAACATTGACACGGCGGTTACAACAGTAGCCGCTAATTCTTTATCAAAATGGAGGATTTTATTATGAGTCAGATTTTAGAACTGAGAGAGAAAAGAGCAAAGGCATGGGATGCTGCAAAGCAGTTCCTTGATGCCAAGAGAGGTGCAGACGGTATGCTCTCCGAGGAAGATACTGCAGCCTACGACAAGATGGAACAGGATGTTATGAATTTAGGTAAGGAGATCGAGAGACTGGAGAGACAGGCTGCCATTGATGCAGAGCTTTCCAAGGCTACCAGCACTCCCCTTACCGGAAAGCCAGGTGCAAAGATGAACGAAGAGAAAGAAAAAACAGGCCGTGCGTCTGATGAGTACAAGGGTTCCTTCTGGAATGCCATGAGAGTGAAGGCTCCTATGCCTGCAGTGTTAAATGCACTTCAGGAAGGTACCGATTCTGAGGGCGGTTATTTAGTGCCTGATGAATTTGAGAGAACTTTGGTGGAGGCTCTGGAGGAAGAGAACGTGTTCCGTACTCTTGCCCATGTGATCCAGACTTCAAGCGGTGACAGAAAGATCCCTGTGGTTGCTTCCAAGGGTACTGCAAGCTGGGTAGATGAGGAAGGTGCTTACACCGAATCCGATGATGCTTTTAGCCAGGTTTCCATTGGTGCTTACAAGCTTGGAACCATGATCAAGGTGTCTGAGGAACTTCTTGCAGACAGTGTGTTTGATCTTGAGGCATATATTTCCAAGGAGTTTGCAAGACGTATCGGTGCCAGAGAGGAAGAGAGCTTCTTCAATGGGGATGGCAAGGGCAAGCCTCTTGGTATTCTTGCTGATGCAGGTGGTGCTGAGGTCGGTGTGAATGCCGGTTCTCCTACTGCTATTACTGCAGATGATGTGATCGACCTTTTCTACAGCTTAAAGGCTCCTTACCGTAAGAATGCGGTTTGGGTAATGAACGATGCGACTGTGAAGCAGATTCGTAAGCTTAAGGATTCTACCGGTCAGTATTTATGGCAGCCTTCTCTGGTTGCAGGTACTCCGGACACGATTCTTGGCAGACCCGTGAAGACTTCTGCATTCATGCCTACTGCGGCAGCCGGTGCAAAGACGATTGCTTTCGGTGATTTTAAGTATTACTGGATTGCAGACCGTCAGGGCAGAACCTTCAAGAAGCTTTCCGAGCTTTATGCTGCAAATGGCCAGGTTGGTTTCCTTGGTACCCAGAGAGTGGATGGTAAGTTAATCCTTCCTGAAGCTATCAAGGTGCTTAAGCAGAAGACTGGTTCTGGTTCATAAGAATCGGTGAATTACAGATAAATGAGAGCCCCTGGGTTCCTTCGGGATGTCCATGAAAGCTTGCTCTTTTCGGAGAGTGTGAGAAAGGCAATAGTTTATCGTTTTGGAGGTGATGGCGTGGTAGTGACATTGGAGGAAATGAAGAACTATCTGCGGGTGGACTTTGATGACGATGATGCATTGCTTGGTGACATCATTTACCAGAGCCAGCAGATTTGTATGGATGTGGCAAGGATTTCGGATACTGAGGAATTCGAGAAGCATCCGGTCAGCAAGATTGCGGTGATGTATGCCGTTGCTTTTCTGTATGAACACAGGGAAGAGGCCGATCATAAAGAACTGACCATGAGCCTGAGGGCATTGCTCTTTGAAATCAGAGAGCCAGGATTTTGATGGGAGGTAGCGGATGGACATTGGACTTTTGAATGAGAAGGTTACCTTTCAGAAAAATGTGGTATCGGTAGATGCTATTGGAAATCACAGGAATGTCTGGGAGGATTTCTATTCTTGTTTTGCTACGATTGGTGGCGAATCGGGAATGGGAGCAAAAGAGAAGGAAGCGGCAGGAACGACGGTGGATGATTCTACTATGACAGTGACAGTTAGGTACTGCCAAAAGGCTTCGGAGATTGCCTCTGTGACGCACAGGCTTTTATTTCATGGGGAGATTTATGACATTATTGGTGTGGATCATATGAATTTCAAGAAGAAGTGTTTGAAGTTCAGCTGCAGGAAAGCGAGGCGGTAGATATGGCAACGGACAGATGTAAGGTGGATCAGATGGCACATGTCATTATGGAAGGCTTGCAGGAATATGCAGACCTTGCTACCGAGGACATGAAGTCGGCTGTGAAGAAGGCTGGGCAGAAAGCGAAAAGTGAAGTGCAGAGCGGTGCTCCTGTAAAGAGCGGGCGGTACAAGAATAGCTGGGCGGTGAAAACCACCAAGGAAAATGCAAATGCCATGGAAGTAACGGTGCATTCGAAGAATCGGTATCAGCTAGCACATCTTCTGGAGTTTGGCCATGCTAAGCGAGGTGGTGGCAGAACGAGGGCATTTCCGCATATTGCACCGGCAGAAGCGAATGCAGCTGAGTTTTTGGAACAGGAAGTGGAGAGAGCATTGAAGTAGGTCAGCCTGGATTTATTTGATGGAATTTAGGGCTGTTTTGAGAGTGAGTCTGTGATGATCTGGTGGAGGTGATGTTTGTGGAAGCATTGGTGAAGATCCTGGAAGAAATGAAGATTCCCTTTGCCTATGATCATTTTGCAGAGGGAGAGAGTCCTGATCCACCGTTTATTTGTTATCTGTTGCCGGGGAGCAATAACTTTGCGGCAGATGGCAGGGTGTATTTTAAACGGAATGAGATCAGGGTAGAGTTGTACACGGATTTCAAGGATCCTTCCTTGGAGTCGCGGGTAGAGGATGTCCTGGACGGGCATGAGATTTTTTATAACAAGTCGGAGACATGGATCGGGAGTGAGAGGCTTTACGAGGTCATGTACAGTTTTGAAATGGAGGGCTAAGAGATGGCTGAGAAAAATAATAAGGTGAAATACAATCTCAAGAATGCACATTATGCACTCTTGACTATTGGAGAGGACGGGGCAGTGACTTACGGTACACCAGTGCCAATGCCTGGATCCGTGTCTCTTTCTTTAGATGCAAACGGCGAACCGGAAAACTTTTATGCAGATGGTATCGCTTATTACGTAATCAATAACAACATGGGTTATGACGGGGATCTGGAGCTTGCATTGATTCCGGAGGGATTCAGAACCGATGTGCTGAAGGAGACTTTGGACAGCAAGGGTGTTCTGATTGAAAACTCTGATGCAGAGCTTGCCCAGTTCGCATTGCTTTTTGAGTTCGATGGGGATGTGAAGCATATCAGACATGTGCTTTATAATTGCTCTGCTTCCAGACCTGGAATCGAGGGCAAGACCAATGAGGATTCCAAAGAAGTGCAGACGGAGACATTGACCATCAAGGCAACACCTTTATCTGATGGTAAGGTGAAGGCCAAGACTGGTGATACGACCGATGCTAAGGTATATGCGGATTGGTATAAGACGGTGTATCTGCCCGTAGCGGAACCGGCGGTTGTTTCTGTACAGTCGGCTTCTGGCAGTAAGAATGTAGCAAACTAAGGACAGAGTGCGGTCAGGATTTTCAGACAGGAATTCTGACCGCGATTTTTTGGAGGTTAGGAAATGAGTTTAGTAAAAACCATTGAGATTGATGGTAAGCCTGTGAAATTCAAGGCTTCTGCAGCAATCCCAAGAATTTATAGAATCAAGTTTCAGAGAGATATTTACAAGGATCTGGCATCTCTGGAGAAGGCAATTGATAAGAGCAGTGAAGAGGTTTCCAATCTGGATCTTTTTTCTCTGGAGATGTTTGAGAATATCGCTTATGTAATGGCAAAGCATGCAGATCCTGAGATTCCGGATTCTCCGGAGGAATGGCTGGATGATTTCAATACATTCAGTATTTACCAGGTACTGCCAAAGATCATTGAACTTTGGGGACTGAATGTGAAAACGGATGCTGAGGCTAAAAAAAACTTCGTGCAACAGACCGTCCAATGACAACACCGTTGTTCCTGCTAAGGTGTGTGCAGTTGGGGATTTCTATTAGAGATCTGGATTTACTTACCATCGGGATGGTGAATGACATGTACATTGAGAGCGGGAATGATCAGGAGGCTGATAAGCATTACAAGGTGCTGGCTTCACAGGAAGATTTTGACCGGTTTTAGTCCATTATGTTCTTTGTTTTGTACATTCTGTTGCTGTATAATGGGATGTATTAAAACAAAGGCGGTGGGGATATGTTATACAAGTATAAGGGTAAAGACAATATTGAAATGCTTCCAAGTTATAATTTTGAAGATCTTGGTGGATTAGAGAAAGACTTGGAAAATCTGTTGGCCAATAACCTGGCGGATCTATATTCTGAGGATGGTCAGCTGATGCCAATATTTCAGGAAAGAAGCTGGCAAAGTGAACCTGATTTATGTGCATTAGATAGAAATGGGAATTTAATCATTTTCGAACTTAAACGCGGGGCTGTACCAGGGGATACGACAATTCAAGTAATGAGGTACTGCCAGGATTATGGCCAAAAGAATTATTTTGAACTGGCAGATTTATATAAGACATATACGGGAAACGATAATTTGCTGGAAGCTCACAAAGAAGCTTTTGGTTTGGAAAATCCGTTGTCTGTCGAGGAATTCAATCGCAAGCAGAAGCTGGTTGTAATTGGAAGTTCATCGGATACATACCTTATGGATGCAATAGACTACTGGCGAAGAAATGGTATTGATATTGATTATATCCCTTATCGTTTCTATAAGATTGGTGGAGAGAAATATTTTGAATTCTTTGCTAAGCCTTATGACTATCATATCAACGTTGCGGATCGAAAAGGAATCCTCTTTGATACAAATAAGACTTATGGGCCAGATGATATTTGGGATATGTTTGCTAACAGTAAGGTTAGTGCCTATGGTGGAATAAAAACATGCGTGAACTCATTTAACAAAGGCGATTACGTTCTTTATTATCATAAAGGGTGGGGCGTTGTTGGTGCAGGTATCGTAAAATCATCAAAAGCTAAGGAAATACCGGCAAAAGAAGAAATGTACTTGGATGTAGAATTTCTTACACCAAGGGTTCAGAACGAAAATGATTTACGCTGTATTTCAGTGTCAGAGTTAAGAGAATTGCTGAATAAGAATTTCTATTGGGCAAAGACGACCAAGGTTCCATATCTTACAGTGGATGAATCGAAAAAGGTTGTCGAGTTGCTGTTGAAAAAATATCAATAACATTGATTGAGGAAAGAGTCGAGAGATCGGCTCTTTTTCTTTGCGATTTTTTGAGGAAGGAGGTGCCACATGGCTGGAAGCAGAATTAAGGGTATCACCATTGAGATTGGCGGCGATACCACAAAACTTCAAACTGCCCTTAAGGGTGTGAATACAGAGATCCGGAATACTCAGAGTCAGTTAAAGGATGTGGAAAAGCTTCTGAAGCTGGATCCGGGGAACACGGAGTTGCTTGCACAGAAGCATAAGTTGCTTGGGCAGGCGGTGTCGGAAACGAAGGAAAAGTTGGAGACGTTAAAGACAGCGGCGGAACAAGCTGAGAAGGCTTTGAATGATGGCACTATTTCCAAGGATCAGTATGATGCTCTGCAAAGGGAAATCATTGAGACGGAGAATGAACTGAAACGTCTGGAAGAGCAGGCAAATCAGTCGGCTACGGCCATGCAAAAGATTTCGGCTACCGGGGAAAAGCTGAAGGATGTGGGCGGTAAGGTGGAAGGTGCAGGTAAAGCCCTGATGCCTGTGACGGCTACGGTGACAGCTCTGGGAGCGGCTTCTGTGAAAACGGCGGCGGACTTTGAAGGTTCCATGAGTAAGGTGGCGGCGGTGTCCGGTGCTACTGGTGGAGATTTGGATGCGCTTTCCAAGAAGGCTAGGGAGATGGGAAGCAAGACGAAGTTCTCTGCTTCGGAGGCGGCAGAAGCCATGAACTATATGGCGATGGCTGGCTGGAAAACAGAGGATATGCTTTCTGGTATTGAAGGTGTTATGAATCTGGCGGCAGCATCTGGAGAAGATTTGGCTACTACGTCGGATATCGTGACGGATGCACTGACTGCCTTTGGATTATCGGCACAGGATTCAGGACATTTTGCTGATGTTTTGGCGGCGGCTTCTTCCAATGCAAATACAAATGTTTCCATGATGGGTGAGACGTTTAAGTATTGTGCGCCGATTGCAGGATCCCTGGGATTCTCGGTGGAGGATACGGCTGAGGCAATTGGGCTTATGGCAAATGCTGGTATTAAATCCACTCAGGCTGGTACTTCTCTTAGAACCATCATGACAAATCTTTCCGGGGATGTGAAGATCTGTGGTTCTTCTATCGGAGAAGTTACGGTGGCAACCACAAATGCAGATGGATCCATGAGGGACTTATCGGATATCCTGGCAGACTGCCGGACAGCTTTTGGTGGTTTGACAGAATCGGAGAAAGCAGCGGCGGCTGAATCTCTGGTTGGAAAAAATGCCATGTCGGGATTTCTGGCATTGATGAATGCTGGGGAGGGAGATATTGCCAAGCTCTCTGGAGCCATAGATAACTGTGATGGTTCTGCCAAGAACATGGCAGATACCATGAATAATAATTTACAAGGTCAGCTTACGATACTGAAATCTCAGTTGCAGGAGCTGGCCATTTCTTTTGGAGAGATCCTGATGCCAGCAATCAAGAAGATTGTGGGCTGGGTACAGAGCTTTGTGGACGTGCTGAACAGTCTGCCAGACGGAGTGAAGGAAACCATTGTTACCATCGGTCTGATTGTAGCGGTGCTGGGTCCGGTACTGATTGTGGTGGGCAAGTTGATTACGGCGGTTGGTACGATTATGACCATTGTGCCAAAGGTTGCCGGTGTGATCAATACGGTGAAGGGTGCTTTTGCAGCACTGAATGCAACCATGCTGGCAAATCCCATTGTGCTAATCATTGCGGCGATTGCAGCTCTGGTGGCGGCGTTTATTTATCTCTGGAACAACTGTGATGAATTTAGGCAGTTTTGGATTGATCTCTGGGAGAATGTGAAGGAAATCGCGATTGCGGTATGGGAAGGATTGAAGGAATTCTTTTCGGCAGCCTGGGAGGCTATCAAGTCTACGGCGGAAACAGTTTGGAATGGCATCGCAAATTTCTTCACCGGATTGTGGGAAGGAATCAAGAGTACTTTTAACACGGTAGTGACAGCCATTAGCAATTTCCTGAGTACCATGTGGAATGGCATTAAGTCTGTTGCTGAGACGGTGTGGAATGCGATTTCCGGATTCTTTACAACGATTTGGAACGGCATCAAGACGGTCGTAACTACGGTGGTGACGGCAATCAGTACCTTCCTGACGACTGCATGGAATACGATCAAGACGGTGATTACTACCGTGCTTACGGCAATTCAGACGGTCTTTACAACCATCTGGAATGCAATAAAGTCGGTGATTACGACTGTGGTTAATGGCATCAAGAATACCATTACAACGATTTGGAACAATATTAAGACTACCATCAGCACGGTGGTGAATGGAATCAAGACAGCGGTGTCTACGGCATTTTCTACCATGTGGAATGGCATTAGGACAACGGTCAGTGGCATTTACAATACCATCAAGAGTGGCTTTGATAATGCAGTGAATTTCATTAAGAATCTGGCTTCCTCTGCTTTTAGCTGGGGAGCCGATATCATCAATGGAATTGTGAATGGTATCCGGTCTTGCATCGGTAAAATTGCTGGTGCGGTCAGTGATGTGGCAAATACGATCCGGTCTTATCTGCATTTCTCGGTACCGGATGAAGGACCTCTGACAGAGTATGAGAGCTGGATGCCGGATTTTATGGCAGGACTGGTCAGAGGCATTGAGAAGAGCAAGGGCATGG
This sequence comes from Blautia sp. HCP3S3_B11, assembly GCF_052064435.1. NCBI lineage: Bacteria > Bacillati > Bacillota > Clostridia > Lachnospirales > Lachnospiraceae > Blautia > Blautia sp. HCP3S3_B11. The sequence goes on from NZ_JBQHVP010000012.1 coordinate 143,016, forward strand.
TTGCGGATGCCGTGAATGGCGTGGCGGCTGACATGGTGGTGAATCCCCAGCTTGCGATGGCTGATGGCGGTGCGATGACCATTGGCAAATCCGGAAACAGTGCGGATCTGATTTCTGGGATTACGGCAGCATTAAAGGAAACATTGGCCGGTCAGAGTGAATCAAGCGGGGATATCGTGATTCCAGTTTATCTGGGAAACCAGATGCTGGATGAGGTGATTGTGACGGCACAACAGAGAATGAATCTAAGAAGTGGAGGCAGGTAAGATGGCATTTTTTCAGTATTTGAATATCAATGGGGATGACCTGCCTTTGCCGGATTCCTATGATGTGGAATATGCGGATGTAGAAGCAGATTCTGGTGGAGAAACAGAGGCAGGAACTACTCAGAGAGATGTGGTAAGACATGGAGTGGTCAGCATTCCAGTCAGCTTTTCTGTGACAGCCAAGTGGTTGAAAAAGATGGCAGCCTGGGCGAAAAGAGATAAGCTGACGGTGAAATATTTTGATACGGAATTTCTGGAACTGAAGCAGACGGAGATGTATGTGGAGGGTTTCAAGGCAAAGTTGAAAAAAGATACTAGCTATAAAGGACTGTGGACGGTGAATTTTACTCTGAGGGAAATGTGATGACTCGTTTTCATATAGATGTTATACTGTTTACATAGGTTACCATTTGTAGCCTGTAAATACGTATACGAGGGGGAATCTCAAATGATGTGTTCGCCGGAAGAATTTCTGGAAAGCATTCGTGACTATGATTTTGAGAAATTGCTTAAGACCAGAAATGAACTCAAAAAGAGTATAAAGAACTACGAAAGCCAAAAGGATCACTTGAATCAGGAATTAATGGATCCTTCTCCGGATGTGATTAACAGTATGGACAAAGAATATTTGACAGTTGTCAGGCGACGTCTGCTAGATAAATATCCGGAAGCTTATATTGATGCACTGGATGGAGAAGATCAGGAAAAGGAAATCGTTTGTTTTATCGACCGAACGATAAAGAAGGTTTGGAATAGCAATCTGCTTGATGATTATGATGACTATTATCTTTTGAGAGAGGATTCTCTAAAATGTGCGTTGTATTATCATCTTAGAAGAAAGCTGTCCTTTCTGCAGAAGAAATATGATATTCGTATTTACCCGGAATTTTATGTTCAGGATTTGAAATACCGTGCTGATCTTGCCATCGTAAAGGTGGATTTTGAAAAGGAAACGAAGGATTTTCGTGACAAGGTAGAAAATATTCTTGCTCTTGTGGAACTTAAATTTGTAGGTGGTAACAGCCAGAATGTTCTGGATGCTGTAAAGAGAGATGTCACAAAGATGCATGATTATTACAGCATCAGACCGGATACTCAGTATTATTGTGGGGTTATCTATGAGGCTGAATTTGATGAACTAAAACTGATTGACAAACGATCTACAAATTATTGGGCAGATGGAAATCTTGCAATACTGAAGGCATTTATCAAGGAAGATTACATGTGGTTTGAGGTGGAAAATTACAACCATATGAATGAGGATATAAAAGACTAATACATGATTCTTAAGGCATCAGTCATTAAGTTGGCTGGTGCTTTTTTGATGGGAGGTGAGGCGATGTATCCGGTTTCGGATGCCTTTTTGAAGGCAATTCAGAGTAACACGAGGAATTATTACTGGACAGGTAAACTGAAGACGAAGGCGGGGGTGACACATGAGTTTGGTGCGGCAGATATCATGAAGGGTTCCGGATATATTACCAGGCAGTGTTGCGGTAGTACAGAGATGGAACTTGGTACGGTGTATGCGGCTGAGGCTGGAATCACGCTGTTTTCGGATATTGACCGGTACACGCTGGAGGATGCGGAATTGACATTGGCCTTTCATCTGAAGTTGCCTGACGGATCTGAGGAAGAAGTACCCATGGGAATCTTTGAGATCAGTGAGGCGAACCGGACGGCGAAATGCCTAGAATTGAAGGGGTATGATTACATGCTCCGGTTTGATAAGAGCTTCAATGGATTTGAAACGGTGGGTACGGCATATGACTTTCTGGCTTTGTGCTGCAAGGCCTGTAAGGTGGAACTGGCCAATACCAAGGATGAGATTGATGCTATGCCGAATGGCAGTGAGATGCTTTCGGTTTATACGGAAAATGATATTGAAACCTGCAGGGACGTGCTGTTTTATGTGGCACAGGTCCTTGGAGGCTTTTTTATTATCAACAGATCTGGAAAACTGGAATTAAGAAAGTATGGCACGGTATCAGTGATGGAGTTGGAGCAAAAGCACAGGTTTTCGTCCAGTTTTTCTGATTTTATTACAAGATACACGGCGGTCAGTTCAACGAACAAACGGACGCAGATGGCTGAGTATTATGCTCTGGAAACAGATGATGGGTTGACCATGAATCTGGGTGTGAATCCGTTGTTGCAGTTTGGTCTGGATGAAACCAGAGAGAAGCTTTGCAGGAATATTCTGTCGGATATTTCAGTGATCCAGTATGTGCCATATGATTCTGATACCATTGGAAATCCGGCACTGGATCTGGGAGATGTACTTCGGTTTTCTGGTGGCCAGGCGGATGAGAATCAGATCACATGCATTACTTCCATTCAGCAAAAGATTGGTGGGAAGCAGAGCCTGAAATGTGTGGGCAAGAATCCGAGGCTGGCACAGGCAAAGTCGAAGAATGACAAGAATATTTCGGGACTCATCAATCAGATTGAAGATACGGCTCAGAATGGAAAGATCGGCATTCATACCTTTACCAATGCCATGCTCTGCCAGATTGCACAGACGAAGCTGAAAATCATCAGTATTCAGTTTGCGAGTTCTGAGGAAAACCACATGCAGTTCTTCGGACAGATTGTGGTGAATGTGGCGGCGGATCCGGTTGCACAGGGTGCGAAGGCAGAAGGGGATGTGGTGATTTCATTTCCAAGAAGTTCGCCTGAAGGTGAATCGGGTGAATCTGGTGCTGATACGGGTTCTGAATCGAGCGGTGGATCTGATTCCGGTGTCACAGATCCTGCTACTGAAGTTACGGTGGCTGTGAGCCTTCCAGTGACTTGGATAGATGATGGGCAGGCTGTTTGTCATGTGGTGTTTGAGTTAAATGATGAGGAAATCACAGCCCATTATCCGGTGGAGACCTGGCATTCAGGAAAGCATATTTTGTCGCTGTATTATCCCATTGAGAAGATCATTGCCAATTACACCAATACTTTTAATGTGTATCTCTGGATGGAGGGCGGTACCGGCACGGTGGATGTGGGAGACTGTATTGCTTCCATCACAGGTCAGGCCATGGCGGCTGAGGAAGCCTGGGATGGTAAGCTTACAATTGAGGATTCTACGAAGCTGTTTGGCATTGGCAATGGGCTGAAAACCAAGGTATTTTCAGAAACAATTAAGACAGAAACGATGGAACTGGTGCAGAGAAGCTATTCTGATAGGATGCCTGGCAAGACGGCAATCGAGGGCTTCTGCAGTCCGATAGAAATGGAGGGATAGGATGAAGTTAAAAGGTGATATGGTCATGGAACTGACGGATGTGAACACCGGGGCTGTGGAGACAATCCACGAGACCAACATGATTACGGAGTCGGTGAATAACATTCTGGGGATGAATCCTATGGGGATTTATCTTAAGGCCAGTGGGGAATACGATGATGCGGTGCTTTGGAATGGTTCCTTGCTACCGATCTGTCCGCATATGATTGGTGGGATTCTGCTATATCCTACGACACTGGAGGAAAAGGCGGATCACATTTATGAACAGGGGAAGAATCCGCCGGTGGCTTATGCTTCCAATAATGTCAATTCTACAGCGAATACGGCAAGAGGAAGCCTAAACCAGACGGAGAGCAAGAAGCTGGATAATGGATATAAGTTTGTGTGGGAGTTTACGCCTTCTCAGGGAAATGGAACCATTGCGTCGGTGTGTCTTACAAGTGCAAAAGGCGGTGAAAATGCTTTTGGCAGTGCGGTGGGAGATGCCAGTCCATTTATGCTTCTGAAGAAGGTGGACATCGGTGACATTGCTAAGGCGAAGCAGATGGTATTGTTTGAAATGGTGGAGGTGGATTTTGAAAAGAATCTGGCTTATAGCATTACCTTCGGAGAGTCCAGTGTAACGATTACAAAGATGCGTTTGCCGATTTTCAACATTGGTCTGAATGAACGCTTGGACGATACTACTTATCAGGTGTTGGAAACAAAGACGTTGACAACAACCTTTACCTTTAAAGGAGATTATACAAAGTACGGGGAGTTCTTGGATGACAAGGATGGTTACTGGTACGGTTTTTCCAATGAAGCAAATTCTTCTGGCAGTGCAAAGATGCTGTGGATCAAGATTTCCAAGACGGATTATTCCTTTACGGAGGGTGAATGGACGTTGTCCAATGCAAAGCTTCTGGAGGTTGGACAGAGGGATAAGGAAGACACTTACCCGGAACGATATGTGAAGAGTTGCATTCGGAACGGGTACCTGTATGTCTTTGCCAACAATAAGAAGGGTGTTTATAAGATCAATCTGGGAAATCCGTCAGATGTAAGTCTGATTGAGTTGGGATTTACTTCAAAGTGTGCGTCCATGGGTAAGTCTGGTACGTCTGGGCTATTTCTGACGGTGTTGGGAGATATAATTCTGGCTAAGGATTTTATCATTACTGTGGATGATAAGGTTATCAAGACACAGGGAAGTGAGCGGTTTGAAGCGATTGCAACACCATTGTTTCAGTATAAGAATTTTGTTTTCATGTGGGGCGGCAGTTATGGCAATGAGCACCGGTGTGCTTATTTGCTGACACCATATTTGGCAAGTATCAATAACCTTTCTTCGGCGGTGGTGAAGAATACGGATAAAACCATGAAGATCACGTATACGCTGACAGAGGAAAGCTGATGTGACCGGACAATTTCATAAGAATCTGAGGCTGTGGTGAAACACGGCATTGGAGATAGTAACTTTTAGGCGGCAGTTCTCGTGATGGGAGCTGCCTTATTTATTGCATGGGAGGAATTGCAATGAAAGAATTTTGGAACTTTATTCAGATGATTTTTACGGCAGTGGGTGGATGGCTTGGATATTTCCTTGGTGGCTGTGACGGGTTGCTTTTTGCATTGCTGGCTTTTGTAGTGGTGGATTATATCACGGGAGTCATGTGTGCTATCAGTGATCAGAAGCTGTCCAGTGAGGTGGGCTTTCGAGGCATTTGCAGGAAGGTGCTCATTTTTCTGCTTGTAGGCATTGCCAACATTCTGGATGTGCAGGTGATCGGAGAAGGATGTATTTTGCGTACGGCGGTGATCTTTTTCTATGTGTCCAATGAAGGTGTGTCCATTCTGGAAAATGCGGCAAGGCTTGGATTGCCGGTGCCGGAAAAAATGAAAGCGGTGCTGGAGCAGCTGCATAGCAAAGGGGATAAGGAGATCGAAAAGGAGGATGATGAGTGATGGGATATACGAACAGCGGCCTGGTGGCCTATACGAAGCTGAGTCCGAATCATTCCGGACAGAGAACACATGGAATTGACCGGATCACGCCTCATTGTGTGGTGGGGCAGTGTACGGCTGAGGGTCTGGGAGACTGGTTCTCCCAGAGATCCACACAGTCTTCCAGTAATTATGGTATTGACCGGGACGGACGTGTGGGGCTTTATGTGGAAGAGAAGAACAGATCCTGGTGTTCTTCCAGTAATGCGAATGATCAGAGGGCGGTGACGATTGAGTGTGCATCCGATACGAAGGAGCCGTATGCATTCCGGGATGTGGTGTATCAGAAGCTGATCGTGCTTTGCGTGGATATCTGCAGAAGGAACGGGAAGAGGAAACTGATCTGGTTCGGGGATAAGAATAAGACTTTGAATTATCAGCCGAAGGCGGATGAGATGGTACTGACGGTGCATCGGTGGTTTGCCAATAAAAGCTGTCCGGGGAACTGGCTGTATGCGAGGATGGGAGAACTGGCAGAGAAGGTGACGAAGGAACTTGGTGGTGGCTCTGGGAAAGAGGATGCTGATGGAAAGGCAGGTTTGCAGGCATCTGTATTTGCTGGACTTTCGGAGAAGGATGCGGCGGAAAGAATTGGAAAAATCTGTGCTGAGGATATGAAGAAGTCAGGGATTCTGGCATCTGTTTCTGCAGCACAGTGTATTCTGGAGAGCGGATATGGAAAGTCAGAGCTGGCACAGAAGGCCAATAATTGCTTTGGTATGAAGTGCGGTTTGTCAGGAAATACATGGAGAGGTAGTTCCTGGGACGGAAAGAGCAAATATACAAAACAGACCAAAGAGGATGATGGCAAGGGGAATCTTTATACCATCACAGCGGATTTCAGAAAATATCCTTGCGTGGAGGATTCCGTGGCGGATCATTCAGCATATCTGCTTGGTGCCATGAATGGAAGTAAGAAACGGTATGATGGGCTGAAAGGCTGCAGGGATTACAGGAAGGCAGTACAGATCATCAAGGATGGTGGGTATGCGACTTCCAGTACTTATGTGGAGAAGCTGTGCAGCATTATAGAGCGGTATGAGCTGACAAAGTATGATGTAGTGGCTGCTGCTGTGAAGCCGGTGCCTGATGGATTTCAACCTTATATGGTGAGAGTCAATATCAGTGATCTGAATATCCGGAAAGGTCCAGGCACGAATTACGCTAAGTGGGGCAAGTATACGGGAGTAGGTGCATTTACGATCGTTGATGAGGCGGATGGAAAAGGGGCTTCCAAGTGGGGATTGCTCAAATCTTATGCCGGGGAGCGGAATGGATGGATCAGTTTGGATAATCTATAATTCAACATTATCGAGGTTATCGTAAATATAGAGTTATCGTAAAACCAAAGGCCAATGGTAGTTTTCAGCAGAGAATAACCGTCAAAATTTACGATAACTCTTTTTTT